>CAYGMM010000209.1:0-3189 GCA_964351035.1 uncultured Actinomyces sp.
CGCGCCACCCGGAGGTGCGACGTAGTCAATCGTGGCACCGAAGCCGGGCGGCGGAGGCGACAGCGGATTGATCGCGGCGGCCTCGCTGTCCGGATCGATGGACTTGCCGGGGCGCTCGATGGACTGGCTCCACCCGGTCCAGGCACTGACCACCGGCATATAGCGGTACTCATTGCTCGTGCTGCCGGTCGCTGATGCGCCGCCGGGCTCGGTCCAGCCCTCATCAGGGCCGAGGTCAATCGTGCCGGCGCCGTAGGTGTCCGGATCGGGTCGCCAGATGCCGTTGCGCAGATTGAGACTCAGCCAGCCGCCCAAGCCGCTGGGGCGCACGTCAAGTTTGTATCCGACGATGATGTCCTCGGCGTTCGCAATCTGGATGGTGCGAGCCGTCGGGTCGACCGACTTCGCAATGTTCCACTGGCGGTCCAGATCGAGGTGCGTACGGCGCGCGAACTGCGGCTGCACCAGGGACATACCCACGCTGGCCCGCGCCGGAGTGCCGGCCCGCTTGGGGCTGGCCGGGGTGCGCAGGCCTTCGACCTCGGCTCGCTGCGCACCCGTCGCGAGAGTGGCCGCGGCCATCGTCTCGGTGCCGATTTCGCTGGTGACGACGGCCCATTCCTTGCCGTCGAGATTGATGTCGACGAACCCCACCTGAGTCGGACCGGTGCCGGAGAAGCGAGGCTGAAACAACGGAGTCGACTTGTCGAGTGTCGCGACCGCGCCCTGCGGAATGTCGGTCGTCGAAGGATCCGGTGAATAGAACGGGTTGATCCGGATCTCGACGACACCGCCGGTGCCCGTGGGGATCGGCGCGGGGTTGCCACTCTTGTCCCGCATATCCGCGGGGTCGATCTCGATATCGACAATAAAGCCGATCTTGCGCAGCAGAAGCGGGTGGCTGTCCAGCACGGAGAATTTCTCGTGGAACTCCCACTCCGGCCAGGGCACGACGTAGCCCGGATCGAGCATGCCCGGCACATTGGCCTCGGTGTCCAGCGGCTCGACCATTTGCCGCATCATCACAATGGCGGTCTGAACACCGCTCGGCGTCGTCGTATCGGGATTGCTGGTGTAACTCTGGGCCGCGAGCTCCTCGTTGACCGCACGACTGATCTGGTCGTACGTCGCCTCGTTCACCTCATAGCCAGCCAGCGGGCCGGCAAGCAGGGCCGAGATCTCGGGTCGAACCGCACGGGAGCCCGCGAACACCTGCTCCTGCAGGCGATCCATCGCGGCCGAAAGCCCCGCGACGTCGGCCGAGCGGATCTTGGACTTCGAGTAGTCGTCGGCGACGTACGACCGGACCTTCGTTGAGTCCGGGAACATCGTCTGGAAGACCTTGGCATCCGGGTCCGCCGAAACGCGCTTTGCCGGACCCTGCACGCGACCGCCGGGCGACCCCGGGACCTCAAAGGCAGCACCGAAGTTCATGCCCGTGACGATCGAGCACCACTTGCCCCCGGCAAGGTCCGGGACGCTGGAGAGTTTGTCCTCGCCACCGGAGCCTCCGGAGGACACCTGCGGAGTGATGACGAGCGTCACGCTCAACATCCCTCGCGGTGTCACGCCACTGGCGACCGGGGTCCAAATGAACGTCGTACTCGTGCTCATGCGAACGCTCCACACCAGTCGGTCCAGTCGGCTTGATCCATGACATCAGCGAAGGTGATCGGGGTCGGCTCGGGTTCGAGTGCCGGCTCGACGGCCGCACGCGCCTGACCGCGGCGGGCGCTCGGCTCGGCTGGCTTGGGACTGCCAGTGATCGTGCGGCGCATCGTGATGCTGACCGACTTCTTAATGCCACACACCTTGACCTTGACGGTGCAGGTGGCCTGGCCGACGAGTTTGACCGGATCACCTGGACTGCTCGGTATCTGCAGGGTCATGCCCAGACACAGTTCGATCGCGAGAGTGACGATGCCGAGAACCTCAACCCGACCCTTGATGCAGACGAACGCCGTGAGGGCCATCTCCGTCGTATCGCCGCGGCCACTGATCTCGTACTGCAGGCCGACCGTGCAGCTGACACCACCGGAGGCGACGCCGAGATCGATCTCCAGCGCGGCCTTGATGGCGACGCCGATGTTCATGTATTCGACGCCATCGAGGCCAATGTCGAGGCCGAACCAGCCGCCCCCGCCGATGCCCATTACCGTGACGGCGAAGGGGTCGTCAGGTGCGGAGAAGCCGAGCTCGAACCGGACCGGATCCTCGCCGAAGGGCAGGTTGATCGCGACTCGCGTGGCCAGGCCACTCAGGGTCATGGCACCCAGGCCGATGCTCGGTACCTCGAGGCTGAAGCCGGTCGTGATGGACCGTGCATCGATGTTGAGGATGGGTCCGTTGCCGCTGCCGAAGGCGAGGAAACGCGCCATCTTCTCCAGGAAGGCGAGCGCATCTCCGAAGACGATCTCGCCGATCTCCACCTGCATGTCGCTGGCTCGCCCGGAGCCAGCACTGAAGCCGATGCGGTCGAGGATGACGTAGACGAAGGCCTTGGAGCCGAAGAAGACGATCTTCAGATTGGTGAGCGCACCCTCGGCTTTCCAGTAAGCCTCCGCGTCGGTCGCGCTGGCCTTGGCCTCGACCAGGATGTAGAAGTCGGCGCGCTCGGCCTCGGGGAGGAGCGGATCAAATGGCCTGAGTTCCGGGCGCCACTCGTAGTGGACGAAGACCTCGGTGGGGATGTCCGGCAGGTCGCCGTTGAATGACCGATCAGTGGCGAACGCCGGCGCCTTCGGATTCGGCTCGTAGGCACCGGTCGACGGATTGCGCTGCAGCATGTCGATGTCATTGGGCAACAGATCAGCGAGCGAGATGCCGCCGAAGAGGGTGAAGCCGCGCAACATGCTGGCCGGGTCGATCTTGGGGGTGGCCGCCGAGAGCGAGGGCAGGTCGCCGGGCACGCCCGGCAGGGCGCCAGTGACACGTCCGAAACCGGAGACGCCCATGCTCGGTGCGCTGATGCCACCTCCGCGCTGTGCATCCGCGCCGACGCTTTGCGAGCCGATACCTTCGAGGTAGATGCCGAGGTCGGTGCTGCCGATGCCGCCGGAGAGATACACGGAGGGGAAACTCACGTTGACACTCTGCGAGTTGCCCGCCATGGCAGACGGACCATCGGCGTTGACGCTGGCCCGCTCCATCTTGGGGAAGGAGTAGGGCCGTCGTTCGCGCGCGAGGTCG
>CAYGMM010000210.1:0-3175 GCA_964351035.1 uncultured Actinomyces sp.
CCCCGGTCGCCTGACAGACTCGCGGCATGATCCCGTACCGTCCTGATCGCATCGATGCCGCCGAGTCGGCCCTGCGCGGCGAAGAGTTCCGTGCCCGCATGGATGCACGGCGCAGCGTCCGCGACTTCAGTCCCGAACCGGTGCCGCGTGAACTCATCGAGATCGCCGTGTCGACCGCGAACACGGCACCGAGCGGTGCGCACCAGCAACCGTGGACATTCGTGGCGGTGAGCGATCCGGACACGCGACATCGCATCCGACTCGCCGCCGAGGCCGAAGAACGGGAGAACTACGAGGGTGGTCGACTGCCCGATGCGTGGCGCTCGGCCATCGCACCACTTGGTACAACGTCGGACAAGTCATTCCTTGACGTCGTGCCCTGGATTGTCGTGGTATTCGCGCAGAAGTCCACGACCATGCCGGATGGCTCGCTCCGCAAGAACTACTACGTCAATGAATCCGTGGGCATTGCCTGCGGACTGTTCATCGCGTCGCTGCACTCGATGGGCCTCGCCACCCTGACGCACACGCCGAACCCGATGGGATTCCTGACCGAGATCCTCGATCGACCCGCCACCGAACGGCCCTACATCCTCTTCCCGGTCGGCTATCCCGCGGAGGAATGCACGGTCCCGGACCTTGTCCGCAAGCCGTTGAATGAGGCCCTCGTCATCAGGTGAGGAGCGCCATCCTGGGCCCGAGACAGCCCACTGGGGCACGGGATAACTCCTGTGATGCGTGGGATTCCTGTGGGCGAATCCTCCCAGGTTCCTCGGGTACCCTCGCCCGATGCGATCACCGAGGACCCTCCGTGCCCGCCGAACAGCGCTCACCAGCGGTGCCGCCGCGGTTGCGGCGTTCTCCCTGTTCGCCGCGGGGGGCCTTGCCCCGGCCAGCGCGGCGGGGGTTTCGAGCGCGGCGGGGGTTTCGAGCGCGCCAGGGGTTGCGAGTGAGGCCTCCGGCACCCCCGCCGTTTCCACGGCACGATCGGCATCCTCGGCCGCGAGCACACAGACACCCGAGCGTCTGATCCCGCGCGGCGCGGTGGTGGATCCGCGCGCAGACTCAACCCCGATTACCTTCCTCGTCGGTCTCAAGCGTGACAACGCCACGTTGACGAGCGAGGCCACCCGTCGATCCAATCCGGAGGAGTTGGTCTACCGCGACTTCCTCTCGCTCGTTGATGCGGGCAAGTCCTATGGCGCAACGTCGAAGACGCTGAAGAAGGTGCGCAATGCCGCCAAGCGCGCCGGGCTGAAGATCCAGATCGACCCCGGTCGACTCTTTGCCCGACTGACCGGATCGGCGGCCACCTGGAACGACGTACTCGGGACCAAGGTCGAGAAGAGTGCGGCGAGCCAGGGCGATCCCTACACGGTCTATTCAGCCTCGGTGAAGGGCCAGTTCCCGTCGCCCCCCGCCGACTTCAAGTCGTCGACCACCGAATGGCTGACCGTCTACGCCCTCTATGAGCCGGAGTTCGACACCGTCGGTGTCGATCAGTCGATCGTCGATGAACTGCAGGGTTTGCTCGCATCCTCGGGATCACCTCAGGCGTGGCCCCGCAACGGTGGCACTCTGCCCAGCGGCACCTGCGATGCCCCGGCCCTGACCTCGGGCAAGGTCTACGCACCGGGCCAGTTGAGCACGGCGTACGGCGCGGACGGATTGGCTAAGAAGCGCATGACCGGCAGGGACACGCGCCTGGCGATCGTGTCACTCGGTGGTGGCTACGACAGCGCCGATCTCGATGCGGCGGCGGAGTGCTTTGGCTTCACCATGCCGAAGGTCAATGTTGTCACCACCACCGGAGTGAGCGAACCCTTCGTCAACGCGAGCGTAGAGACACACCTCGATCTGATCACCGCCGCGGCCGTGCTGCCCAAGGCGCAGACCATCCATCTCGTGGAGGCAGTCAATCCACTGGTGGGCATCGTGGACGCGCTCGCGAAGACACTGAACATTGATGGCGCTCCAGCTGATGCGGTGTCGATCTCCTACGGCGCGTGCGAATACGAATACGCAAGCGGATCCGATCGTGGTCCGTTGATGTCGCTGACCGAAGACATCTTGAAGATGGCCGCGGTCGTTGGCACGTCGGTGGTGGTGGCCGCCGGTGATCACGGGACGAGTTCCTGTGGGGGCACCTACGCCGATCAGCCGACCGTGCAGTATCCGGCCAGCTCGCCGTGGGTGACCGCGGTCGGCGGAACGCGGTTGACGCTGAAGTCGGATAACAGTCGTAGGTCAGAGGTCGTCTGGAACGACCTTCCCTACGTTGGCGACGCACCGGCCCCCGGTCCGGCCGGCGCGGGCGGGCCGAGTGCCTTCTTCGGGCGGCCGACGTATCAGCGAGGGGTCACTCCGGTGGGTCCGCGCATGTTGCCGGACGTCGCTCTGCTCGCTGACATCCGCCCGGGTTGGCCCATCGTCTACGGCGACGTGCTCGGCACGGTCGGTGGCACGAGCGGTGCGAGCCCGTTCTTTGCCTCGCATCTGGCCCTCATCGCGGCGAAGGAGCGCAGCCGCGGCTACCCCGTGCTGGGCTTCGTCAATACCTGGATCTACGAGGCCGCCGGTACGTCGAAGAACCCGTTCTACGACGTCGTGTCGGGCTCGAATGCCGTCGAGATGACCGGTTGCTGCTCGGCGTACGTGGGCTATGACATGGCGAGTGGGCTGGGCGCGCCCTCGATGGACCTGCTCTACAAGAGCCTGCCCTCACCGGCTGGCTGATCCGCCCCGCACGCGGGGACGATGTCCATGAGCCTCGCCAAGTCCCCCACGCGCGAGGTCCCGCGCTGCTAGCGTCCTGCTCAGTTGGTGGTCCCGGACCGAATCGCGGTCTGGACAAGGAGAGGGGACACCATGCGTGGCAAGCGAATGATGGTCATGACCGCAGGCGCCCTTGCGGCTGCATCGTTGGTGCTGACCGGATGCGGCGGTGGCTCCTCGAGCGATAACACCGCCTTGGTCGACCAACTCATGAATGAGATCGGCGATCAGGGCATGGACGACACGGCGAAGTCGTGCATCCGTGACTCGCTCTCAGGCTACTCAACGGAGGACCTTGAGCTTCTCGCCAATGGTGAGACCGATGCTGACATCCCTGCGGATCTGCAGGAGAAGGTCGTCACGATGATGATGACCTGCCTCGGCGACACCAACTAGTCGA
>CAYGMM010000211.1:0-3157 GCA_964351035.1 uncultured Actinomyces sp.
GGCCCAGAAGTTCGGTCCGATGTCGCCGAAGTCTCGGCCGTCGACGCGCTGGTATGGGCCGTTCACGTTGACGCGATAGGCCGTGAAGTGGTTCAGGTTCGTGAGCTGTTCCTGGATCTCTCCTCCGTAGTCCGTGATGTCCGCGAAGTTTGAGTACCTGCCGCTACTGCGGCGTTCGATGACCAGCAACTCCTCATCCGAGATTCGCACCATCACCGAGAGCGGCTTGGTGCCCATCACGTCGAGAGGTGACATCGTGACGTAGGCCGGAGCGCTGAGCGAGGCTGCATCAAGGCACACCACTTCGTCTTCCCCGAACCACCCAGCTAGGAATGCCTCCCACGACGTGACGGCCTGAGAGGCGCCGCCGTCGTAGGTCATGATGCTCGTGTCGTTATAGGGGCCGTGCCCAATCCATCCCTGGAAGTGGAGCACTTCGTGAATGAGATGGGACCAAACCCGCGTGAGCCGCTCCTCGGGTTGTGAATTCCCACCGCGCTCGCCGTAGACCGAGACCTCCTGAGGTCCCTCGGCCGTGTTGATCGTCGTCTGATGGAAGTACATCGATGTCCCGTACTTCGCCTCCGCTTCGTAGGGGAAGAGGAAGTAGACAAAATCGGTGTCAGAGAAGTCAAAGACGGGGTCAGCGAGGTTGATGAGTTCCTGAAGTCCAACAGCCATGGGCTGCTTGGCCTCCGACGCACCCTTCATGCACTCGACACACACGTACCACTCGGCACCCTTCGGCGCGCGCAGCCACGTCGGGGATGCCAGGTGCGGGCGGTAGGTCATCTGGCCGCGGCTGAAGTAGTCGCTCCACGCCGTGATCTCAGTGAGGTCCTCGGCAAAGAGTTTCGACGGCTGTCCGGTGCCTGGCGCATTGGGGAAGTCGACGGGAATGATGGCGATCTTCAATTCGCCGAGTGGGGGCAGCGTGCCGCGGATGGGGAAGCCTTTGGCGCCGGCCCCGGTGATGTTGTCTGTCTCCGTGAGCCGACAGGTATCTAGGTCCGAGCTGACCGTCTCGTAATTGTCGTCGAAAGTTGGCTTGCGGACCTTCCAGACAAGCTTGCCCTTGTCTCGCTTGCAGACGTAGGTCTTGCCCTTCTTGGTCACCTCCGCGCCCACCTTGTTGCACGGAGCACCGGCTTTGACTCTGGCCGCATGGGCAGCGGTTCCCGCTACTGGACCCAAAGCCACGACTGCAATGAGTGAGGCGATCAAGAGCGTGACAACAGATTTCATGCGGGCCCCCGTCCGTTCGGCATTGAAAGTAGTCAATGCGAAGTCCAGGCGCGAGGCAGTGGAGGAAAAACGTGGCCAGGGGCGGGGTCGAACCGCCGACCTTCCGATTTTCAGTCGGACGCTCGTACCAACTGAGCTACCTGGCCGTGCGGGTCGCTCAAGCGACCCTGGCCGCTTGTGGCGGCCTGGCGACCCCGACGGGACTCGAACCCGCGACCTCCGCCGTGACAGGGCGGCGCGCTAACCAACTGCGCTACGGGGCCTTGCGGAGTTGCCTCCGTAAAGCCGTGTTGCCGTGTCCCCAACGGGATTCGAACCCGCGCTGCCGCCTTGAAAGGGCGGAGTCCTAGGCCGCTAGACGATGGGGACCACCATCTTCGAACACCGTTCGAGACTCCGAAAGCATAGGGGGTGCCCCCCACGATCGTGAAATGACCCCCCTCCCGGTGGCACAGTGGGCTGATGGATCGTCGACAGCTCCTGCTCGCGGGGGTCGGGCTCACCGTGCCGGCCTTGATCGGTGCCGGGCCAGACCACCTAATGCGAACGCGGTCGGTCCCCCTTCCGCAGGCGGCCATGGTCACTCGATGGGACCGCGATCGCTGGTCACGAGGGTCCTACTCGGCCCTTCCCGCGGGAGTGTCGCCGTCGGTGCGTCGAACCATCGCTGATGCCTTCTTGGGTGGCCGCGTCGCGCTGGCCGGCGAGTACTGCAACTCCGACTATCCCGCGACGACGCAGGGCGCATACCTGTCCGGGGTGTACGCCGCACGCCGGCTGCAGCGCAAGCGAGACTTCAACAGCGTGATGATCATTGGTGCTGGGCTGGCTGGAGCGGCCGCCGCGAATCAACTGCGCGACGCCGGAGTCGAAGTCACCGTTCTGGAGGCACGCGATCGCATCGGCGGTCGCATCCACAGCGACCGGCGCTGGGGCACGCCCGTCGAACTCGGCGCGGCATGGCTGCACTCGCTGTCGAACAATCCGCTGGTCGACCTCGCGCGCGACGATGGGCTCACGCTCGTGCCAACGAACTATGACGACGCAGTCGCCCGAGATACCAAGACCGGCAAGGTCTCGGCGAAGGCGGAGCGCCGGTGGACACGGCTTGAGGGGTTGATCGATCGACTGGAGGAGGCATGGCCCGCCCGCTCGACAACGGTCGAACAGTGGCTTCGGCGACGTGACTGGACGCAAAGCCGCATCGACCGTTGGGCCGCACAGGTGGAGATCGCTGGGGAGTACGGGCTCGATCCGGACCGACTCGGTGTACGCGCGACCGAAGAGGGAGGTGCCTACCGCGGTGGGGACGCGATGCTCGCCGGTGGCTACGACGCCATTCCACGGCGGTTGCTTGAGGGGATCGACGTTCGTCTGAACGCTCCAGTTGTCAGCGTGTCGGCTAGTGATCAACAGGTCACCGCCGTACTGAACGACGGTGCCACGTTCACAGCGGATGTGGCCATCGTCGCTGTGCCCCTGGCCCTCCTTCAGGCGGATTCACTTCGTCTCGCACCCATGGATCCGGTCCTCCGGCGAGCACTGGGCCAACTGACAACGGGGAATCTGGAGAAGGTCGTGCTTCGCTACGACGAGCAGTGGTGGGGCCGGCACCAGGTCTATGGGATCGTCGGTGGTGGCGCTCCGGGCGCGCCCGCGGGGAGCAGCGCCGCCCTGCGATGGACTGAGTTCTACGACCTCACCGAGGTCGTCGGCTTCCCCGCCCTGGCCGGACTAAGTGGGGGCAGCGCTGCGCGCCACCGGCCGCGGTTGAACAGTCAGTCGATTCGCGAGGCCACGCAGGCCCTAGCCGCGGCGTTCGGCCAGTGACCAAGAGTCGAGGCGGCTCCTTGCATCGGGCAGTGGCGCTCGTCGCCTTGACGGCGGCGCTCGGATCCGCAGGGCTCGGGTC
>CAYGMM010000212.1:0-3073 GCA_964351035.1 uncultured Actinomyces sp.
TCGAAGGTGGGCTGGAACTCCTCGGACACCCACGAGCTGGGATTCGTCGACGCTCGTGTGCCGGCCGCGAATCTGCTCGGTGAGCGGGGTCGGGGCTACGCCCAGTTCCTGCAAATCCTCGACGAAGGACGCATCGCGATTGCGGCACTGTCAGTGGGACTCGCGCAAGGATGTGTTGACGAGTCGGTGCGCTATCTGCGCGAGCGTCATGCGTTCGGCAAGCCGCTGGAGGCCTACCAGGCACTGGACTTCATGGCCGCCGACATGGAGGTTCGTGCACACACTGCTCGCGTGGCGTACTACGACGCCGGCTCGCGCATGCTGGCCGGTGAGCCGTTCAAGAAGCAGGCGGCGATCGCCAAGTTGCACGCCAGTGATGCCGCGGTCGAGAACGCCCGCTGGGCCACGCAGATCTTCGGTGGCTACGGCTTCATGAACGAGTACGCCGTCGCCCGCTTCTGGCGAGACTGCAAGGTGCTCGAAATCGGTGAAGGGACCAACGAGGTGCAGCGCATGCTCATTGCCCGCGAACTCGGACTCGGACGTTGAGCCTCATCAACGAAGCGGACTTCGCGCCGCTCGATGTCCTCGCCGAGCACCGGTCCGCGCTCTGGGCCGACCAGCGTGAGTATGTGCGGTCGCACTCGACGCTCCTGCAACGCGTGTGGGGTGGTCAGGAGCCGTCGATCCACCTTGAGGAACTGCCGAATCTGCCGCTCGTCGATAAGGACATGCTGCGCGCCTCCCAGCGTGAAGATCCGCCGTTCGGGGCCTATGTCGCCACCGACCGGGCACATGTCCGACGGATCCATCGCACCGGTGGCACGACCGGTGAGGCGATGAACCTCGCGCTGTCCGCGGCCGATGCCGAACAGACGGCGCTCATCGGCGCCCGCGCCCAGCGGTCGGCGGGCCTGCGGCCGGACGACATCGTCGTGCACTGCCTGAACTACCAGATGTGGATGGGTGGCTACACCGACCACGCGACGCTGGAGGCGGTCGGTGCTGCGGTGGTCCCCTTCGGCGTCGGCAATCCGACCCTCCTCATCCGTACGATCCGTGACCTCGGCATTACCGCGATCAGCTGTACGCCGAGTTATCCGGCGGTGCTCGAACAGATCCTGCACGAGGAGGGCATCGAGCCGCGATCCCTCGGTCTGCGGCTCGGTCTTTTTGGGGGAGAGGCGGCCCTCGACGTCCCTGGCTTCCGGCAGCGGCTGGAGGACACGTGGGGCTTTGCCGCGCGCAACAGCAACTACGGCGTCACCGACGTGATGTGCAATTTTGCCGGGCAGTGCGAGGCGCAGGACGCCCTGCACTTCATGGCGATGGACGTCCTCCACCCCGAACTCATCGACCCCGCCACGGGCGAGCCGCTGCCCTGGCGCGCGGGAGAGAGCGGCGAACTCGTGCTCACCCACCTTGCCCGCGAGTGTCAGCCGCTGGTGCGCTTCCGCACCGGTGACATCATCACCATCGAGTCCATCGATCCTTGCGAGTGCGGACGCACGGCTCCCCGATTCCGGGTTACCGGTCGAGCCGATGACATGGTCGTCGTACGCGGGGTCAATGTGTTCCCCACGTCGGTGGCGGCGCTGGTGACGTCGGATCCGGACCTGTCGGGGGAGTATCGGATTCGCCTGGCCGGTCCCGGGCCCTACGACCGACTGCCGCTGGAGGTCGAACAGGCGAGGGCGTCAGCCGTCGATCCGGGTGCTCTGCGGGCCCGTGTCGAGGAATTGGCTCGACGTGATCTGCGGGTCACCGCCGATGTGCAGGTGCTGCCGCACGGCGCCCTGCCGCGCACCGAGGGCAAGACTCGTCGCGTCGTGCGCGACACCGTCTAGGTCAAGGAAGGGAACGCCGTGTCCACAGTGCTCGTCGAAGACCGGGGCGCCGTACGCATCCTGACGCTCAATCGTCCGGATCGGCTCAACGCCATCACGGCGGAACTTGTGGACGATCTCGCGGAGGCGGTGCGATCCGCCAATGCCGCGCCGGAGGTGCGCGCAATCGTCCTCACCGGCGCCGGGCGCGCCTTCTGCGCCGGTGACGATCTTCATGACTTCGGTGCGCAGACGCGCGACGAGGCGACCTTGACCGCGTACGTCGAGCAGTTGCAGCAGGTCACCCGGGAGATGATGTTCGGCCGCGTGCCCATCGTCGGCGCCGTTCGTGGGTGGGCCGTCGGCGGCGGATTCGAATGGGTCTTCAACTGCGACCTGGTCGTCGTCGGTGAATCGGCGCGGGGATTCTTCCCCGAGATGGGGCTCGGGCTCTTCGTCACCGGTGGGATCACGACGCTGCTCCCGCACACGGTCGGCCCTGGTCGCGCGCGCCAACTCCTGCTCATGGGTGAGCGGGTCGACGCAGCGCTCATGCTGGAGTGGGGGATCGCCCAGTGGCGAGTGCCCGACGAGGATCTGCTGGACAAGGCGCTTGAGGTGGCGGAGCACCTCACGACGCTGTCGGAGCGTTCCGTCGCGGACCTACGACGGGTGATGGCCCGGGTATCCCTGCCTGAACTCGACGCGGCGATCGCAGCGGAGACCCAGGCGACGATCGACTCCTTCGCTGATCCGGACACGGCCCGTCGCGTCGCCGACGCCGCGCCGTAGAAGCGGGACCTATCCCAGATCGGCGGCGGGTGCGGCTACGTGCTCGCCGAAGTGCTCGACGACCGGAGCACCATCGAAGTGGGGGCCGATGAGCGCCCGCCACTGGGCGAAGAGGTCGGATCCGCGGAAGCCCTCGGTGTGATCCTCGAGGGTCTCCCACGCGATCGTGAACAGGTAAACGTGCGGACGCTCCACGCACCAGCCGCGAGACACAAACTCGATGAAACCGTGCGCCTGCGGCAGTACCGTCGCCGCCGCGATGCCTAGTGCCACTTCGAAGTCGGCCTCGTGACCGTCGAGGACCGTGACCTGCGCTACTTCCAGGATCATGCGGATCGGTCGACGTCAGTCCATCAGTCGGGCGCGCTTGAGGCCGGCCCAGGTGAGGGGCAGCAGTCCCGCGGCGAGCGCGATCTTGACCAGGTCACCGATGAGGAACGGCACGACGCCGAGGC
>CAYGMM010000213.1:0-3069 GCA_964351035.1 uncultured Actinomyces sp.
GAGTCTGCCGGTCGGGGCGCGCACCTTCTTCGGCCAGCCGCGCGCCCTTGCCGCGCTGTTCTTCACCGAGATGTGGGAGCGGTTCTCCTACTACGGCATGCGGGCGATCCTCGTCCTGTACCTGATCGCTCCACCGGATGGGGTGACCCCGCCCGGCGGCGGACTCGGCTTCAGCACCGCCGATGCCGCAGCGATCTACGGCACCTACTCCTCGATGGTCTATCTCTTTCCGCTTGTGGGCGGGTGGGTCGCCGACCGACTCACCGGGCCCCGCACGGCGGTGCTGCTAGGCGGCATCGTCATCGCGGCCGGCCACTTCATCATGGCCGTGCCCATCGAGGTGATGTTCTGGGGCGGCCTACTCCTCATCGCCCTCGGCACCGGTCTGCTCAAACCAAGCGTGAGCGCCATGGTCGGTGGCCTCTATGCGCCGGACGACGAACGCCGTGACGGTGGCTTCTCCATCTTCTACATGGGCATCAACCTCGGTGCCCTCATCGCTCCCCTCGTGGTCGGCTACCTCGGCGAAGACATCAACTGGCATCTGGGCTTCGCCGTCGCCGGCGTGGGCATGCTGCTCGGCCTCGCCCAGTACATGGCCGGCTGGAAGGGCTTGGGCACGGTCGGCAAGGCGGTGCCGGATCCGGCGCCGGCCGGTGTGCGTATCCGTGCGGCGTTCTTCACCCTCGCGATCATCGCCGGTGTTGCCGTGATCGTCGCTATCGACGCGATCTTCCTTGGCTTCGACATCACCGACCTGACGGTGATCTTCACGATCGCCGTCGTCCTCATCGCGTTCGCGTACTTCATCCGCCTCTTCCGTCAGCCCAATCTGCGCGTCGTCGACAAGCATCGACTGCGTGCGTTCCTGTATCTCTTCCTGGCGGCGGTCGTCTTCTGGGCCATCTACGACCAGAGCGGGTCGACGATCAACGAGTTCGCAGCGAAGTTCACGCAAACCGATCTCGGCTTCTTCAACGTCCCGGTGAGCTGGCTGCAGTCAATCAATCCGGTCTTCATCATCATCTTCGCGCCGATCTTCGCCGTCATCTGGACCAAGTTGGGTTCACGCGCACCATCGACGCCAGCCAAATTCGCCATGGCGATCTTCGGCATCGGCTTCAGCTTCCTCATCATGGTCCCCGCGGCCCTGCAGGCGGAGAACGGTGAGCAGAGCGCCATGTGGTGGATCGTCTCGGTCTTCCTCGTGCAGACCTGGTCCGAGTTGCTGCTGTCACCCAACGGACTGTCCGCGACGACGAAGCTTGCGCCCAAGGGGCTGCTCAGCCAGATGCTCGCGGTGTGGTTCCTTGCCACCGCGGTCGGCGACTCGGTGGGTGGTCAGATCGCGCGCCTCATCGAGGTGCTGGGCTGGGCCGGCTACTTCGTCGTCTGCGGAGTCGGCACCGCGATCCTGGGCGGACTCTTCCTACTCGTCGTACCGAAGATCAGGGCCCTCATGGATGGAGTGTCCTGATCACCTAGGCCGGCGGTGTCAGGTAATCCGCGAGGTTGGCCGGGCGGAAGCCCTGGGCGCGTGCGGCAGACACCGCTACTTTGAGATCCGTGGCCAGGTTGCCGGTGTAGTGCAGCAGGATGATCGATCCCTTGACGAGTCGGCCGCCATTCCACGTCTCGAGCCGACCGTTCTCCACCAGGGCGTCCCACATGACGATGTCGGTGATCTTGCACTTGGCCGCGACCGCGGCCAAGGTCGCGCCGCGCGGGCCGGCGCCGTACGGCGGACGCAGCATCCACGGCTTGGTGCCGAAGGTGCGGCGGTAGTCGACCTGGACGGGGCAGACCTGGTTCTTGATGAGGGACCAACTCGAGGTGTCGAGGCTCGCATGCGTCGTTGTGTGGTTCTGGATCGAGCCCCACTTGCTGATGCGCTCGAAGTAGCGCACCTTGGAGTCCGTCACCTGTGAGGACGTAAGGAAGCTGGTGATCGGGATCTTGTGCTTGCGCACGTAGTCCAGGGCGGCCTGCGAGGTGATGATGCCGTCATCGATGGTGATGAAGACGACCGGATCCTTGGTCTTCACCTGATACGTGACGGTAGGTGTGGCGGACCTCGCGGTGGCTGTATCGCGTGTCGTGCCGCCCGCCTGAGCGGCCGCGGGCAGTGCAGCGATCGTGGCCAGCACCACGGCTCCGGCGAGCAGCCATCGACTCTTCATATGACCAGTATGCGCCGCGGAGGATTGCTCCTGGCTTCCGATCAGCCGAACTCCATTGCACGAACTTTGCGAGCAAACAGCCGCCTGGCGACCGTTTGCTCGCAAAGTTCGCGTGCTGTGGGGGCGACAAGCGAGGGGCCCGGGCGAGTACCCGGGCCCCTCGACAAGGTGGAACTACTTCTTGATGGTGACGCGGATCTGACCGAGGCCGACGCCCGGGGTGAGCGTGTCGACACCGAGGGCCTCGCTCAGCGCGGTCACGACAACCTTGTCCTTGGTGAGGTGCAGGTCGCCCTGCCAGACCTGACCGTCGACGCCGTCCGCCTTGACCTTGAAGTGCTTGGCGGTGAAGACCTCGACCTTGGTGCCGTTGAAGGCCATGCGCACCTTCGCGGTCTTCTTGGCGGCGTTGACCGTGATGATCGGGTTCGTCAGGGTGAGCCCACCGACGGTGATGCCGCCGCTGTGCTTGACCCGGTCACCACTGACCGCGGTCACGGGGAAGGTCATCTTGGAGCCGATGAACTTGGCCGGCTTGACGGGCTTGATGAGCTTGATGATTCCGGCGTACTCCTTCTTGAAGGAGATCAGCGTGGTGCCGCTGGCCTTGGCCTTGGGGGTGGCGGCCTGGGCCGGGGCGGTCGCGACGAGCGCCGGGCCGGCGATGAGGGCGGTGGTAGCCGCCAGGGTGACGATGGACTTGCCGAGCTTCATGAACCCTCCGGGGGTGAACGACGGGCGCCCTGTGGAGCGCTCCGTGGCGCCCGATGTGGGCGCTTTTCGAGTCTATGCAGGACATCGGCCGAACCCCGGAAAACTGAGGGGTACCCCTCAGGCATAGCGAAGGGCCCGGGCAGGAGCCCGGGCCCTTCAACGAGGTGTTGCTAGG
>CAYGMM010000214.1:0-2165 GCA_964351035.1 uncultured Actinomyces sp.
GAACTGTGCGATCAGCGATGTATCCCGCTGGTCTGCCTGCAGAGCGTCTCCGGGTTCATGGTCGGCCGCGAATATGAGGCCGGGGGCATCGCCAAGCACGGCGCCAAGATGGTGACCGCGGTGGCCTGTGCGCGCGTTCCCAAGTTCACGGTGGTCATCGGCGGCTCCTTCGGCGCGGGCAACTACTCCATGTGCGGCCGCGCGTACTCCCCGCGCTTCCTGTGGATGTGGCCCCAGGCGCGTATCTCGGTCATGGGTGGTGAGCAGGCCGCGTCTGTGCTCGCCACGATTCGGCGTGATCAGGCTGAGGCGACGGGTGCCGAGTGGACTGCCGAGGATGAGGCGGAGTTCACTGCGCCGATCCGGGAGCAGTACGAGACCCAGGGCTCGCCGTACTACTCCACCGCACGCCTCTGGGATGACGGCGTGATCGACCCGCGCGAGACCCGCCGTGTTCTCGGGCTCGCGCTCGGTGCCGCGGCCCAGGCACCCCTCGAACCGGTCCGCTACGGCGTCTTTCGGATGTGAGGGCGATGTTCGACACCGTTCTCATTGCCAATCGGGGCGAGATCGCCATGCGCATCATCGCCACGCTGCGACGCATGGGCATCCGCTCCGTTGCCGTCTACAGCGACGCCGACGTTGACGCGCCGCATGTCCGCAGCGCCGACGCTGCCGTCCACATCGGGCCCACCCCGGCCCGGCAGAGCTATCTCGATCCGGCGCGGATCGTCGATGCGGCCATCGCCACGGGCGCACAGGCGGTCCACCCCGGCTACGGATTCCTCTCCGAGGATCCGCGCCTCGCTCGCGCGTGCGAGGAGGCGGGGATCGTGTTCATCGGGCCACCGGCGGACGTGATTGCCCGGATGGGGGACAAGATCGCGGCCAAGGACGCCGCGATCGCGGCCGATGTGCCGGTCGTGCCCGGTCGTCACGACGTGGGCATGGATGACGCGGCCGTGGCGGCCGCCGTGCGGGAGGTGGGCTTCCCCGCCCTCCTGAAACCCGCCGCGGGCGGCGGAGGCAAGGGCATGCGCGTCATCGAGCGGGCCGAGCAGATCGAGGAGTCCATCGCGGGAGCACGCCGTGAGGCTCTCGCGTCCTTTGGTGACGACACACTGCTCGTCGAACGCTTCGTCACGAGTCCGCGCCATATCGAGGTACAGGTACTTGCCGACGCGCACGGGCACGTCGTACATCTCGGCGAACGCGAGTGCACCCTGCAGCGTCGACATCAAAAGGTCATCGAGGAAGCTCCCTCGGCATTCCTCGACGATGACGTGCGTGCCGAACTCTGCGCCTCTGCGGTGCGACTGGCGGAGTCGGTCGGCTACGTCAATGCCGGCACCGTCGAGTACGTCGTCCCCGGCGATGCACCCGGAGATTTCGCCTTCCTGGAGATGAACACGCGACTGCAGGTGGAGCATCCGGTCACCGAGATGGTCACCGGACTCGATCTGGTGGAGTGGCAGATTCGTGTCGCTGCCGGTGAACCGCTCGCCTTCGACCAGGGCGGGGTCCAGGTCACCGGTCACGCGGTGGAGGCGCGGGTCTACGCCGAGGATCCGGCACAGGAGTTCGTGCCGACCGGCGGGGTTGTTCGGTTGTGGCAGCCCGCCGCCGGGGTGCGCACCGATAGCGGTATCGCAACGGGGCAGGTGATCGGCTCGGCGTACGACCCCATGCTCGCGAAAGTCATCGCGCACGCTGCGACGCGGGGTGAAGCGCTGGGGCGACTACGCGAGGCACTGTCGCAGACCGTGCTCCTGGGGGTGTCCTCCAACATTGATTACCTCGCATGGCTCGCGGGACAACCTGAGGTGGTCGCGGGGGCGATGGATACCGGCACCCTCGCGCGACTGAAATACGCCGAGCCGAAGACGAGTACCGACCTCCTGGTGCTGGCCGCGGTCGCGCTGCTCCCGGATGCGCAGGACACCACGTGGCGCGCCGGGGATTCCTGGCGGCTGGGTGGCCCAGCGCCGCTGCGGTGGACCGTCGACCAGCAGGATGTCGCGGTCGTCTGGGATGGGACGAGCGTGCGCGTGACGGTGGCGGAAGAGACCCACGAGCGGCCCAGAGCCTTGCCACCTGCCGTCGTGGTGGAGGTGATCGAGGATGTCCTGTGGCTGCATGCGCCCGAGTTCGGCCATCGGCAGGTG
>CAYGMM010000214.1:2175-3068 GCA_964351035.1 uncultured Actinomyces sp.
ACATCTCAAGGGTCGCGCGGCCGACGCGGATGCCGAGGGCCATTGGCAGGCGCTCAGCCCGATGCCGGGAACGGTCATTGACATCCCGGTGGCGGTAGGCGATCTGGTGGATGAGGGAGCGGCCGTCGCGGTCGTCGAGGCCATGAAGATGGAACACTCGCTGCGCGCACCCTGGTCCGGCCGCGTCATCGAGGTCAACGCGCACCCGGGGAGCACCGTGGCCCGCCACGACACGCTCGTCATTCTTGAACCCGCACAGCAGGAGGGCTGACGATGGATCATCGACTGAGTTCGGACTACGAGGATCTGCGTGCGTCCGTCGAGGCGTTCGCGCGGGACGTGGTGGCACCGGTCGCGGCCGAGCACTACGAGGCCCACACCTTCCCGTACGACGTCGTACGACGGATGGGGGAGATGGGGCTGTTCGGGCTGCCCTTCCCCGAGGAATACGGCGGCATGGGCGGCGACTACTTCGCCCTGTGCCTCGCGCTGGAGGAGCTGGCGCGGGTGGACTCATCCGTGGCGATCACTCTCGAGGCCGCGGTGTCTCTTGGCGCCATGCCGATCTATCGCTTCGGCACGCCGGAACAGAAGCAGCAGTGGCTGCCACGCCTGGCTTCCGGTGAGATGCTCGGCGCGTTCGGCCTCACCGAGCCCGTCGGCGGCCCCGACGCCGGTGCCGCGCGCACCACCGCTGTACTCGACGGCGACGAGTGGGTCATTAACGGGACCAAGTCCTTCATCACCAACTCGGGCACCGACATCACCGGGTTCGTCACGGTGCTGGCGGTGACCGGCCGTGATGAGGCGGGCAGACCGGAACTGTCCACCATCATCGTGCCCTCCGGCACCCCGGGCTTCACCGTGTCCGCGCCGTACTCGAAGGTGGGCTG
>CAYGMM010000215.1:0-3052 GCA_964351035.1 uncultured Actinomyces sp.
GTAGTCCTGCTCGCGGTGTCCGGAGTCCTTGCCATGTCCAGGAGATTCGCCCCCGAACTCGTGGCACAGCCGCTCGGCTACTTGCTGGTCCTCGTATCTACGGCCACCATCGTCACGGCCATTCGCGAGACGGCCGGTGTCATCCCCGGAAGCCAAGACCCCGTGCTGCGGATCGCTTCGGCTATCGTCCTGGGGACCCTCTTCCTCGCCTTTCTGCAGGGCGTGCTCGGGAGCTCGCAAGGTCGGCTACGACGGGAGAACGAGCGCGCGTCGAGGGCCGTTGCCGAACTCCGAGCACAGCAGCAGGCTCTCCTGAAGGCCGATGAAGCGGTGCGTCAGCAGGTGGCTGTCGTGCTCCATGACCATGTGCAGGCTGGGCTGGTCTCCGCATGTCTGCGCCTGCAGGTGGTACGCCGACAGGAGGACTCGCAAGAGGAGCAACAGCGTGAGGTGGCTGAAGTCATCGCACAACTCGAACAGCTGCGTGCCCTTGACCTTCGGCGGGCTGTTCGTGTCCTCAGCCCAAATCTGCGAGATGTCGACATGCAAACCTCCCTGGAGGAGTTGGCCGACTCGTGGGCGCCGGCAATCGATGTGACGACGAAGGTCGTCGGTGAGTTGCCTCGGGATCGTGAGGTGCGGCTGGGGATCTATCGCATCACCGAGCAGGGGCTACTGAATGCTGCGGCACACGCGCGCGCGCAGCGGTGTGAAATCGTCGTCGGGGTCGACGAGCACATCGTGATCACCGTCGATGACGACGGGATCGGCGTTCCCCCTGACGTGACGCCGGGCCTCGGCAGCACGTTGATCGAGACCTGGTGTCGCACCCTGGGTGGCTCGTGGACGTGGCAAGCGTCCCCGCTCGGTGGAGCGCGACTTCGCGCTGTCCTCCCGCTGCCCTCTGCAACTTCGGCATGACGTTCCGCCCCGTAGGTGGCCCGCGCCGTCCATCGCGGCGAGTGACACAATGAACGAATGGCCTTCACTGAGCCCTCGCCCACCCCGTTGGCCCTGCTCCTGCTCGGTCACGGCGCTGACCCCGACACCGAACGCGGTGTGGAGTGCCCGGGTGATCTGCCCCCCGCCAGCGATCCCGCGCTGGTCGAACGCGCTCGTGCGGCCAAGGAGGCGCTCGGCGACCGCCTCTACATCCTTGGCCACCACTACCAGCGCGACGAGGTCATCCAGTTCGCGGACACCACGGGTGACTCCTTCAAGCTGTCGCAGCAGGCAGCCGCTCATCCCGAGGCCGAATACATCGTCTTCTGCGGTGTGCACTTCATGGCCGAAAGCGCCGACATCCTGACTGCCGAACACCAGAAGGTGGTCCTTCCCGATATGGCGGCCGGCTGTTCCATGGCCGACATGGCCCAGATCGATCAGGTGCGCGAAGCCTGGTCCGTCTTCGAGGCCGCCGGTATCGCGTCCTCCGTGGTGCCCATCACCTACATGAATTCCTCCGCGGACATCAAGGCCTTCGTGGGCCGGCATGGCGGCACCGTCTGCACGTCCAGCAACGCCAAGGTCTCCATGGAGTGGGCGTTCGAGCAGGGCGAAAAAATCTTCTTCCTGCCCGACCAGCACCTCGGCCGCAACACTGCCGTCCGCGACCTTGGGCTCTCCCTCGACGACTGCGTCCTGTGGGACCCCCACAGGCCGCACGGCGGTCTCACCGACGAGCAGTTGCGGGCCGCCCGCGTGATTCTGTGGCGCGGTCACTGCTCGGTGCACGGCCGGTTCACCGAGGCGAGCATTCGCGACGTACGCGAGCGGGTCCCTGGCGTCACGGTGATCGTCCATCCGGAGTGCCAGTACGAGGTCGTCCAGAACGCCGACCTGGTCGGTTCGACCGAGTTCATCATCAAGGCGATCTCCGAGGCGCCCGCCGGCTCGGCGTTCGCGGTGGGCACCGAGTTGAACCTCGTACGGCGTCTGGCCATCGAGCACCCGGACAAGACGGTCGTGTTCCTCGACCGCGACGTGTGCTTCTGCTCGACGATGAACCGCATTGACCTGCCGCACCTGGTCTGGGCGCTGGAGAACCTGGTGGCCGGCAACGTCGTGCAGCAGATCACCGTTGACGAGGACACGGCCCACTGGGCCCGGGTTGCGCTCGACCGGATGCTGGCCCTGCCCGGGGTGGGGGCCAAGGACTAGGCGGCACGCCTGGCGGCGGGGTGGAGCCGGGAATGATGCTGTGCCATATTTGGTTTGTACTCGGGACTAAGGGCCCTGGCCCGAACCGCGCACATTCACGAGGAGGAAGACCATGACGGCGGAGACCACTACGACGGACGGCATCGTCTTGACCGATGCTGCTGCATCGAAGGTCAAGGCCCTTTTGGAGGCCGAGGGTCGCGACGACCTGACCCTGCGCATCGCCGTCCAGCCCGGTGGCTGCTCCGGCCTGCGCTACCAGCTCTTCTTCGACGACCGCTCCCTCGATGGCGATGTGACGAAGGATTTTGGCGGCGTCGGCGTGGTCACCGACCGGATGAGCGCCCCCTACCTCGGTGGGGCCACCATCGACTTCGTGGACACGATCGAGAAGCAGGGCTTCACGATCGACAACCCCAACGCCACCGGCTCCTGCGCCTGCGGCGACTCCTTCCACTAGGAGCGCCCTGGTGCCCGGCCGCTGACGGCGGCTTCTCGGGCTCGTCTCGACAAAGGTGCACGTTGTGGGGCTTATTCGTCCGATCAGGGCTGAATAGACCCCACAACGTGCACTTTTGCGTGGAATGGTCCGTGGGAGCGCCGGCGCACGGCTACCGAGACCCCGGCCGCGCCCGGTAGGGTCCCGCGGGTGTCCATTATCGTCACCGGATCCATCGCGACCGACCACCTCATGACTTTCCCGGGTCGGTTCGCCGACTCGATCGTTGCCGACAAACTGGACCGCATCTCTCTGTCCTTCCTCGTGGAAGACCTCGAGGTACGCCGCGGCGGCGTGGCCGCCAATATCGCCTTCGGCATGGGATGCCTCGGGTTGAAGCCAGTGCTCGTCGGGGCGGTCGGTCCGGACTTCGCGGACTACCAGTCCTGGCTC
>CAYGMM010000216.1:0-3033 GCA_964351035.1 uncultured Actinomyces sp.
CACCCGCCAGGTCACGCTCAGGTGCCCCCGAGGCTACCAGCGCACCGGCCTACTGCAGCTCACCCATGAGCATGCCCCTGCGGACATGAAGGCGCCGTCAGCGTCCGAGATCAAGAAGAATCAGGTCACCGTGAAGTCGCAGAAGCACCAGCCCAAGCAGGCCCGCTTCACGATCAAGTCCAAGAAATTGACTATGACCACGATGGTCCACGCTCACCTGCCCTGCAGCAAAGTGTCACCGCAGTAGCAACTCCATCTGGCGCGGGTCGACCGCAGGGCAGATCACGCTGACCTCCAACGCTTGACGGTCAGCGGACGCATTCCTCCGAACCGCGCCGGATTCCGAGCACGTCACGCCAAAGCACATACAGCATGCCCACGGCCCTCTCGAACTGCTCTTCGCCCACCTCCTCGACACCACCGTCGCCAAGACGTGGCGCCCCGGAGAAGTGGAACCTTCCCAACGCTGAGCCAGGCCCACCGTCCACCCCCCGGTTCTGCGCACATGCACGGCTGCGCACCGCCGGAAAGGCGTGCATGTGAACCCCTGACCGGCCACGTCATCGTTGCACGGAGACGGTCACACGCGGCGCTCATGAACGCCAAGAGCGGGTGATCGGCTGCTAGCGTGAGAGAGATGGGTCTGCGAATCACACGGCGAACAGCAATAAGCGCCGGCCTCCTGGCAGTGGCGCTCTCAGCCTGTGGTGGCAACGCAACAGCTCCGGAAACACCCAACCCCGGCACCCCAAGCATGGGAGCCTCAGCGGACTCTTCATCCGAGCAGACCACGACGACCTCGTCGTCACTTGCGCCGACGGCCGCTCCTGCCGGTGACGATCTTCTTCTCCGCCTCGCCGACGCGGGCGTCGAGTGCGGCGATACTTCGCCCGAAGATGTATCCGCAGGCGAGTTTGCTGCCTCGGGATTCTCCTGCATCGGACCCACCGCGGCGGTCTACCTTCTCGTCGCTCGAACGGAAGCCGACATCTCATGGGTGCGGGGCAGTATGTGTCACAAGGCTGTCGGGCAAGGTGACACGGACACCATTGCTCACGGCGACAACTGGGTCGCGGTCACCCTTACTGACTCACAGCGCGACCTGGATGCCGCCAAGGTTGCGGAGATCCTCGGTGGAACCGCATCCCCTACCGGCGAATACTGCACAACCGACGGGGGACGATTCGCTGACTCCGTGATTTCGCGCCTAGCCGACGCTGGCATCGACTGTGCAATGGACTCGGCCGACAACAGCCTTCTTGACGAGGGGCTCTTCGCCCGAGAGATCCTGTGCTTTGGCAAGGACTTCGTCGTTTTGGTCGCCGTGGCGGACAGTGACGATCAGTTCGATCCGCTGAAGGAGAAGTTCTGCGCCAACCTCCTCGCTGCAGACGCCACGAACGCCATCACTGAGATTGCGTTCGGCGAGCCTTGGGTGGCCGCCGCCCAGTCCAACGGGGCACCGATCAGCGCCGACCGGCTCGCCACCGCCCTTGACGGGAAAAGCGAAACTCTCGATCGCTTCTGCGCCTAGGAGTCAGCTACCTCACACATGACGCGGCGCCTTCGGAGCGCCTCCACCGATGAGGCGTCTAGCGGTTCGCCTTCCAATCCTTATTCGAAGGCAGCACCACCATGTTGGACTTGATATTGGGGTTTGACTCAGGCTTGAAGTAGACGTAAACCTTGCTGCGCGAGCTCTACCGCTCGGCCTACACGCCCGAGGTGCCCTACGGCTCGCAGTCGCAAACGACGCGCGACCCCTGGGAACTCGTGCCCAACCAAAAGGGCATCGGTCGGACCCGGTACGTCGGCATGGCGATGGCGCCGTCGATCTGGATCGTCAACTTCCTGCTGATCTATGCCCTCAGTCCAACCGAGGCGGCCAAGATGCCGGCCTTCTGGGAGCCCATCCCAGCGCCGGTTACCAAGGCGATCCTCGCGACACCCGCCGACAGCGCCACCGCGGGCCAGGTTCCCTACGACCGGTTCATGAAGTATTTCGCCCGCTGACAGGGCACCCTTGGGCGCGAACTTTGCGAGCAAACGGTCGCTGGACGGTCGTTTGCTCGCAAAGTTCGTCTGGTCGAAGTGCTAACGACCGCGGTCGGGGCGGACCTTGACCCGGTTGCCCTTGATGGTGCACCGGTTGAGCCCCTTGGCCACTTTGCGCGCCATGCCCTCAGGAACCTCAACGAGGGAGTAGGCGTCGTGCACCGTGATGACGCCGATGTCGCGGCCCTTGAGGTCGGTCTCACCGGTCAGTGCGCCCACGATGTCCGCCGGTGTCACGCCCGCCCGACGACCGACGGAGACGAATAGACGCTCGGTCGGCACATCAAGACTTTTCTTCTTCTTGTGCTTGCCACTCTTGTCCGGTCCCGCGAATCGATCCTTGTCGCGACCCTTCTTGCCCGACTTCGCCTTGGGCTCCGGTGGTGGGTTGAAGTCGATGTCGTCACCGTCATCAGCCAAGCCCTGAGTGGCCTCGTGACCGAAGGCGTAGGCGGCGAGGACGACATCGAGTACGTCGTTGTCATCGAGCAGCACCTCGACAGCGTCCCGGTAGGCCTCGAGCCGTTCACGCGAGACATCATCGGCGAGCAGGTCCGCGATCGACTCGCTGGTGCGCTGCAATCGCATGCTCCGCACGTCGGCGGCCGTGGGAATGGGCGCAGTGGGGATGCGACCCTTCAGGAGTTTCTCGATCGCGGCAAGGAGACGTCGCTCACGGGGCTCGACCAGGCTGATGGCTACGCCCTCGCGACCGGCTCGACCGACGCGGCCGATGCGATGGACATAGGCCTCGGGCGAGACCGGCAGGTCGTAGTTCACGACGTGGGTCAGGCGATCAACGTCCAATCCGCGGGCGGCGACGTCGGTGGCCACGAGAATCTCGGTCGCGCCGGAGCGCAGTCGCCCCATAACGCGGTCGCGCTGCTCCTGGGTGAGACCACCGTGCAGCGCCTCCGCCTGATATCCCTGCGCCTTGAGTAGGTCGGTGAGTTCATCGACCCCGCCGCGGGTGCGACA
>CAYGMM010000217.1:0-2994 GCA_964351035.1 uncultured Actinomyces sp.
CGCCGCGCGGTGCGTGCCCTCAGCCCCAACCTGCAAGACCTCGACCTGCAGACCGCCCTGGACGATCTGGCCGATGCCTATCGGCCCGCCGTCGATGTCACCGTAAAGGTCGGCGCACAGTGTTCGCCCGATCCTCAGGCGAGGCTCGCGGTCTATCGCATCGTCGAGCAGGCGGTGATGAACGCCGTCGCCCATGGCCAGGCACACGTCGTTCGCATTGATGTTGACCGGATGGATGGGTACGCGCGCGCCACCATCACCGACGACGGCGTCGGTGTGCGCGACGATGGGATGGCAGGCTTCGGCACCGCCTTGATCGACACCTGGTGTCGCACGCTAAGCGGCTCGTGGACCCGCACGCCACGTCCCGAGGGGGGCACCACCGTGACCGCGCGCATCCCTCAGCGTCGTGCGACAGATGCACTCGGCACGGCCCGCGAGCCCTAGGCTGATCCCGTGCTTACCGTCCCGGTCTACCGCCGATTCAGCGACCTCGATCCGCTAGGTCACGTCAACAATGTCGCGTACCACGACTACCTGCAGGAAGCGCGCATGGGCATGATCGAAAGCGTCGCCGAGGTAGTCAACGACGATTACGCGCTTGTGGTCGTCAGCCAGGAGGTGCGCCACCGTCGCCCGCTGATGCATTCGCACAAGCCGGTCTTGATCGAGACGTCCATCAGCAACCTCGGCCGGTCGTCGTACACGATCGAATACCGAATCCTTGATGACGACGGCGAACTCGCGGCTGAGGGGACCACCAAGTTGGCGGCCACCGACCCGCAGACCGGTCGGCCGATTCGGCTGCCGAAATCCCTGCGCCAGCAACTCGAACCGCACGTGGTGACCGCGTCCTAGCCGCCGGCGATGGAGCCGATGATGGAGATGTCGACTCCACGGGACACCGGTGTCGCTAGGCCCTGTAGCCGACGGCACTCCTCCACCCCGACGTACACATTGGCGAAGCGACGCAGCGCTCCGGTCTCATCGACGATACGGCGCGCCAAGGCCGGATAGCGCCGCGATAGATCGTCGATAGCGTCGCCGAGCACTGCGCCGTCGGGTACGTCGACGCCCACCTCGCGCTGGCCCTCGGCGAACTCCATGAGCGCCCGGGGCAGGATGACACGCACCTCCACCGGGTTAGATCACTCCGCCCACAGCCGCAGGGACAGCACATCGGGCAGATCGCGCGCGACCTCGTCGAACGACTCACCGCCATTCAGGCTGACGAAGACGTGACCATTGCGCGTGCCGAACGCCAGCGCCGCATCGTCACCGTAGAGCACGACGTGGGCCGCGTCGCGCAAGACAGCCGCATAGAAGTCGTCGGGGAGGCCGACACCCTGAGCGGCCCATGTCTCACCTGCATCGTCACTGCGCCAGACGCGGAGCTCGCCGTCAGCCGGCAGCATCGTCTCGGCGCGAATCGGGATCACCCAGATGGTGTCTCCCCTGGTCGGATGGGCGAGCACCACGAAGCCAAACTCACTCTCCGGCAGTCCAGCCGAGATCTCCACCCACGAGTCGCCGGA
Source organism: uncultured Actinomyces sp. (assembly GCA_964351035.1). Lineage (GTDB taxonomy): Bacteria > Actinomycetota > Actinomycetes > S36-B12 > S36-B12 > Mxb001. The sequence goes on from CAYGMM010000217.1 coordinate 1,536, forward strand.
GTCGTCCGAGCGGTAGACCCCGCCGTGGTTTTGCACGTAGAGGCGCTCGGGGTTTGCCCCGTCAACGGCCAGACGATGCACGCACTGGTTGAAATCCGGATACTGCTCACCCTCGGGCATGAACTCGGCGCGGATACCGCGGTTGGCCGCCTGCCACCCGGTGAGACCGTCCTGCGAGCGATACACACCACCCGACGACATCGCGAGCACCGTCGACCCATCGGGACGCCGCCGAATCACGTGCACCGCCGGTCCGCCAGCGCCCGGTCCCCACTCGGCCCGATGCGGGTGATCCCACAGACCGCGCACCAGGTCAAAGGACGCACCGTCGTCGGTTGACCGCCACAGGGAGTGCGGCTCGGCCCCGGCCCAGACGACGTGTGGCTCGAAGGGATCGGGCTCGATGGTCCACACCCGCTCGAGCGCGGCACCAGTGTCGGCGGGGAAGGCGATCGGGGCGGCCTCCTTCTCGGTCCAGGTCTCGCCGAGGTCATCGCTGGCAATGACCGTCGGACCCCAGAACCAACTGCGCGCGCCAGCCAGCAGTCGCGGCGTACCGCCCTCGGTGGGAACCCACGCAACCGACGCGAACTCGGCCATGTCCTTCAGTGGCTGACTGACCGCCCAGCCGTCCGGCCCCCCGACCGCTGTCCACAGCCCCTTGCGGGTGCCGATCGCAATACGCATGGGCGAAGCGTACGGCTAGGCCCAGGGAATGACGAGAGCATGCTGGCCCCGTTCATCGGCCAAGTTGCCGAGGGCCACATCGAAGGTGGCAACAGCACCCCCGTGGTCCGTGGCCAACTGGAGCAGGTGCGCATCAGTGACCTGTCGGTAGCCGCGAACACCATCGAGCGAGTCGGTCATTCGTACGGCGTCACTCCAGAACTCCCAGGCACCGAACGCCTGCAGACTGGAGAGGAAATGGGCTGCTTCCTTCGGCGTTCGCACATCGGTGACAACGCGGGGATTGCAGGACACGCGAACGAAACCCGCCTCGGTGACCGGCGCCGTGGCCCAGCCCTGATCCGCTCTGCCGGCAAACCATGCGCGCGCTACACCGTGGTGGATGTGCTGCGGCCAGGCCAATGCGACAAGGACATTGACGTCGAGAAGGTTGACGGTCATGTCACTCAGCCCTCTTCGAGGGCCTCCCGCACCAGTTGTTCGGTGATTGCCGGTGCCGAGCCGGAAACTTCGAAAACCGGCAGGCCGTCAACGACCGGAGCCGGTCTCACCATGCCGCGCTGGGCGAGGAGGGATACCGCCGCACCAATGGAAATCCCCGAATCCCGGGCCAGCGTGCGCGCCACGTCGAGTACGGCATCGTCGATGTCGAGGGTTGTACGCATCACCGCATCATAACATCACGATGCGCACGTCCCCCACCCCGCACCCTTGTGGGTTGTGGTTGCTATCTCGGCGACTTAACGACCATTTCCCACAAGGGTGCGGAAGG
>CAYGMM010000218.1:0-2977 GCA_964351035.1 uncultured Actinomyces sp.
GCTGCTCGCGGGCGGTCGGCGCAATGCGCTCGCCGGGCTGGCGTTCGCCGTCGTCGCCCTGCTCATCGTGTCGCCCGGGCTCGCGGCCTCGTGGGGATTCGCGCTGTCGGTGTGGGCCACGGCGGGTCTGGTGTTGCTGGCCGGTCCGCTCGCCGAACGTCTGCCGGGTAGGTCCCAGCGCACACGCATCGTCGTCAGCGCGCTAGCACTCACTGCCGCGGCGCAGATCGCGACGGCGCCTCTCATCGCGGCTTTCGGCAACGGGTTGAGCCTGGCGGCGATACCGGCCAATCTCTTGGCCGCTCCGGCGGTTGCCCCGATCACGATCCTCGGGTTGCTCGCCGCCTTGGTTGGCCTGGTGTGGCCCACGGGTGCCCACCTTCTGGCGATGCTCGCCGAGCCGCCCGCCGCCTGGATCGCGCTAGTTGCCGAGGTCAGTGCCGACCTGCCGCTCGCCACCCTGCCCTGGCCCGGTGGATGGGCAGGTGCCCTGCTCGGGGTGGTCGTTTCCGCCTCCCTCGCGTACTGGATACGTCGTCGCCGTGGGCGCCACGAGCGGGTCCATCGCGGCCGGGTCGGGGTCGTGCTGGCAATGCTGCTCGCGGGCATCGTGGTCTTCGGTCTACGTCTACCCGACCGCGCCGGATGGCCGCCCCCGCATTGGGTCATGATCGCCTGCGATGTGGGCCAGGGAGATGCCGTCGTGCTGCGCGGCGACACCGGCACGGTTGTCGTCGATGCCGGGCCGGATCCGGAGGTGACCACGCGGTGTCTTGATGACCTCGCGATCAGTCGCGTTGACCTCCTGGTCTTGACACACCCACACCGCGACCACGTGGGCGGGGTACCCGGTGTGCTCGACGGGAGGGCGATTGCGGCCGCCACCGTTTCGCCGCTGCGCGAACCGGCGGATGGGGCGCGCAGCGTCGACGGCTGGCTCGCCGGTGTGCCGGTGGAGATCGCCTCGGTCGGACGGACCGTTGATGTCGGAGGAATACGTCTCACGACGCTGTGGCCGCAGCGCATCATCCGCGGACCGGAGTCGGCTCCGAACAACGCCAGCGTGGTGCTCCTCGCTGAGGTTCGCGGCGTCCGCATCCTGCTCTTCGGCGATGTGGAGACCGCGGCGCAGGTGGCACTGCGTACGTCGTTCACGGTGCAGGGGGTTGACGTTGTCAAAGTGCCGCATCACGGATCGAGGCTCCAGGACCCCGCGCTCGCGGCATGGACCGGTGCACGACTGGCCATCATCTCCGTGGGTGCGGACAACGGCTACGGGCATCCGGCGCCGGAGACACTGCGCCAGTGGGAGTCGACGGGAGCGGTGATCGCGCGAACCGACGAGGTGGGCGACATCGCCGTCGTGGTGGAACCGGCCCTCGGCTTTGTGACGCGGTAGTACGGGGGCCTAGTTCTGTGGGCGCAAACTTGAGTGGTGCGTGGCGATGAGCCAACGGCCACGGTTGTTCTTCTCCCAGACGAACGTGAAACGGGCCGGAGCCTTGACGGCCTTTCCAGAGGCGTCGGTGTAGTGGAAGGTGTAGAGGCCAGACGCCCAACGGGTGCCCCGGACACCACCGCTGGCGAAGGTCTGCGTCGTTACCCGCAGATTGTCGTAGCAGTTCAGTGCATCGAAGTAGCCCTCGATATTGTCGCGGCCCACAACCTCGTCCGTGAAAGTGGCGAGAAGGACGCCGCGGCCGCGGTAGAGCGCGGCGGAATCCGCTCCGTCGCAGGTCCCGGCGGAGGCCGCCAAGGTCGACGTCCACGTGTCGTACAGGGAGCGTGCGGAGATGGCGGCGTTGGCCGGAGTTGCTATGAAAGTCATTCCAGCAACGGCAAGCAACGCAGCAACAACAAGGCGGACGAATCGCATGGCAGAACCCTTCGTGGCGTCGTGGGGTGTGCCACGCTACCGAAGACTTCGCTGGAGCATGGGAAGTTGTGGCAAGCCCTACGTGGGCTCAGCGCGGGACGCCGTACGGACAACGTAGTCCTCAAGCTCGTGGAGTTTTTGGTCGTTGTCGAGGGCTTCGCCCCGTCGCATGCCGCCCTTCATCGCGACATCGAGATCGCTGAGCATCACCGTGGCGCGGGCAATGCGATCGGGGCGCCAGCGCTTGGCTCGGGCCCGGACATTGCGCAACTGCCAGTCGAACTTGATGCCGGTCTCGGCCATGGCGTCGGCCTGGCTGATCGTGCTGGGAAGCGATTGCACCTTGGCCAGATTGCGGAGCCCGCTCGCGATGGCGGCCGTGACCGCGGGCCCGACTCCACCGCGGCCGATGGTCTCGGCCGACCAGCGCAGATCGCGAAGGGCATCAACCGGGCGTTGATCCCAGACCGCATCGGAGATGCGGTAGCCCTGCATGTCGGCGACCCCCGCGAAGTAGGTGCGCACATGCTCCTCGGTGATCGGTCCGGACTCGATGTCGGCGCACAGTTGATTGATCGCGCCGACCAGCAGAGGGATGTCCTGGCCGATCGCCTCATGGAGGGCACGGATCGCCTCCGGGGGCATCTTGCGGCCGTGACGGCGGACTTCGGACACAAGGAACTCGGTGGTCGCCTTGCCCTTCTTGATGGCCGGGCAGGCAACCTCCTGCGCCCCGGCGGAGCGCAGCGCAGTGAGGTAGCGCTTGCCCTTGACGCCTCCGGGGTGGAGGAGCACCAGGGCCATGGCCTCCGGCGGCTCGGCCAGCGCCTGCTCGATGAGGGCGAACGTCGGATCCTCGAAGAGGTCGGCACCGCGGATGATGAGCAGTGTCGGCTCGCCAAACAGGGTGGGGCTCAGCGCTTCGAGGAGGTCCGCCTTGGCGTCGTCATCGCCGAGGAAAACCTCACGCCGCTCCGGGTCAGCGCCAAAGGCCTCGCGGGCGGCCACCCGTGCGTCGCCGATGGCGCGATCGACAAGTACCTGCTCCGAACCCACGATGAGGGTCAGCGGAAGGTTGGCCACGGCGACAGCATGCCATCT
>CAYGMM010000219.1:0-2949 GCA_964351035.1 uncultured Actinomyces sp.
ACTGGCCGCCCGCTCACCCGCAAGACCGCGCGCGTCACATGTGGATACCTGCCGCGGCGAGGGCCATGTGGGCCCACGCCTGCGGCGGCGCCGTGTCTGGCTGGTAGCCACCGGCACCGCCGAGCAACATCGGCTTCGCCCCAAAGGCTTCGCGCACCCGGCTCACCGCGCCCGCCATGCCGTCGATGGAGTACTCCAGCGTGGACAGCGGGTCATCGGCGTGCCCATCCGCACCCATCGCGACGAAGACGACGTCCGGGCCAAAGTCCACGGCCAGCTCGATGAAGCGCTTCACTCCCGCCAGGAGCTCGACGTCGCCGGAGCCCGCCGCAAGCGGCTCGTTGAAGGCGGCGTACGCCGGGAGATCTTCATGACCGGTGCCGGGGAAAATCGTGCGGTCGTGAATCGAGAAGGTGAGCACATCCGACTCACCGAGGAGCAGTGCCTCAGTACCGTCACCGTGGTGCGCGTCGATGTCGAGGATGGCGATGCGCTGGACACTCCCCTGATCAAGGAGATGCCTCGCGCTGATGGCGAAGTCGTTGAACACGCAGAAGCCACTCGAGTGCCGCGCCATCGCGTGATGCTTCGCGCCAGCGAAGTGCACCGCCGTCAATGCTCGCCCCTCAAGCAGCGCGTTGGCGGCGATCAACGTGCCGCCCACCATGCGGTGGGCGATGTGCGCGAGGTCGTGGCGCTCCCCCGCCCACTCACCGCTGCGACCCTGGATCAGGACTTCGTCGACGTACTGAGCGTGATGGACACTTTCGATGATGTCGCGCGCTGGCAGCAGGTCGGACTCGATGTCGACGAGGCCGACACCGGCGTCCCCAGCGAGTTGATGGACACGGGTGTGCGCGTTGGTGAATCGGCGACCCTGGGTGGGATGCGTCGGGTCAAACACCCAGTCGGCGTAGGCATCGCTGTGTAGGACGACGAGTGTTGGACGATCGGAAACTTGAATATGGGCATGGTTCATAGCAGCCCCCTTTCGGGCATGGGTGGAAAGCGCGCGAGCGCGAAGTAATGGAGTGCTTCGGCGGTCTACCGCCGCTAGCGGCTACGTCGGCTTGAGGATCGAGGTGATCTCGCCGACCGTGTGGCGCAGCGACTCAAGCAGGATCGGATTGACCTTGCGATCGGTGAGCACCGCGAGGATCCCCTCGTAGTAGCGCAAGACCTGATCGACGTCGCCGGTGAAGCCACGCTTGGTGAATCCCTCGGGCCCCTCAGCCAGCAGGTCCGCGTGGATCGCGCGCGCGTTGTTGAGCTTGTCGGCGGCGGTCACCAGTAGGACGTCGTCGGTCGCTTCCCGCAGTTTGGCGATGTGCGCACCCTTGCGCTCGTCGTACGGCGCCTTCGGGCCCTTGGCCGTCGTCGAATCGCTGCACGCGAGCACGATGTCGGCCACCCGGTCACCGAAGCGGGCCCGCACATCAGCCAGGCGTGGCAGACCACCTTGATCCTCGACAACGTCGTGCAGGAGTCCCGCAATGGCGAGATCTTCATCGCCACCGGCCTCCAGGATCGACCCGGAGACGCTGAGCAGATGGCACATGTAGGTGACGTCGCTGGCCTTGCGGGTCTGCGCTGCGTGCGCGGCCGCGGCGTACGCGACGGCATCGACGTAGCGGTCGGTCAAGTGCGTGGTCATGTGAACCCCCTCTGCGGTAGTGAAAGCCTGCCAAAGTCGGCGGGCACATTCCGTGATGGCCTCGTCGGTAGCTAGATCCTGTGGCGTGGGTTGGACGTATCGACGGCCCCCGCTAGCCACGGGTGAAGGTCCAAATCAACGCGGCGAAAAGACCCGCCGTCGCAATCAAACCCAAAACAAGTGTCAGGACGCTTCCCGCGTCCCAGTCGTGCATTGATGTCATGGACACCCCCAAAGCTCGTTCCTTCCGCGGGGCGGTTGCCCAGCGCGGCAGCTCTACCTCCGGGGCCACCGAACGCGAGCGGGCGGTTGGCAGACGGCCAGCCGGAGGGCTTGGCGCCGTCTTCTCGAGCACCTTCAGTATCGCAGGGGGGTCTGACAGTTGAGTGGCGAGTTGTTGACGGTTTCCGCGCGAAAAACCGTCAACAACTCGCCACTCAACGGAAGGGGACGCCGCTCAACGGGAATGCGCCACCACACGACGCGCCGTCCACGCCGCTACGCCAGCGATCACCAACAGGATCGCCACTCCGATCAACGTGAAGGCGAGGCGTTGTGTGCTGAAATCGATCTCCTGACCGGGTGGCGCGGCAACGAGCACGAGGAACAGCGTGATGAAGAGCGTCTGCAGCCAATAGGGCTCAGTGACCGAGAAGATCAAGACCAGCGACAGCATCGCGAGGGAGGCACCCACCCAGGCCGGCGGGTCGAGCAACACGAGTACCTCGACGATGCCGAGGCCGGCGAGTGTGCCGAGCACTCGGTGCCAGGACTGGCGCAGGTTGCCCTGCGCCACCTGAGGGGCCAGCAGCAGGACGGTCAGCGGGATCCAGTACCCATGCCCGGGATTGATCAGGTAGCCGGCCAGGGCGCCGAGGCCCGTGGCTAGTCCGAGGACCCCGGCCGTCACCAGCGACCGCTTGACGGAGTTGGGCGAGCCCTCGATGTGCGCGGGCGCGCCCTGACGTTGCGCGAGCGCGGTGCCGAGGTATCCGCCGATCAGCACGAACACGACCGTGATGACGCTGTCGCCTACCGTCGAGATGGGCAACGCCGTGGCGGCGATGATTCCGGCGAGGACATACAAGGCGAGCTGCCCCCAGCGCACCGTCCATCCCGCGAAGGCGCCGAAGGCGGCGACGATGAGGACCCAAGACCAGTGCCCGGTCGTCAGCCCACCGAGCAGGAGCGCGGCCGCGAGCACCGGCAGCACGCGGCGCGTCGCTGCGTACCCGGACGCCATCGAGCCCAGGGTGCCGCCAACCATCCCGATGACGAGTGCTGGCGCACCGGCC
>CAYGMM010000220.1:0-2940 GCA_964351035.1 uncultured Actinomyces sp.
CGAGAAGATCCTCGTACACCTTGTGCGCGGTCCGACGATCCCGGGCCCCGAGCATGAGATTCTCGTGAATCGTCAGCTGCGGAAAGAGTCGGCGCCCTTCCGGGACCAGCGTCAGGCCGCGGCCGACGATCTTCTCGCAGGCGAGCCCGGCGATGGATTCCCCCGCGAACGCCACGTCACCGGTGGACTTGACCAGGCCCACGATGGCGCGCAGCGTGGACGACTTTCCCGCCCCGTTCGGGCCGAGGAGGGCGACAGCTTCGCCCTCCTCGACCCGGAGGCTGCAATCCCGCACAGCTCGCACGCCGCCGTAGTTCACACTGAGCGAGGTGACCTCGAGCAAGGACTGCATGGTTACTCCTTCGCGTTCAATCGATCAGGCAGCCGGAACCCGAGCAGGGTCCGGAGCCACGAGGGCGATGAGCTCACGCTGACCGTCGACCACCTTGATCAGTGCGATCTCTCGGATGGCCATCCGGTCGCCGCCCTTGAATCCGATGGTTCCCGTGATGCCCTGGACGCCCTCGAGATTCGTGATGGCGTCCTTGATCGCGACCGGATCACAGCTCTGCGCCTGGGTCACCGCTGCGTCGAGCACCAAGCCGAGCTCATAACCGGTCACGGCGAAGATGGCCTCGGGGTCCTTGCCGTACTTGGCATTGAACTTCTCAAAGTAAGCCGCCTGCGGACCCTCAGGAGCAAGCACACCTGCGGTTGTGTAGACGACACCGTCGGCGATCGGCCCCAGTGCGAGGGTGGTCGGTGAGTCAATGCCGTCCGTACCGAGGACGGGAATGTCAATGCCAGCCCCGCGAATCGACTTCAAGAAAGTGGGGAAATCCGGCTCGTAGGCGGGCGTCATGATGACGTCGGGCTGCGGGTTGAGTGCCTTGATCTGATCAGCGATCACGTTGAAGTTCGGCTGTCCCATCGTGTAGGTGCCCTCGCCCACAATCGTTCCGCCATTGTCCTGGAAGGCCACCGCAAAGTACTTGGGCAGGTTCGACGTGTAGGCGCTATCCGGCGATCCCAGGGTGTAGGCCGTCGTGTACCCCTGCTCGGTCGCATAGTCGGCAAGCACTCGCGCCTGCGCGTTATCGCCAAACGCATTCGAGAACATGAACTCACCAACGGCGGCCGGTAGGACCGGCGCGGAACCGAACCACGACATGGCCGGGACCTGTGCCTCCTGGGCCAACTGCCCAGCCGCGATCGATGGATCCGCATCGCCAGGCGTGATCAGGAAGCTGATTCCTTCACCGAGCAGTTCGGCCGCAACAGTCGCCGACTGAGCAGCATCGGACCGGGTGTCCTTGACGACGGTCTCCACGGGGTACTTGCCGTCAATGCCGCCCGCGGCGTTGACTTCCTCAACCCAGAGGTCGAAACCCTCAAGACTTGGGACGTCGACGTAGGCAAGACCGCCGGTCTGTCCGGTGGCGATGCCCACCTTGACGGTGCACGCCTCGCCGTCTCCGCCACCGGATCCACCGGAGTCAGCGGAGTCTGACCCGCCGCACGCTGCGAGCACGAGGGCTGCTGCGGCAGAGGCGGCCGCCGCCCCCACCAGTTTGCGATATCTACTTGTGATCATTGCTGTTCCCTTCTTGAGCGCCGGAGGCACCGATCGAGTGTGGCTCGGCAGGGTCGGATTCACTCCAACCGAGGTAGGCGGCGGCGACCTCCGGCTGCGAGAGCACATCCTGTGGTTCGCCCTGGGCAAGAACGGCTCCGTAGTCCAGAACCGTTAGGTGATCGCACGCCGAGCGAATGAGCGCCACGTCGTGATCGATGAGCAAGATGCCAACCCCGCTGGATGCGAGGACGGATTGCAGTTGCGTCAGTAGTTCCCTGGATTCGGCCGGGTTCATGCCCGCAGCCGGTTCGTCGAGGAGCATGACCCGCGGGTTCAGGGCAAAGGCCCGCGCGATCTCCACGCGCCGTTGGTCACCGTAGGGCAGTTCGCCGGGTAGCCGATTGCCGTGTTGGGCAACCCCGAGGACGTCAAGAACACGCATGGCGTGGTCGTCGGCCTTGGTGGGCGACATCCCCGCCGAGATGCAGGCGACGGTCACATTGTCGATCACCGTCATCTCACGGAAGAGGCGCATTGTCTGAAAGGTGCGACCAAGTCCCAGACGCGCGCGCTTCCAGGTCGGTAGATCCGTGATGTCCTGATCAGCGAGGAGGATCGTGGCTTCGTCAGGCTTGGTCACCCCAGTAACGCAGTTGACGAACGTGGATTTGCCTGAGCCGTTGGGGCCGATCAGCCCGGTGACCTCTCGGGCCGACACCGTGAGAGACACGCCCTTCAGGGCCACCAGGCCAGAGAACCTCTTCATGATCCCGTCCGCGGCCAGGACGACTTGGCCGGGAGCCGCATTGCGGCCCGGTAGCGTCGCTTCGCCCGTGAAGTTCATGGCCGGAGTTCCGCGGTAGGCCAGTGTCTCCTCAGGTTCACGGAATCCAAGGAGACCTCGAGGGCGGAAGTACAACGTCAGCAAGATGATGATCGCAAGACCCGCATTGGTAAGACCGAACAACTCATTCGAGTCACCGACCCGCCGGAGCACCTCGATGATGAGTGTGACGATGATTGCGCCGACGATGCCCCCAGCAACCGACCCCGACCCACCAACGATGAGCATGGTCAGCAGCGTCAACGTGAGCGTGAAGTAGAAGTCCTTCGGCGAGAATGCACCCAGTAGACCGGCGTAGGCGGCACCCATTGCGCCCGCGATCGCCGATGACAGCACCCATGAGATCAGTCGCGCGTACTGCACTCGTACACCGCTACTCGAGGCCGCCAACTCGTCGTCGCGCGACGCCCGAAGCTGCATGCCGATTCGCGAGTCCCGGAAGAGCCGCGCGACGATAACTGCGAGGATAGCCACGATCCCGGCGACGGTGATGCTCGTAAATCGAGGAACACCATAGAAG
>CAYGMM010000221.1:0-1229 GCA_964351035.1 uncultured Actinomyces sp.
TGTGGTTGGGAAAGGCATCACATTCGACACCGGGGGGCTCTCACTCAAGTCGCCGGCCGCCATGGCATCCAGGCGGATGGACAAGGTGGGCGCTGCTTCGATTCTGGCGGTGATGTCAGTGCTGCCGTCTTTGGGTCTGCCGATAAATGTGCGGGCGCTCTTGCCACTGGCGGAGAATATGGTCGGTCCAACGGCCGTTCGCCCCGGCGATGTCGTCGTGGGACGCAGCGGCCTTCCCATAACCATTGTCGACACTGACTTTGAGGGTCGAGTCTTGCTGTCGGACGCCTTGACGTTCGCTGCGGAGGAATCTCCGGACGTCATCGTCGACATTGCGGCGCTGACCTACCAGGTGGTCGTAGCCCTTGGAGCCGACATCGGTGGCCTCTTTTCCAATGACGATGTCTTGGCCCAGCGGCTCATCAGTGCGGGCGCGGCCACCGGCGACGACCTGTGGCGACTGCCGCTGGCTGAGGCGTATCGCAACCAGGTCGTCGTTCCAGGCGGGGTCAAGAACCATCCGGAAACCGACGTGGGTCGGGCAATCACGGCTGGCCTGTTTCTGCAGGAGTTCGTGCCCGCGCACACGCCGTGGGCGCACCTCGATATCACGGGCCCCGCTTGGCGCGGGCCAGCAAGCGGCCGTGGAGCCACCGGCTTCGGCGTTCGCCCTCTGCTGGCACTGCTCCGGGATTTGTCGGTTTCGCCGTCCTAACACTGCATCTCTCCCGCTAAGCGGGACAAACGGCGCTTGACGCCGGAGTGTCATATGTAATATTTTACTGGGACCAGCCACCCAAGGAGCTTTCATGACCACCACCCCCTGGCGCGGGATTCTCACCGCGACCGCCCTGCCCTTCACCGCCGACGGCGCCGTCGACTTCGATCGCTACGGCGAGCACGTCGCCTGGCTCTGCCAGAACGGCAGCGACGGCGTGGTCTGCAACGGCTCGCTCGGCGAGTACCAGACCCTCACCACCGAGGAGCGCGCCAAGGTAGTCGAGACCGCGGTGGCCGCCGCCAGCGCCAACGGTGGCGTGGTCGTCCCCGGTGTCGCCGCCTACGGCGCCCAGGAGTCGCGCCGCTGGACCGAGCAGGCCGCCGGGGCCGGTGCTCGCCAGTCCGGCGGGCACCGGCTATGCTGCAGGCCCGGTACAGGCGCGGTGACGCGGGTCGCGGGGCGGCCATGCCGGCGCGGCGTCCGCGCGATGCAATCCGGGCGGCGGGGC
>CAYGMM010000221.1:1239-2928 GCA_964351035.1 uncultured Actinomyces sp.
GGCCGTGGCCGCGACCGAGCAGGCCGCTGAGGCTGGCTCCGTTGGCGTCATGCTGCTCCCGCCCAACGCCTACCGCGCGGACGATCGCATCGTGGTGGAGCACTACCGCGAGGTCGCGAAGGCCGGTGTGCCGATCATCGCCTACAACAATCCCTACGACACCAAGGTCGACCTGACCCCGCGCCTGCTTGGCGAGATCTACGGCGAGGGCCTCATCGTCGGTGTCAAGGAGTTCAGCGGCGACCCGCGCCGCGCCTATGAGATCGCCGAGTACGCACCGGGCCTTGACGTCATCATCGGTTCCGACGACGTCGTACTCGAACTCGCGATGGCTGGCGCGCAGGGCTGGATCGCCGGCTACACCAACGCTTTCCCCTCCGCTTCCCGCACGCTGTACGACGCCTGCATGGAGATGGACCTCGACACCGCGCTGCCGCTCTACCGTCTGATGCACCCGCTGCTGCGCTGGGACTCCAAGACCGAGTTCGTCCAGGCGATCAAGTTGTCGATGGACATGGTCGGCCAGTACGGCGGCCCGTGCCGTCCCCCGCGCCTGCCGTTGACGGCCGAGCAGGAGTCCGTCGTTCGCGCGGCCACGCAGGCGGCGATCGACGCGGGCCTGGCCACCGCCTGACATGCGCGCCAAGCGCGTCCTGCATGCCGTCGACTCCCACACGGAGGGCATGCCGGCACGTGTGATCGTGGGTGGGGTGGGGGTCGTCCCCGGTGCAACGATGGCCGAGCGCCGCGTGCACTTCATGGAGCACATGGACGACCTCCGCACCCTCCTCATGTACGAACCCCGCGGTCACGCGGCGATGAGCGGGGCGATCCTTCAGCCGCCCACGCGTGCCGACGCCGACTGGGGTGTCCTCTACATCGAGGTCAGCGGCTGCCTGCCCATGTGTGGGCACGGCACCATGGGTGTCGCCACTGTTCTCGTCGAGACCGGCATGGTCACGGTCACCGAACCCGTGACGACCATCCGCCTCGACACGCCCGCGGGCCTCGTCATTGCGGAAGTCGCCGTGCAGGACGGAGCTGCGAAGTCCGTCACACTCCGCAACGTTGACTCCTTCTCCGTTGGTCTCGATCAGCAGGTCGATGTCCCTGGAATCGGTGAGGTCACCTACGACATCGCCTACGGCGGCAATTTCTACGTGATGGTCGACGCCGAGCAACTCGGTGTGGAATTCGACCGCTCGAACGGTGACGCGATCATCAACGCTGGGATGAGGCTGATGACCGCCATCAACGAAGCCGCCCCGCCACAGCATCCGCTCGATGCCGAGATCCGCGGCGTGCGTCATGTGCAGGTCATCGCTCCGGGTTCCACCCCCCAGCACTCACGGCACGCCATGGTGATCAGCCCCGGCTGGTTCGACCGGTCGCCGTGCGGCACCGGGACATCGGCCCGCCTTGCTCAGTTGCACGCCCGCGGGCTCATCGGGGTTGGCGAGGAGTTCGTGAACGAGTCCTTCATCGGCACGCATTTCACCGCCCGCATTGCTGAAGAAACGTCTGTCGCCGGTCTGCCGGCGATCGTGCCGATCATTACCGGTCGCGCTTGGGTCACCGGCACGGCACAGTTCATGCTCAGTGATGACGACCCCTTCCCGGCGGGTTTCCTGCTGTGACCAGTGGCGTCGAAGGCATCGCGGAGATCGGCGATCGCGTCTCATTACGTGA
>CAYGMM010000222.1:0-2911 GCA_964351035.1 uncultured Actinomyces sp.
CCGGTTGACGGTGACATCGAGATCGACCTGCTGCTCCTGCTGCCCGAACTCGGTGCCGCGGTGATCGAGGTCAAGGGTGGCCAGATCACGTACGCCGGCGGCGAGGTCACCCAGTCAGACGGGCACGGCACGCGCACGATCGCCCCTTTCACCCAGGCGATGAAACAGATGCACTCACTGCGCCGCTACGTCGAGGCCCGGCCCGACTGGTCACGCGGCCATCTCCGCGCGACGTGGCTCACCTGCTTCCCGCACACCACGATCACGGGCCCGATGGGTGGTCAGGGTCCCCGCGATGTCCTGATTGGGGCTGACGACCTCGACGACGCGATCGAAATGATCGAGGCCAGGCTGAAGCAGCCGAGCTCAGGGACCCGTGTCCCTGCCGAAGGCTGGGTCGAGGCCGTTACCGAACTACTGCTCGGCCCGCCTACTCCCGAGGAGATTCCATCGCGAGTGGCCCGCCGACTGGCCCGTACCGACGAGTTGGCGGCGCAGCAGGAAGCGCTGCTGTCCTTCGTCTCCCCCAACCCGCGGTACGTCGTCACCGGGTCGGCCGGCACCGGCAAGACCTGGCTGGCGGTTGAACAGGCACGACGATGGGCCAAAGAGGGTTTGCGCGTTGCCTTCGTCACCTACACGCGAGGCGTGGCCACGCTCGTGAAGGGCATGGTGGCCGAGTTGAGCAGACGAGAGCGACCGGACTTCGTCGGCACGTTTCATCAACTCGGCTATCAATGGGGAGTCGAGGCCACGCCCAACGCCGATCAGGACTATTGGGATCGAGTCATGCCGGATCACATGATCAATGCCGCAGCCACACTCCCCGACGGCCAACGATTCGACGCGTTCGTCGTCGACGAAGCACAGGACTTCGCCGACACCTGGTGGCCGGCCCTCCTCTCTAGTGCGAAGGATCACGCACGCATCGCAATCTTCCTCGACGATGAGCAGGCGGTGTTCCGCGATCGGGCTGGTCGGCCACAGATGCACCTGGTGCCGTTCACGCTGGATCGCAATCTGCGCAATGCCAAAGAGATCGTCGACCTGTTCCGTCCTCTGATTGAGGCCACACCGAAGACGCGGGGAGGCGAGGGGCTGGGCATCACCTATGTGCCCTGTGAGCCGGGACAGGAGATCCCGGCCGCCGACGACGCGGTCTCCCGCCTCATTGAGGAACAGGGCTGGCTGCCCGAGCATGTGGCTCTGCTCACCACAGCGCACCGGCACCCGGTGCAACGCGCCTACGAGGAATATCGCGATGGCTACTGGGCCAAACTGTGGGAGCCCGAGGAGTTCTATGGCACGGTCGCCGGCTTCAAGGGGCTGGAGCGGCCCGCCGTCGTTCTCGCGGTGGACGGCTTCCACGAGGGCGTCGATCCGGCCAAGGTCATGTACGCCGGCATGAGTCGGGCCCGCGACCTACTCATCGTGGTTGGGGACCCTGATGTCATCGCATCAGCGGCGGGGCCGTCGGTCATGAAACGCCTGCAGGAATCGACCTCTCCGTGACGTGGTCTCACTGCGTACCGTTTCGAGCGGCTGAAACGGTACGCAGTGAGACGACGAGCCGGACGGCACTGTCAGGGGGCGGGGATACCTTCGGACTAGGAGGTCAAGCCAATGGATGACGACTACGACTGGCTGCTCGCGCTCCCCTGTCCCGGATGCGGACAGGTGGGGCATCTGGCCGGCATCCTGTGGGGTCTGCCGGATGGCCCACCGGAGGGCAACGTCGTCCTCGGCGGGTGCGTCGGCCCCGACTTCGAGGCGATCCACACCTGCACCGAGTGCGAGTGGACGGGTGAGGTCGACAACCGCGGTCAGGTCGTGCCCACAGCGGCTGATCGGGTGCTCGGCTGCTTGCTCGGCGGGGCCATCGGCGATGCGCTGGGAGCACCCGTGGAGTTCTGGCCCACATCCCAGATTGTGCGTGAGTTCCCTGGCGGAGTGCGCACCTATATCCCGTCGTCCTACGGTGACCGGCTCGGGATCGTGACGGATGACACGCAGATGACGCTGTTCACCCTCGAGGCACTGCTGCATGTTTCGGGTGACCCACTCATTGCGGTGCATCGCGCCTATCTGAAGTGGCTGCAAACTCAATTTGTCCCCGAGCCACCCGGTGATGCTGCCGCAGGTTCGCTCGCCGCCAAGGCGTGGCTCTATGCCCGGCGCGCACCGGGCAACACCTGCGTGTCGGCCCTGGTGGCCACCGCCGATGGCGGGGAACTCGGCGCCCCTGCCGCGAACGACTCCAAGGGTTGCGGGGCGGTCATGCGATCGGCGCCCTTCGCCCTGGTACCCCTTCCCGATGCACCCGAGTTAGCGATGCGGTCCGCCGCGCTGACGCATGGCCACATCTCGGGGCAGGTATCTGCCGGGGCCCTCGTCGTCATGCTGCAGCAGGTTCTGAACGGGGCCGCTCTGACCAAAGCCGTGAACGTGGCGATCGACTGGTGCGATGGCGTGGTCGGCGGCGACGAGACCGCCGACATTCTGCGGCGAGCGGTGGCCTTGGCCGCGTCGCCTGCCGCCCCCACCGCGGCGACCGTCGAGGCGCTCGGAGGTGGCTGGGTCGGCGAGGAGGCATTGGCGATCGCCGTCTACTGCGCACTGCGCTTCCCTGACCGTGATCAGGTGCTTGACGCCCTGAGCCTGGCGGTCTCGCACGGAGGTGACTCTGATTCGACCGGAGCTATCTGCGGTCACCTTCTCGGCGCGCTGCATGGCGCCACCGCACTTCCCGCGTATCTCGCCGACGAGGTTGAGGGTCGTGACACCATCGTGGATTTGGTCAGCCAGCTACTGCCGCTCCGGACATACTGACAACTAGGCGCTGAGGAACTCCCGGACGTGCCGATTGAAGCGGTCCGGGTTCTCGAAGAACATGAAGTGCGATCCGCCGTCA
>CAYGMM010000223.1:0-2877 GCA_964351035.1 uncultured Actinomyces sp.
ATCGTGCGCGCCCCCAAGCTCGTCAACATCGTTCCCGATTAGCCATGGACGTCAAAACTCCCGCACCCACGCTGGAGGCCGGTCGCGTCACCCTGCGGGAGCTAACGCTGAACGACGTGGACGACATGACGCTGGCCTGCCAGGACGCCGAAACCGCTCGCTGGACTACCGTCCCCGAGCCCTACGAGCGCGAGCATGCGCTGGCCTTCATCGAGCGTCGCACCGGTACGCCGGTAGACACCGAGCGCACCCGGTGGGGCATCGAGGTCGATGACCGCTGGTGCGGCAATATCTCGCTACGGCCGGACGACTCGGGTCTCGCCGAGATCGGCTACCTCGTGGCCCCGTGGGCGCGGCGTCAGGGCGTCGGCAGCCTTGCTGCGTGGCTGGCATGCGATTGGGGTTTTCGCGAGGGAGACCTTCAGGTCATCACGTGGCACGCCGTGGTGGGCAACGATCCGTCGCGCAAACTCGTTGAGCGCATTGGATTCCACGTCATGCCCGGAGTGGCGCGACTGCGCATGATGCATCGCGGCGAGCGGGTGGATGTCTGGATGGCGGACCTCACTCCGGCAGACCTCGTCCCGCTCGCGTCCCTCCTACCGTGATCGAACTCTCGGGTGACGAAGCCCGTCGTGCCGCGCTGTGGGCCCAGGGACTGATGGGATCACGCACGACGCCGAAGTCGCTCGCGAAGCGCGAGGAATCCGTCGTCGACATGCTGGGTCACCTTGGTGCCGTCCAACTCGACACCATCAGCGTCCTCGCGCGATCGCACGAGCTCGTCGCCTACGCCCGGCTCGGTGCCATCGGCCGGGATGCGGTCGAATCGGCCTACTGGGACGGGGAGACGGCCTTCGAGTACTGGTCGCACGCGGCGTGCATCCTGCCGATGGGCGAGTGGCCGTGGTTCGCCTTCCGCCGCCGTCACTACGCGCGCAAAGGAGAGCGGTGGCACGGCGTCCCGCGGACGTCGTTGACCGCGATCACCGACCGATTGCGCGCCGAGGGTCCGCTCACGACCCGTGAACTCGGCGGCGCCAAGAAGAGTGCTGACTGGTGGGACTGGTCCGACACCAAGATTGCGGTGGAGTGGCTGCTCGACGTCGGTGAGGTCGTCGTGAGCCGACGCACTGGCTGGCGCCGCGTCTACGACCTCCCGGAGCGGGTCGTGCCAACGGAGTTGCGCGAGCAGCAAGGTTGGGGCGAGGCCGACGGTATCCACGGGCCCGATGACGCCGAATGTCTTCGCCGACTCACCGAACTCGGCGGGCACTCCGTTGGCGTGGGCACCGCCGGTGACATCGCCGACATCCATCGACTCGGGGTGACCGACGTCAAGGCCCACATCGCCGACACCGATCTGATCGAGGTCAGAGTCTCGGGCTGGGGTGAGCGCGCGTGGGCCTCTCCGGGGGCCCTGGAATGGCTGGGTACAGGGTCGCGTGCTCGATCGCGAACGACCCTGCTCTCACCGTTCGACTCGCTCATCTGGAACCGCGACCGGATGGAGCGCATCTTTGGCATGCCCCATCGGATCGAGGCCTACACGCCGGCCGCCAAACGCGTCCACGGCTACTTCGCGATGCCCGTCCTGCATGGCGGCCGACTCGTGGCGCGAGTGGATCCGGCCCGGGAGCGGGATGTCCTTGTGGCGCGTCGGGTGACCGTGGAGACCTGCCGTAGTGGCAGGCACGTCAACGGAGCGGTCGAGGGGACCGCGCGAGCCCTTCGCGATGCGGCCGCCTGGGTCGGCGCGGCCGACGTACGGGTAGACGAGGTTCGGCCGCAATCGGCGGCGGCCTCGCTCCGGGCGGCCTTGGCCGACTAGCCTGGACTGATGCCCGTCGCCCTCGTCACCGACTCCACGGCCTACCTGCCGAGTGAGTTGCTACGTGATACCGGCATCACGGTCGTTCCGGTCCAGGTGATCGTCGGTGGTCGGGCGCACGACGAGACCACGGATGCAGCCGGCGTGCGCCGTGTGGCGGACGCCCTGCGGGCCTGGCAGCCGGTGACGACCTCGCGGCCGGCCCCGGAGCGGTTCCGGCAAGCCTTCGCCGCCGCGGCGGCGGGTGGCGCCGATGCCATCGTCTGCGCGACCTTGTCCTCGCGCATGTCCGGCACCTTCGAGTCCGCGGAACTCGCGGCCAAGGAGACCGACATCCCGGTCCACCTCGTGGACAGCCGCACCGTCGGCATGGGTTTGGGATTCGCCGTGCTCGCGGGCGCGCAGGCGGCCGCGGCGGGTGCCTCCGCCGAGGATGTCGCCGACCTGGTCGAACGCAAGTCCCGGGAGTCCACGTCGCTGTTCTACGTCGACACCCTCGAATACCTTCGCCGCGGCGGCCGGATCGGCGCGACGCGCGCGGCGGTGGGCCAGGCCCTGCAGGTCAAGCCGATCCTGCAGATCCTGGACGGCGAGGTCGTGCCTCTGGAGCGGGTGCGTACGTCGTCGAAGGCGATCGCACGCCTCACCGAACTCGCGCTGGCGGCGACCCTGGGGCGATCGGTGGAGATCGCGGTCCAGCACCTCGACGGGGATGAACGGGCTCGCGATCTCGCGGAGACTCTCATCGACTACCTGCCCGGCACCCGCGTCGTCGAGTGCCCGCTCGGTGCCGTAGTCGGGGCGCACACCGGGCCCGGCATCGTGGCCGTGGTGGTGTCGCCACTCCTGGGTCACCAGAACCCGTAATTGCACTTGTCCCCAGGGCTGGTGGGCCCGACTCATCCCCAGGCTTTGTGCGACGCCGCCACCGAGTCCCTGGGATTCCTAACGTGCGATGGTGACCTGGAGTCCCCGTGCCATTCGCGCGCTCGCCGTCGGCTTGGCCGCGCTCCTCGTCGTCGTGGGCTACTGGTGGTGGGCGGGGC
>CAYGMM010000224.1:0-2857 GCA_964351035.1 uncultured Actinomyces sp.
CGCCGGCGGGAGTCGACGAGGACGAACTCGACGACGAGCACGAGGGAGAACTCGCGCTGGGACTCGACGGTGACGACGATTCGCCGGAGGATGCGGTGGAACTCGATGCGGTCTCCGCAGAGTCACCACCGCCCCCACATGCGGCCAGGGCTGCGGCGGCACCGATGGTGCCCGAAGTGGCGAGGAAGGCGCGACGGTCGATGTCCATGCCCATCAGGCTACGACGCCCGGCGCCGACGGGCACGTCGCGGCGGTTGCGTGAGGCCGAGATGGCGCGCAAGGAACTGCCCCGTGTGGCTCTCGGCGACCGCGGCCACCTCCTCCGGGGTCCCCGTAGCGACCACGGTGCCCACCGCCGCGCCGCCCTCGGGGCCCATGTCGATGATCCAGTCGGCACTCTTGATGACATCGAGGTTGTGCTCGATGACGATGACCGAATTGCCCTTGTCGACCAAGCTCTGCAAGACGCCGAGAAGTTTGCGGATGTCTTCGAAGTGCAGGCCGGTGGTGGGCTCATCGAGGACGTAGACCGTGCGGCCGGTCGATCGCTTCTGCAACTCCGCGGCCAGTTTGACCCGCTGCGCTTCACCGCCGGAGAGGGTGGGTGCGGACTGTCCCATGCGGACGTAGCCAAGTCCCACATCGACGAGGGTGCGCAGGTGGCGGGCGATCGCCGGGACGGACTCGAAGAACTCCAGCGCCTCCTCGATCGGCATGTCGAGCACTTCGGCGATGGTCTTGCCCTTGTAGTGCACCTCCAGCGTCTCGCGGTTGTAGCGCGCGCCGTGGCACTCCTCACAGGGGACGTAGACATCGGGCAGGAAGTTCATCTCGATGCGCAGCGTGCCGTCTCCGGCGCAGGCCTCGCAGCGGCCGCCCTTGACGTTGAAGGAGAATCGGCCCTGCAGATATCCGCGCACCTTCGCCTCGGGTGTTTCGGCGAAGAGCTTGCGGATGTGGTCGAAGACACCGGTGTAGGTGGCCGGATTGCTGCGCGGAGTGCGGCCGATCGGGCTCTGGTCGACGTGCACCACCTTGTCCACGTGCTCCAAGCCACTGATCTTGCGATGGCGACCCGGCACCGCGCGGGCGCCATTGAGTTCGCGGGCCAGCGCGGCGTACAGGATGTCGTTGACCAGGGTCGACTTGCCCGAGCCACTCACTCCGGTCACCGCCACGAAGGCTCCGAGGGGGAAGTCGACGGTCACGTCCTGAAGGTTGTGCTCGGCCGCGCCACGGACGGTGAGTTGCCGCTTGGGGTCGATTCCGCGCCGAACCAGTGGAGTCTCAATGGCGAGGCGCCCATCGAGATAGGCACCGGTCATGGAGTCGGTGGACGACAGGAGCTCGTCGACGGGCCCGCTGACGACGATCTTGCCACCGTGCTCCCCCGCGCCCGGGCCGATGTCGACGACCCAGTCGGCGGTCCGGATCGTGTCTTCATCGTGCTCGACCACGATCAGGGTGTTGCCGAGGTCGCGCAGGCGCACGAGCGTCTCGATGAGTCGCGCGTTGTCGCGCTGGTGCAGGCCGATGCTTGGCTCGTCCAGCACGTACAGCACCCCTACGAGGCCTGATCCGATCTGCGTGGCGAGTCTGATCCGCTGAGCCTCCCCGCCGGCCAGGGTCGCGGCCGGCCGGTCGAGGGAGAGGTAATGCAGCCCGACGTCGGTGAGGAAGCGCAACCGCTCGTTGACCTCCTTGAGGACGCGAGCGGCGATGGTCGCGTCGCGCTCGCTGAGTTCGAGATCGGCCAGGAACGCCGCTGCCTCACCGATCGGGAGGGCCGCGATCTCCGCGATGGAGTGCTCGGCGATGGTGACGGCGAGGCTCACCGGCTTCAACCGCGCACCGCCACAGGCATCGCACGGCACCTCGCGCATGTAGCCGGCGAATCGCTCCCGGCTGCTGTCGGTCTCGGCCTCGGCGTGGCGACGTTCGATGTAGGGAACGACACCCTCGTAGGTCGTGTAGTAACTGCGCTGGCGGCCATAGCGATTGCGGTAGCGCACGTGCACCTCGGTTGGGTGACCGTGCAGGAGGGACTTGCGTGCCTTGGCCGGGAGCTTGCTCCACGGGGTGTCCACGTCAAAACCCATGTCATCGGCCAAGGCCTCGACGAGTCGGGCGAAGTAGTCACTGACATGGCCGCCGGACCACGGTGCGATCGCACCCTCGGCCAGGGTGAGCGAGGGGTCCGGGACGACGAGGTCGGGGTCGACCTCCATCCGGGTGCCCAGACCGCTGCAGTCCGGGCAGGCACCGAACGGCGAATTGAACGAGAAGGACCGTGGCTCGAGTTGCTCGAAGGAGAGGTCGTCGGTGAGGCATGCCAGGTGCTCGCTGTAGATCCGCTCGCGACCCGAATCGCCCTCGGGCAGGTCGACCAACTCCGCGATCACCAATCCACCGGACAGGCGTAGGGCGGTCTCGACGGAGTCGGTGAGCCGGCGCTGGGACGACGGCTTGGCCACAAGACGATCGACCACGACCTCGATGGTGTGCTTTTCCTGCTTCTTCAGCGTCGGCGGTTCTTCAAGGGGGTGTACGACGCCATCTACGCGCACACGGGCATAGCCCTGCGCCTGAAGTTGCCGGAACAGGTCGGCGTATTCGCCCTTGCGCTCGCGGACGATGGGACTGAGGACTTGGAACCGGGTGCCCTCGGGCATCTCGAGGAGTCGATCGACGATCTGACTCGGCGTTTGCTGGGCGATCGGCTCGCCGCACACGGGGCAGTGCGGCTTGCCGATCCGGGCGAAGAGCAGACGCAGGTAGTCGTAGACCTCCGTGATGGTGCCCACGGTCGAGCGCGGGTTGCGGGAGGTGGACTTCTGGTCGATGGACACCGCCGGTG
>CAYGMM010000225.1:0-2851 GCA_964351035.1 uncultured Actinomyces sp.
TGGCATTCTGGGCGCACAAACCGAAGGCCTCGTGGAGTTGTGCGCTGAGAGTGCGGGTTTTCGGCATTCTGGGCGCACAATCCGGGGGCCGCGTGGAGTTGTGCGCTGAGAGTGCGGTTTATCGGCATTCTGAGCGCACAATCCGGGGGCCCTGTAGCCACGCACGAGGGGCGGTTGCGGTTCCTGTGTCGCTGAGTCCGCCAGATAGGGTCAGCGCGTGCGTATCGCCCGTGTTGCCATCGGTTCTGACGTTGCCTTCGCCGCGGTTGAAGGGGACTTTGACGACCGTCAGTCCGTCCTGCCCGACGATGCCGTCCTGCGCATCATCGACGTGCATCCCTTCGGTGAGATCACCTTCACCGGCCAGCAGGTCACGGGTGCCCAGGCCCGCCTGCTCGCGCCCGTGCTCCCGAGCAAGATCATCGCGGTGGGCAAGAACTATGAGGCGCACGCCGCCGAGATGGGTGGCACCGCGCCGACCGAACCGATGATTTTCCTCAAGCCCAACACCGCCGTCGTCGGCCCTGATACGCCGATCCGCATCCCGGCGATGTCGCAGCAGGTCGAACACGAGGCCGAACTCGCCATCGTCATCGGCCGACTCTGTCAGGACGTGCCGCGCGAGCGCGTGCACGAGGTGATCCTCGGCTACACCTGCGCCAACGACGTCACCGCGCGCGACCTGCAGAAGACCGACGGCCAGTGGGGGAGAGCCAAGGGCTTCGACACCTTCTGCCCGCTCGGCCCCTGGGTCGTCACCGACCTGGACCCGAGCGATCTCGCGATCTCCTGCGAGGTCGAGGGCGAGACGCGACAGTCCGGCCGCACCTCCGAGCTCGTCCACGACGTACCCGCGCTGGTGTCGTGGATCAGTCAGGTGATGACGCTGCTGCCCGGCGACGTCATCCTCACCGGCACTCCCGCCGGTGTCGGGCCGCTGCGGGATGGAGAGGAAGTGACCGTGACGATCGAGGGCATCGGCACGCTGGCCAACGAGGTGATCGCATGAGCGACGTACGCGTCAGGTTCTGTCCCTCGCCGACGGGCAATCCGCACGTGGGCATGGTGCGCACCGCGCTGTTCAACTGGGCCTACGCGCGCCACACCGGTGGCACCTTCGTCTTCCGCATCGAGGACACCGACGCCGAGCGCGACTCCGAAGAGTCCTACGAGATGCTGCTGGACTCCCTGCGCTGGCTCGGGCTGGACTGGGATGAAGGCCCCGAGATTGGCGGACCCTACGGGCCCTATCGACAGTCGCAGCGCATGGATATCTACGCCGATGTGGCGAAGCGCCTCGTCGAATCCGGGCACGCGTATCCCTGCTACTGCACGGCCGAGGAGCTCGAGGCTGAGCGGGAGAAGGCGCGGGCCGAGGGGCGCGCGCTGGGCTACATCGGCACCTGTCGTCACCTGACCGCCGAGGAGCGCGCTGCCCGCGAGGCCGAGGGTCGTTCCGCAGTCATCCGCTTCGCCATGCCCGATCACGACTTCACCTGGGATGACCTGGTCCGCGGTGAGATCACCTTCACCCGCGACAACGTGCCTGACTACGTCATCGTGCGCGCCAACGGTGATCCGCTCTACACGCTGGTCAATCCGGTCGACGACGCGCTGATGCGCATCACCGATGTGCTGCGTGGCGAGGACCTGTTGTCGTCGACGCCGCGGCAGATCGCCATGTACGCCGCGCTTGCCGATATCGGCGTTGGCGACGGTGGTACGCCCCGCTTCGGCCACCTGCCCTACGTCATGGGGGAGGGCAACAAGAAGTTGTCGAAGCGCGACCCTGAGTCCTCTCTCCTCATGTACCGCGAGGAGGGCTACCTGCCCGAGGGGCTGCTCAACTACCTGGCGCTGCTCGGTTGGTCGATGGGCGATGACCAGGAGTTCTTCTCCCCGCAGCAGATGGCGGCGGCGTTCGACGTCACGCGCGTCAGCCCGAACCCGGCTCGCTTCGACCTCAAGAAGTGCACCGCCATCAACGGCGATTGGATCCGCAGCTTGACGCCGGAGGACCTGGCCGAGCGGATCATTCCCTACCTGGCCGCGGCCGACCTCGTCTGCGTACCGCTGAGTCCGGAGCAGCGGGAGGTACTCGAAGAGGCAGTGCCGCTGGTCCAGGAGCGCATGGAAACGCTCAAGCAGGCCGTCGGCATGCTCGGTTTCCTCTTCATCGATGACGACTCGTTCGCGATCGAGGAGGGACAGTCGGTGTCTGACGAGGCTGCACAGGAGGTCATCGGTGCGGCCATCGAGGCACTGTCGGGTCTGCCGGAGTGGAAGACCGCCGATATCGAGGCCGCTCTACGCTCGGCCCTCATTGAGGGACTGGGCCTGAAGCCCAAGGTCGCGTTCGGCGCGGTGCGGGTGGCCATCACCGGCCGCAAGGTGTCGCCACCACTGTTTGAGTCCATGGAGATCCTCGGGCGGGACCGGTCCCTGTCCCGCTTGGCCGCTGCACGGGTCATCTGAGTCGGCGGGTATACTCTCGGGGTCGCTTCGTGAACCACACGCGGCGGTGCCCATGGGGTATGGGGTAATTGGCAGCCCAACTGATTCTGGTTCAGTTAGTCTAGGTTCGAGTCCTGGTACCCCAGCGAGTACACGTGCTCTCTCACGTGCGCACGGCCCCGTTGTGTAGCGGCCTAGCACGCCGCCCTCTCAAGGCGGTAGCGCGGGTTCGAATCCCGTCGGGGCTACGCGATGAGGGGGGTCTGCTTCGGCAGGCCCCCCTCTTTTTCTTGCCACCCCCCCGCCGGTTGTGCGCTGAGAGTGCGGGAAATCGGCCGTTTCAGCGCACAATTCACGGGGTTGGCCCGGTTGTGCGCTGAGAGTGCGGGAAATCGGC
>CAYGMM010000226.1:0-2846 GCA_964351035.1 uncultured Actinomyces sp.
AGCGCGTCGTCGCGAGGATTCCCGTGGCCGGCAACACCCAGCCGTTCGGGCTCCTCCACGGAGGCGCCAGCGCCGTCCTGGCGGAGGGCACCGGCTCAGTGCTATGCAATCTGCACGCCGGCCCCGGCCGCTTCGCCGTCGGAGTGGAGTTGAACTGCTCCCACCACCGCAGTGCCCGCTCGGGCTTCGTCACGGCCACCGCGACGCCCGCGTCCATAGGTCGCACGCTCGCCACCGCTGACATCGTGGTCACCGACGACGAGGGACGCCGAATCTGCACCGCGCGGCTCACCTGCTTCCTTCGTGATGCGTCCGCCACGACCTGATCCATGACCTGATCATCGTGATGGTTGAGGCGTGAATCACTTGCCTTCGCATCGGTTACGTCGCGATTCGGTCAACGAATTCCGTGTTGTGCACCGCGGGCACCACGGACGTGGCTATGCTCGCGGTCAGTCCGGCCCCATGTGGGCCCCATCGACGACACCAGGAGGCCGAGTGCACCGGGGAGTAACCCGTCTCGTCCTACTCGCCATCGGGGTATTCGCCGCGCTCTTCGCCTTCAGCGGAGTTGCGCATGCGGCGGACCCATCCGTCACCGCCGTGGTCACCGACGCAGACAAGGCCCCGATTCCGGGAGTCGGCGTCACGGTCACCAACGCGGACGGCTTCAGCGAGACAGGCACCACGGACGACGAAGGTGTGGCCACCATCCTGGTCCCCTCATCCGGCAAGTACACCGTGACCCTCGACGAGGCGACCATCCCGGACGGCCAGGCCGTCAAAGACGGACCCGAGCGCACCGTCAACGTCCTGACCGGGGACAAGAAGGCCTTTTTCCCCGTCGGCGTGGGTGACGGTGGCGGTGGCGGCGGAGACAGCGGAGGGTCGTCCGTCACCCTGAGCCGCGTCCTGCAGCTCATCGTGGACGGCATCATCCTGTCCCTCCTCATCGCCCTGGCGGCCCTAGGCCTCAACCTCATCTTCGGTACGACGGGCCTGACGAACTTCGCCCACGGCGAACTCCTCACCCTCGGCGCCTTCACCACGCTCGTGCTCAACGCTCCCCCGATCGGTCTGAACATCTTCATCGCCGCGCCGCTGGGCGTGATCGTGAGCGCCCTGGCCTGGGGCTGGGGGCAGAACCAACTCATCTGGCGTCCGTTGCGTCGTCGTCAGACCGGCCTCATCGCCGCCATGATCGTCACGATCGGCATGGCGATCGCCATCCGCTACACGCTGCTGCTCTTCTTCGGCGGTGCACCCCGCAGTTACGAGCAATACGCCGGACAGCCCGGCGTCGAGATCGGCCCGGTGTTCATTACGCCGAAGTACATGGTGCTCTCCGCAATCGCCGTCCTACTGCTCGTCGCCACGGTGCTCTGGCTGCGCAACTCGCGCATCGGCAAAGCCACCCGCGCCGTCTCCGATAACCCGGCGCTCGCCTCCGCCTCAGGCGTCAATGTTGAGCGCGTCATCGGCGTCGTGTGGACGCTGGGCGCGGGCCTTGCCGCCTTCGCCGGTGTCTTCCTTGGCATGACGCAAAACGTCATTTGGACGATGGGCCAGTACCTGCTCCTCGTGCTCTTCGCCTCCGTCGTGCTCGGTGGTCTCGGCACGATCGGCGGCGCCATCGTTGGCGCCTTCGTCGTCGGCATCACGGTCCAACTCAGCACGCTGGTTGTCCCGACGGAACTCAAGACCGCCGCAGCCCTCGCTCTGATGATCCTGCTCCTCCTCGTCAGACCCCAGGGCTTACTCGGCCGAGCGGAGAGGGTGGGCTGACATGGACCTCGCATTCGTCTTCACACAGGCCATCACCCAGGCCATCGGCGTTACGGCGATCATCTACCTGCTCGCCACGATGGGCCTGAACATCCAGTTCGGCTACACCGGACTGCTGAACTTCGGCCAGATCGCCTTCGTCGCGGTCGGTTCCTACGGCATCGGCGTGTTCGTCATCTACCGGGGATGGAACCTCTGGGCCTCCATCCTGGTCGCCCTGGTCCTGTCGGTGATCCTGTCCCTGATACTCGGCGTACCCACGCTGAGACTGAGAGCGGACTATCTGGCCATCGTGACCATCGCCACGGGCGAAATCATGCGCCTGGCGACGAAGTCCCTTGATCCCCTCGGTGGCTCCCAGGGCATCAGCGGCAAGATGGGCGAGGACTTCTATGCCCTCAACCCCTTCCCCGAGCAGGATCGTTTCGAGTTCGGGCCGTTCAACTTCTCACGCAATGACCTGTGGGTCGTCATCGTGGGCTGGATCGTCATCGCCCTTCTGCTGCTGCTCACGTGGGCACTCATGCGCAGCCCGTGGGGCCGCATCCTCAAGGGCATCCGCGAGGACGAGGACGCCGTGCGCTCCCTCGGCAAGAGCACCTACCTACGCAAGATGCAGGCGCTCATCCTTGGTGGCCTCTTTGGCACGCTGGCCGGGATCTTCTGGGCCGTGGCCAAGCAGTCGGTGCAGCCGGACTCCTTCGTCCCGGACTTCACCTTCTTCTGCTACACGATCCTCATCCTCGGTGGCGCCGCCCGGGTCCTCGGACCCGTTCTCGGCGCGATCATCTTCTGGTTCCTCCTGGTCTTCATCGAGCAGTTCCTCATCATGCTCGTTCAGGGCGGAACGATCACCTTCCTGGACACCACGCAGATCGGACCGATCCGCTTCATCCTCGTCGGAGTGGGGCTCATGCTCTTGATGATCTTCCGACCACAAGGAATCCTCGGAGACCGGAAGGAGATCGCGCTCGATGCCCGGTGACATTCAATCCCAGGCGGTCGCCGCACTGGCGGGACTCCCGACAGATCCAGGCGTGGCTAAGCCCGACGCCATCCTC
>CAYGMM010000227.1:0-2837 GCA_964351035.1 uncultured Actinomyces sp.
ATCGGCCATAGGGCGAGGCCCTAGCGGCGTAGGGTCAAGGAATGCGCCCGATCCGCTCGCTCGTCATCTCTGTCGCTTCCCTTGGCCTCCTGGCCGGTGCGCTGGTCGGCGCTACCGCGCCGGCGGCCACGGCGGCTCCGGGCGATCGAGGCACCATCACCTGGCATGACTGTGATCCGGACGCGGGCCTGGAAGGCTTCGAGTGCGGCACCCTCACAGTCCCCCTGGACTGGGACGACCTCGACAATCCGGCCGACGCCGAGATTGAGTTGGCGATCCACCGGGCGACCTCGGACAAGCGCGTCGGAGCGCTGACCTTCAACCCCGGCGGCCCAGGTGAGGCAGGTCTCGGCATTGCTAACCCGGTGCTGGACCTGCTTCCGGCGAAGGTGCGCAATCGCTTCGACTTCGTGGCCTGGGATCCGAGGGGCGTGGGTGAGTCGCAACCGCAACTCACCGACTGTGCAGTGGGCCAAGCGCCCGAGGACTTCTACGAACCACCGGCGACCGGCCCGGTCGATTGGACGGCGTTCGCCACCGACTTCTACGCCGACACTGCTGCGGTAAACGTCCAGTGCCTACAGGCCAATCCCGACGTCGCGCCCTACCTCGGCACCTACTACGTGATCCGCGATCTCGATGCCATGCGTGCGGCGCTCGGTGAGGAGCAGTGGAACTTCTGGGGCATGAGCTACGGCACCCGTATCGGCTTCCGCTATGCCCGGGAGTTCCCCGACCGCCTGCGCACCCTGCTGCTGGATGGCTCCTGGTCGCCCAACCTCACCGTCACATCCTGGATGAACGGTGCCACGTGGAACTACGGGACAGCTCAGGCCGTCTTCTCCTCCCAATTCGGCGAGAAGATGGGCTATCGCTTCCAGCGGGTCATCGACGGACTGGATGAACGCACGATCGTGATTGATGGCGAGGAGTACACGCGCTGGGAGGTCCTGCCGCAGATCTTTAACAACATCTCCTACCAAGCGTCCTACCCGCAGATCCTCGAAGTGATCACTGCGGCCTACAAGGCGCTCTATGCACCGACGGCGAAGGAGCGGCGTGCCGCTGCGCGCAAGATCGCCGAGCCCTTGACCGAACTGCGGCTGAACTCACCGAGTACCGCGCTCAACATCAACTTCATCAACTGCCGCGACATGGCGCGCTATCCGAGCGTTGAGGAGATCGCCCGGGCAGCTGAAGTGTCAGCGGCAAACAACTCTGTTGCCGCCGGCGCTCTGGCCATGACCAAGGGCTCGTTCTGTGCGGGTCTTCCACAGGACTTCACCTACGGCTTCACCCCGCTCACTGAGTCACTGCAACTCCCGATCAAGCCGGTCGTCATCAACTCGCTCGGTGACACCCGCACCGAATACGACTTCGGTCGGACGATGGCGAACTACCTGTGGGGCGCCTCGCTCATCACCTACGACAGCACCCAGCATGTGACGTACCGGCAGACGCCGTCGAAGTGCGTCAACAACCCGGTGACCAATTACTTCCTCTACGAGAGTTCACCGGGCGATCGGCTGTGCTCGTACACACCGCTGGCGGTGGGCTAGCTCGCGATCGTTCGATCCAATTCGGCGAGCCGAGTGTCTAGCAATTCGCGGAATCGGGGGACGTCAACCTGCATCACCACGTCGGTGTTTGCGGGTGCGCCGGGCAGGTAGCGGTGATCAACGACGGCCATCCCGGAGGTGAGCCGGCCAGTGTTTTCGATGTCGACATGGCGTGGTGCCGTCGTCACGAGCGTCGGATCAATCGCGACTGCTACGGCGAGTGGGTCGTGCATCTCCATCGCCCCGCCGCTGCCGTAGCCGGCCCGCTCGTAGTCGGCCAGGATGTGCTCCACCAGGTGGGCTATCCGGCCGCCGGACTCCCAGAGCCGCGGTAGGTGGTCTGGTCCGACCAGCGCCTGGTGTGTCGCGTTGAGTCCGACCATCGTGATGGGCACGCCGGCGGCGAAGACGCGGACGGCTGCGTCGGGGTCGGCGTAGAAGTTGAACTCGGCGGCGGGCGTCGCATTACCGGGCACGTCGAGCGTGCCGCCACCCATCACGATCAGGCGCTCGATCTTGCTCGCGGCCTGCGGGTATTCGTTCACGAGTAGTGCGATGTCGGTGAGCGGTCCGATGGTCACGACCGTGATCGGCTCGGCGCTGGTCACGAGCAGGTCGGCAAGCAACGGGACGCCGGGACTGAACTCACGGTCTGACTTGGGCAACTGGTAGCCCCCGAGGCCGTTGTTGCCGTGCACATGCTCGGCCGACGCCGATTCGTGGCGCCAGAGCGGGCCGGAGGCACCGCGCCCTATCGGGCAGGTCAGGCCGAGTAGATCCGCCAGTGCCGCAGCATTGGCCGAGGTGCGGTCGAGCCCGACATTGCCGGCAACGGCGATGATCGCCCGAACGTCGACCTCTGGGCTCGCTGCCGCAAGCATCAGGGCGAGCGCGTCATCGACTCCCGGATCGGTGTCGATGACGATCGGCCGCGCAGCCATAGCCGGCCTAGACCGCCTTCAACGCCGACAGGTGATAGCGCTGGATCGTCACCAGGGCGAGCGCCTCAATGGTGCGAATCTGCGGATCGGAGAAGACGAAGTTCTTCTGCTTCGGCACGAACTTGTTGGCCTCGACTTCCATGATCGTCATGCCGTCGTAGTTCCAGATCGAGATCTGATCGGCCGACGCACGTGTGTCGACGCCGCCCGGCCACGGCTTGTCGTACCGCACGTCCTCGGTGATGACCATCTGCTGCTGGCCATACATCCCGGACCGGAACGACACCTCGATGACGACGGTGGCCTCACCGATCTTCGTGCCGTCCTTGTCCTTGAT
>CAYGMM010000228.1:0-2834 GCA_964351035.1 uncultured Actinomyces sp.
TGGGTCGGCTTCGTCGCCTGTCGGAGCCCCTCGTCCCCGCTTCCAGCGCCCGATGGTGAGGTGTGGTCGCCAGGGTCGGCGCTCGATGGGGATTAGTTCGTCCCGCATGGCTCGGCGTGCGGCGCGGGTCACCTGCCCCAGGGCACTGAGGGGATCGCGCGCATCGACTCCCAGGGGGAGGTTCGGCGGGGAGTCGTCGGTCGCTCGGCCGCCGACCCCGAGCCCCAGCCACAGGACCCCGGGAAAGGTGCACGCCCCCGCCAGCTGGAGGCCCTCGACTACCTCGTACGACGATCCGACCGCGTCGAGGGCCGAAGCGAGACGGGGAACAGTCTCGGGATCCACTTCGCCGAGGAATACGAGTGTGAGGTGCCAGCGTTCGGGAGGTATCCAACGCATGTCCGGGGCGGTGGAGGCGATCCGGTTCATCGCCCCGGTGGCGTGGGAAATGGCCTCGGATGAGGGGACGACCCCGACGAACAGGCGCACCTGCCCAGGCTATGCCGAGGGTGCCCCAGGGACGAGGTCCTGCGCGCGCGCCGCGTCGGGCGGTGTAACAATCAAGAGGTGCGCACCGTCGGCAGCCGAGCCCTCCGCTTGGTCGTCGTCGCGCTTCTGGCGG
The DNA here is from genome assembly GCA_964351035.1 of uncultured Actinomyces sp. Taxonomy (GTDB): domain Bacteria; phylum Actinomycetota; class Actinomycetes; order S36-B12; family S36-B12; genus Mxb001. The sequence continues at coordinate 623 of CAYGMM010000228.1, forward strand.
TGGGTCTTGTGGGCATGCACCATCTCGTCGTGTCGGCCTGCCACCACGTCACTGCGCACGACGGCCACGTGGCCGCCGTAACGGCGGGGGGCCCTGCCCAGATGGTTCTCGACGAGCCGCCCGCTACGGTGCTGACCGCGATGAGGATCCCGGGCCCGGAGTCCCCCGGCGGGCTTCTGGCCGCGGCTGCTACGTGCCTGGCCAGCCTCCTCATGGTGGTGGGGCTTATCATGCCCGGCGGCCCCGGGCGGGGGCGACGCCTCGACCTCGCTCGTGTGAAGGAGCCAGCGCGCACTCCCCTTCCGCGTGGTCCCGCGCCACCTGATCTCGCCTGCCTTTCTGTGCTGCGGACGTGATGAATCTTTGAGCCCGAGGGCTGGCTTTGCCAACCCGTCGGACTCATTCGGATTTCATCACTTCTTCGTCACGAAAGGTTGAGACATGATGAGACGACTTTCCGGCATGGTGATTGCCGGTGCAGCACTTGCTGTGATAGTGGCCGGCTGCGGCGGAACCCATGACGTGGGCGAAATGGCCGACATGAGTATGGCGACACCCGCCGGTGACACCGGCGCTTCGGCCGCCGATGCCATGTTCGCTCAGATGATGATCCCCCACCACGAGCAGGCCGTGGAAATGTCGACGCTGGCAGAAACCCGGGCCGCAGACCCCGAGGTGAAGGCGCTGGCAGCCGAAATCAAGGCTGCCCAGCAGCCAGAGATCGACCAGATGCGCGCCTGGCTCGAGGAGTGGGACATGCCCGTTATGGACGGCATGGAAGCCATGGGCGCCCACGGCGGCCACGGCATGAGCGGCATGATCAGCGACGAGCAGATGGAGCGACTCGAAGCCGCGAGCGGAGCTGAGTTCGATCAGCTCTTCGTCGAGTACATGATCGAGCACCACGAGGGTGCGATCGAGATGGCCGAGGATGTCGAGGACTCGCAGGATCCGCGCGTGGCGGCCCTGGCCCGAGCCATCATCCAAACCCAGCAGGTCGAGATCGACCAGATGCGGGACTTCCTGGAGGGGACCGGTGGCAGTGCGGCTCCCGATCCCAGCGCCTCAGTGACCGACGTCGCGCTCTCCCTGCCACTGGACCACGTCCATGCGGCGGTCGCTGTAGACGGGGGGCTCCTGCTCGGCACACACACTGGCGTCGTGCGCGTGGATCCGGTAGCGGGCACCGTGAGCACCACCGGCGAGTCCCGAGATGACTTCATGGGCCTAGCGGGTAGCGACGATGTGCTCGTGGCGAGTGGCCACCCGGGAGCCGGGTCGAGTCTGCCCGACCCTGTCGGATTGATCCGCAGCACCGATGGAGCTCAGTCCTGGGAGCCGGTCTCGCTGACCGGTGAGATCGACTTCCACGTACTCGCAGCCGACGGCAGCCGCATCGCCGGCGCGGCAACCACGGGCGAACTGCTGTACTCCGAGGACGCGGGCGTGAACTGGTCCTCTCTGGGCAGCGCTGAGGCCACCGGACTGGCCTGGTTCCAGGGCACCCTATGGCTCGCCGACGGGTCGTCCCTGTGGACGTGGAAGCCGGGGGACGAGGCACCAGTCCAGGAGGTGGGGACGCCCGCCGTGCTCTTGGCTGCAGCGCCGGACGGCAGCCGGCTGTGGGCGCTTCTTCGCGATGGCAGTGTCGTGGCCACGCAGGACGGAAAGTCCTGGGCGTCGGTCGCTGAGGTCTCTGAGGCCTCCGCTCTGGCAGCGTCAGCGGACGCCGCCTTTGTGGTCACCGCCGAGCGGGTGTACGTCGTTCCGCTGAGCTGATGGCGCCCCGCGGTGGTCAACGGACTCCGCTAGTCGGCGTACCATAGAGAGACAACTGAACAGCGGGGGTGACAGGTTTCGACGATCAGATGATTGATCGAGGAGAAGCGTGCCGAGGATGTCGGCTTATCTCGTTAACGATGCCGGTAACCAAATAACTGCCAAAAAGACGCAGTCCGAGTTCGCACTCGCCGCCTGAGGCGAGTAGCCACTCCGTCAGCCCGGGGAGTCTCCGACCCGGTGTCTGGCGTCAACTAGGAGACTCACCGAGCGTCCCGGTCACGGGGACGTAAGGAAAACCAAACAGTGAATAGGCCGCTACCGCGCAGTGCCGTACGAAGCGCGGAGGCCGATAAGCGATAGCGCGGCTACGCACGTAGAAGGCCAGGTTGGCTCTGACCGGACCCGGGTTCGATTCCCGGCACCTCCACAA
>CAYGMM010000229.1:0-2824 GCA_964351035.1 uncultured Actinomyces sp.
CGACTTCGACCGATATACCCGATGCGATGCGATACGGGTTGCCCTGAATCATCGCGCCGAGAATCCGACGCAGTCGCGAGATCTCAGCGCGCACTGTCACGACGTGATCAGCGTCGCCGAAGAGAGCCTCGCTCAGTGCGGCCGCCGACCGTCCCTGCGGTCCGGCCAGCTTAAGCAGGTGCACGATCTGCGCGTGGCGCGCCGACAGCGGCCGAGACCACGGCTCGCCCGACCCCGAGACTTCGATCACCGGAGACGGACCGAGGGTCAGGCGAAGGCGAACGTCGTCCGGGAAGTCGTCGGCCGGCCGGAGCAGCCAGCCGCGGGGAAGGGGTTCGAGCAGACATGCACCTACTCCGGGCACATGCGTGGGTCGCCCGGCCGTCGGCGCAGCGACACGGCGCAGCGGACCGATGCCACGGCTGGCGGCGACCCATCCGTCGTCATCCACCACAACGGCGGGTCCATGGCATCCGGCCAGGATCGGTTCGGCGACGCGGCGCAGCGAGTCGAGGCACTCCTGATGCTGGGCGAGCAGACGTGCTTCGGCCAGCCGCCTGGTCGCCTCCACCAGCGCTCGGATGGCGGGGTGCAGGGTGAGCGCCGGGCCGCTGACGTCCACGATGCCGAGCATCCGACCGTCTCGCGGATCATGAATCGGCGTAGCCGTGCAGTACCACGGGTGCTGGGCCTGCTCGTAATGCTCGGCCGCAAAGAGTTGCACCGGCGCCGCCTCGGCCAACGCCGTGCCAATCGCATTGGTACCCACGCTCGCCTCGGTCCAGATGGCACCTTCGGCGAAGCCGAACGAATCCGCGTGGCGGCGTACGGCCGAGGTGCCGTTGCGCCACAGGATGGTGCCGTCAGCATCGGTCACGACGAGCAACATGTGTGCGCGGTCGGTGCCGTCACCGATCAACTGCGCCAGTTCATCGACGACTCCGTCGAGCCCGGACGCCGTTCTGCGCCGTTCCAACTCCTCTGGCGGCAGCGGATCCGCCCGCGGTGCGCCATCCGGGGAGAGCCCGTAGGACACCACGCGATCCCAGGACCGGCGTACCACCTCACGGGGTTGCACGGGAGTGGGTCGTCCCTCGAGGACGGCCGAGTGAACGTGCCGCAGAGTCTGTGCGAGTTGGGGAAGGTTGGTGCCGGGCGCGATGGATTCGATGACGGTCACAGCCCACCTCCTGCCCCGACAAAGCCAGGTATCCGCAGGCTAGACCCGCCCAGCGCATCTGTCCTGCGATCGCACCGGACCGGTGCAACCCCGCTGCAACCCTTGTCGCCATGGGCCTCTCGGGCGTGGGCTATCCCCCACACCGACACCGGGAGGTTCCGTGACCCAACTTGCCGAGGCCGAGGTCGAGGTAGACGCCGCGCAAGCGCGCGTCGACCAGTGGCTCGCCGACTTCGAATCCGCTTTGACCGCCAGCGATATCGACGCCGCCGCGCAACTCTTTGCACCCGAGAGTTTCTGGCGCGATCTCATCGCCTTCACGTGGAACATCACCACGGTCGAGGGCCCAGACGGCGTCGCGGACCTGCTGCGCAATTGCCTGGCGACCACCAAGCCGAGGGGCTTCCACACCCTCGAACCACCCTCCGAAGGGGACGGCATCACCGAGGCGTGGATCGGCTTCGAGACCGAGGCCGGCCGCGGCAAGGGTCACCTGCGCCTCAATGATCAGGGGGCCTGGACCTTCCTCACCACCCTCTACGAACTCAAGGGCTTCGAGGAGAACCAGGGCGCCTCCCGCCCCAGGGGTGTCGTCCACGGCGCCGTCGAGGATCGCCTCTCCTGGGCCGAGCGACGCGAGTTGGAGGCTGAGGAACTCGGTTACAGCACGCAGCCGTACGCACTGGTGATCGGTGGCGGGCAGGGTGGCATCGCCTTGGGTGCGCGCCTTCGGCAACTCGGCGTACCCGCCCTCGTCGTCGACAAGCATGACCGCCCGGGTGACCAGTGGCGCAAGCGCTACAAGAGCCTGTGCCTGCACGACCCGGTCTGGTACGACCATCTGCCCTATCTGCCATTCCCGCCGAACTGGCCGGTCTTCGCGCCCAAGGACAAGATCGGCGACTGGCTCGAGATGTACACGCGGGTCATGGAGATCCCCTACTGGACGCGTTCGACGGTGAAGTCGGCCAGTTGGGATGACGAGGCGAAGATCTGGACGGTCGTCGTCGATCGCGATGGTGAAGAGGTCGTCCTCACGCCGAAGCAACTCGTCTTCGCCACCGGCATGTCCGGCAAGGCCAACGTCCCGAACTTCCCCGGGATGGACGTCTTCAAGGGCGATCAGCACCACTCCTCGCAGCATCCCGGACCGGAGTCGTACGCCGGCAAGAAGGTGGTCGTCGTCGGCTCGAACAACTCCGCGCACGACATCAGCGCGGCGCTGTGGGAGCACGGCGCGGACGTCACCATGGTGCAGCGCACCAGCACACACATCGTGAAGTCCGACACGCTCATGGACATCGGCCTCGGCGCGCTCTACTCCGAGGAAGCAGTGGCAAACGGCGTTACGACAGAGAAGGCCGATCTCATTTTTGCGTCGCTGCCGTATCGGATCATGCACACCTTCCAGATCCCGCTCTATGACCAGATGCGCGAGCGGGATGCCGACTTCTACGACCGGCTGGAGAAGGCTGGCTTCGACCTCGACTGGGGCGATGACGGCAGCGGGCTGTTCATGAAGTACCTGCGCCGCGGCTCCGGCTACTACATCGACGTAGGTGCTTCAGAGTTGGTGGCGGACGGCAAGATCAAACTCGCCCGCGGCCAGGTGGATCACCTCACCGAGGATGCGGTGGTCCTGTC
>CAYGMM010000230.1:0-2815 GCA_964351035.1 uncultured Actinomyces sp.
CCATGAGGATGGTCAAGGCTGAGGCCACGATCGAGCGACGCTGATCATCCTTGAAGTTGGAGCGCGTCTCCTCCCACGTGTGACGCTCCGTCTTAGTCATGTTACAGACTGTAACATTGACCGCGCAGGTGCGCAACGCTCGGTCCACTCTGCGGGGCGACGACGCCCTATTTAGCGCGAATATGTACCCGGACCCCCGTCACCGCGGCGTTCCCGCTGAGGGGATCGAATCGCGCCCCGTCGATGATGTCGTTGACGCTCGCCCCGTCGGTGGTTTGAGCTGTGCGTCCGGCGCTTGCTCTGCCCGAATGCCCCCAGCCATGCGGCAGGCTCACGACCCCCGGCTTGATCGCGTCGGTGACGTAGACCTCAGCATCAATCTCGCCAGTGCCTGAGGAGATGGTGACCGCGCTCCCCGTTGCGTATCCACCGCGGTCAGCATCATCGGGATGCATGAACAACGTGCATCGATTGGTCCCACGGAGTAGTCGCGGATAGTTGTGCATCCAGGAGTTATTGCTACGTAGATGGCGTCGACCAATGAGTAGGAAGGAATCCCGCTCGTCCTCAGACGTGAGCAGCTCGCGAACACGCGGCCAGTCAGCCACCACGACGGGATGAGCCAGTTGGATGCGTCGATCGGAGGTCATGAGTCTTCGGGGAAGCATCGACCGCAGCGGGCCGAGATCCACGCCATGTGGTGCCTTGCGGAGCTTGGCCAGGGACAGCCCCCGGCGGCCTTTGCGCACTCCCCACGGACCCACTCGCAGCGCCGCATCAACGAACCGCCTTGGGAAAAACCAAGTGCGCAACCCGTGGGCGATCCGAGCTCGTCGCTGACCCACCCGATTCGCGTCAATCCGCCACAGAATTTCGAGCAGGATGTCCGCATCGCTACGTGTGTCCGGCCCCGGCTCGAGAACCTGTTCGCCGAAGCGCACGTGGTTGTGCACGCTCACGGCACCGAATACGACATCGAACTCCTCCCGCTCAAGCACGGCGGTGGGAGGGAGGATGATGTCGGCATGCCGGTTCGACTCATTGAGGTAGAAGTCGACGGACACGCAGAATTCCAGATCCGCAAGGGCCTGATCCATGCGCCGACCGTCCGGAACCGTCAATACGGGGTTCCCGGCGTAGAGGATCAGCGCGCGCACCTGTCCCTCTCCTGGAGTGAGGATCTCATCAGCGAGAGTGATGCTGGGGAACTCCGCCGCGAACTCGGGGAGCCCTTTGACGCGTGAGCGCCAGCGGTCGTAGCCGATGAGGTCAGTCGTCTTGGCTCCGATGACTGGCAGGTCGAAGGCTGGGAGAGCGAACATCCACCCGCCCTTGCTGTCTAGGCGACCGGTGAGGATGTTGAGGACATGCACCAGCCAGTACGCCGTGGTGCCGAACTCGGTCTGGCATACACCGAGACGCGCGTAGGCGGCTGCAGTTGGGGCTTTGGCAAAGTCCCGGGCGAGTCGACGGATGGTGCCGGCATCTATCCCGGTCTTGTCCGCGACCACGTCGGGGCTGAATGGCTGGACCATGGCGCGGATGCTGTCCACTCCGTCGACGTAAGCCGCCGCTGCTCCCAGGCTGACCAGATTCTCGTTGAAGAGCGTGTGCACCATGGCCGAAAGCAGAAGCACGTCCGTGCCAGGCTCGATGAAGTGATGCTCGTCGGCGAGGTCGGCGGTCTCGGTACGTCTCGGATCGATCACCACCAGGCGCCCCCCGCGTTGGCGTAGCGCCCGCAGGCGACGACGCATATCCGGCGCCGTCATGATGCTGCCGTTGGACACCATCGGGTTCGCCCCGATCACGAGCAGATGTTCCGTGCGATCGATATCCGGGACCGGCAAGAGCAGCGGCGATCCGAAGAGCAGATAGCTGAGCAGGTGCTGCGGCTGCTGGTCAACACTCGCCGCCGAATAGCGATGTCGAGTGCGCAGGGCCTTGAGGAGGAGCGGAATCAGAGTGACCGGCGCCCATCCGTGGGTGATGGGGTTGCCGAGATACATCCCGATCGAGTCGTCGCCGTGGCGCCGACGAACGTCGAGTAGACGCTGCGCGACAAGGTCAAAGGCAGCGTCCCACCCGATGGGTTCCCATTCGCCGTCGGCACGCTTGCGAATGGGCTGGCGCAGTCGGTCCGGATCCTCATGCAGATCGGCAAGAGCGATGCCCTTCGGGCAGACGTAGCCCTGGCTCATCGGGTCGTTGATGTCGCCACGAATGTCGACGATGCGGTTGCTCTCGACTGTGATCTGTAGCCCGCAGGATGCTTCGCAGAGGTTGCAGGACCGGTAGTGGACGCTCATGCAGACAACCGAGGTTCCGCACCGCAGGCCCGTCGCGCCATCGCCGTAGTCTGGCACGCATCGTCAATTGGCGCGCGGCTCGCTCGGACCGCTCGCAGTACGGTCCTCGTTCACCCGAGCAAGGCGCACCTGATTAGGGCCGACGACCCTGACATTGACTCCCTGGTACGTCACGGACTTCCTAATGCGCAGTTGCCCGTTCTCCAGGATGTAGGCCCAGAAGTTCGGTCCGATGTCGCCGAAGTCTCGGCCGTCGACGCGCTGGTAGGGGCCGTTCACGTTGACGCGATAAGCCGTGAAGTGGTTCAGGTCTTTGAGTTGTCCACCGAAGTTGGTTGCTGATTGGAAGTCTGAATATGGCCCACTGCTTCGCCGTTCGACGATGAGGAGTTCCTCGTCAGACAGGCGCACCATCAACGACACCGGCTTGCTGCCCATGAGATCTAGGGATGACATGGTGATGTACGTCGGATCGCGCAGTGAGGCGGCGTCCAGGCACACCACTT
>CAYGMM010000231.1:0-2793 GCA_964351035.1 uncultured Actinomyces sp.
ACCGACCAGCGGGTCATACCCTCCTCGACCCGTTGGAACTGCCGCTCGATCTCATCGGCCCACGTGGCTGCCTTGAGGCCGAAGGTGATGGGAGACCCGGACTGCCCGTGCGTGCGTCCCGGCATCACGGTTTCGCGGTGGTCAAGCGCCAGGGTGATGCACGAGGCCTCGCACTCGCGCAGATCCGCCAGCACCAGTTCCCCTATATCGCGCATGACTATACCGAACCACCTGTCCTTCAGGTCCTGGACAGTGATCCCGAAGTAGACGTGCTCGCGTTCTCCCTCGGGAAGCACCTGCTGCAGAGTCTGAATGAAACCAAGGGTGGAATGCGATGTTCGCCGCGTGCCCTCGGCCACCGCGTCAAGGTCCAGATCATTCACGTCCAGCGCCGCGATGTCCCGGGCCGCTTCGGGGGGAATAAACCCCATAGCCGCCTGCTCTCGTGCGAGGACGCCCAGGATGTGCAGCCAGGTGGCCACTCGGGCGGGCTCGGAGAGGATCGTCTCAGCCTTCGGTGTGGTCCAGCCATGCCCGTACATCGTGGACTCCGTCAGACGGCTGACCACTGGGGCTCCCGTTCCTGCGCGATGATGCTGAGCGCCTCGCGCACCTGAGCCATCGAAGCCCCCCAGGGCACCACGACCCGGTCGTCGTCGACCTCAATCGTCGACTCCAGCAAGCAGCACTTGGCGAGGATGGCGCCGTCTCCTGAGACGTTCGCCCTCCGCGGGCACATGTCGACACCCGGCGGAACATCGCCGTAGAACCACTCATGAATCTGACGGGAGCGCTCGCAGCCGACGAGAGCCCAGTCCTGTCGTGAAGGACGCTCATCGAGGTAGCGCATCTGTGCGCCCTCGATAGCGGCATCCGAACCTCGGCAAGGGAACAGGTAACACGGGGATGCGACCTCGCGAGCCAGTTCCGCCAGATCGGTCGCCCGGACGTCCACGACCATGGGCGCGAGGTCCTCAGCCGTATCCAGCAGGCGCCGCACCTGGTCGGCGAGCTTCGCCGGGAGGGGCGGGATGACCTCGAGCACCGTGAGCCTGATGGGGTCGGGGTTCAAGATGAAATTGATATGACGATATTTCCCTTCAACCACGACCGCCTTTGCCTGAGGTGCTTCCCGCAACGCGACCGCAGCGAGACTGGAAGGGACGGCGGTGTCCGAATCCGGAGCGACGACGTAGGCCGTCTCGGACGGCAGGGCGAGCACCTCAACCGCGGTGATCGGCGCGAAAAGGGACTCGTGATCCTCCCGAGTCACGTGCAGCAGGGCCGTGTCACCCTCAGGGCCACGTACCACGATGAAGCGAGTACGCCGATAGGACTCACGACCAACGTAGGCCTCGACCAGTCCTTCTTCGGTGAGCGGCGCGTCCAGGTATGAGATCGCCACGCCACGGTAGGCGCTCGGGACTGCGTTGCGCGTGGCGCGTAACACCTGCGCCATCGTCGTCATGTTCTGGCCGGGGCGGTGTCGGGAGTGGAAAGTTGAACCGTATCGGCACGCAGCCCGAGTCTTAGTGTGACAAGAGCGAGGAGATCGAAGACCCCGATATTGCCGAGATTCACCGTGGGTCCGTGGCGCTCAATGAACCACACCTGCTGATCCTTGCGGGGTGCTTCGAAGATGACTCGCTCAATGCCGGCAGATTCAACAGCGGCGTCCACCACGTCTATGTGGGTCTCTCCTTCGGAGTTATACACACCGAAGGTGCCACTCTCACGGCCTTCGGCCACGACATAACGTGCACCACTTGCCATATCCTCAAGGATCTCCTGGCGCCACTCTTCGGGGAGGAGCAGTCGATCCTGACTCTTATATCCCGTTTCTGCGAAGACCGTGAACTCCGTGGCCGCGCGTCTGATGATGGCCTGTTTTTCATCCAGGGTCATGGGCACGATCCCCCGCGAAACCTCAACGGCCTCGAAACCGACGGACTGTGCCCAGTCGAGGCATTCCTCGACTCGTTGATGCGCCCATGCGATCTCCAGCAGAGTCCCGCCGATGCACGCCTGCACACCATGCGCCTTGAGGAGTGCCATCTTGTCCGCTATGCGGGGCTCGGCGTACGACGTGCCCCAGCCAAACTTCCAGATGTCGATGAACTCGCGATACGACGTGAGAATCCCCACCATGGCCTCGACGCTGATGCCCTTGTCGAGCGCGTGCGTGAGGCCGACCTGGCGCGGCTTCGGGGGCAATTGTTCGAGCCGGAGGAAATCGGGGCGCACGTCACTATGATAGGAGACCATTCACTTTCGGACACCTCACTCGGCAGATCGGGGACCCCATGACCGGCGACGCCGACGTGCTTGAGGGGATCGTCGCCGCCGTGGCGAATAACCCTTCCGTTGCCGCCAAGAGGAGCATCGGTCTGATCTCCGAGGTGTTGCCACCGGGCAACTGGCTCAGCGGTCCCGGCGACGACGGTGCCGCGGTGGCTCTGGACGGATCAACCGTCATCGCCTGCGGTGAGGCCATCTACCCGCCGTTCGTCACCGGAGACCCCTATGGCGCGGGCATCGCCGCTGTGCTCGCAAACGTCAATGACGTCGCCGCCATGGGGGGTGAGCCGTTGGCGATTGTCGACACGGTCATCGCACCCCCGGATCAAGCCCAGCGCATCCTCGCGGGAATGCGTTGGGCCGCGGATCTATATCGCGTCCCGATCGTCGGCGGTCACTACACGCCGTCGGATGGGCCTGCCTCACTCTCAGCATTCGCGGTAGGCCGGGCCGATGCTGTGCTCTCCGTCACGCGCGCATCCGAGGGTCAGGACC
>CAYGMM010000232.1:0-2788 GCA_964351035.1 uncultured Actinomyces sp.
GCCCGCCCTTTTGTCTGTTCGCTATGCCTTGGCGGCGGTCTTCTCCTCGAAGGAGCGGACGGCGCTGCGCGAGGCGATCCAGGTCCAGCCGGGCTCGCGCTCGGGAGCGGCAGTCATCTCGATCTCGAAGCCGTGCTTGGCGGCATTGCCGAACTCGTCGTCGACGAGCGTGACGTTGTCGAAACCCTCGTGCTGCAGGACCGACGCCACCGCAGCAGCCCGGTAGCCGGAGCCGCAGTAGATGTAGACCGGCTTGTCACGCGGGATCTCGGCCAGACGATCGGCAACCTCGTAGAACGGGATGAAGTTGGCGCCCGCGACGTGGCCGGCCTCCCACTCCAGGATCTGACGGGTATCGATGATGTAGGCATCGTCGTTGACTTCCTTGGCCAGATCGTCGAACGACAGGCGGCGCAGGGTCGCTGCATCGGCGGGATTGGCCAGCCAGTAGTCCGGGCCGCCGACGGCCGAGCCCGTGGTCTGGTCGATGCCGACACGCACGAGTTCGCGATGGGCCTCCTCAACCTGCTCGGGCGTCGTACCGAGCAGCGTCACCGGGGTGCCCCACGGCATCATCCAGGCGAGGTAGTTGATGAAGGCGCCGTCGAGACCGAAGTTCACCGCACCGGGGACGTGACCGGCCGCGAAGACCTCACGGTTGCGCAGGTCGACGATCCACTCACCGCGACGGGCGCGGGCCAGGAGTTCCTCGGGGTCGACGAGTTCGGGGGTGCTGAGGTCGACGTCAGCCGGGCCAACGGTGTTGGCCGGACCCATGTGCGCGTAGTACGCCGGGAAGACGTCAAGGCCGGCGAGCATGCCCTGCACGAAGGCCTCCTCGTCCTCGGTGAGGACGGGGTTGATGGTCTTCTCGTGACCGACCGTCGAGGCGAGGCCGCCCGCCTGCGTCGCCGAGCAGAACGAGCCGAAGCCGTGCGTCGGGTAGATCGGGGTCTCGTCGGCGAGCTTGTTGGCGATCTTCTGGGCCGAATGCCACTGATCGTGCGCCTGCTTCACGGCGAGGTCCGGCGCCACCAGGTCCGGCCGGCCAACGCTGCCGAAGAGCAGCGAGCCACCGGTGAAGACCACCTTGTTCTCACCGACGCCCACGGCGTACGACATGTGATTGGGGGTGTGGCCGGGAGTGTGGAGCACCTCGACGTCGAGATTGCCCACCGTGAAGGTGTCGCCGTCATTGACCTCAATCGCGTCGAACTCGATCGGGAAGCCGGAGGGCACGGAGTACTTCGCACCGTGCTTCTGGGCCAACTCCAGGCCACCGGTCACATAGTCGTTGTGGAAGTGGGTCTCCACGACGTGCGCGATCTCGAGGCCGTATTCGGCGATGAGGTGCTCGACGCGGTCGATGTCGCGCTGCGGATCGACCACGAGGGCGTGCTGCCCGTCGTGAACGATGTAACTGCGATCACCGAGGCCGGTGGAGTCGAGGGTGATGACATGGGGAACGCCTGCGGTCGTCATAGGGATGAGCCTCCTGGTTGGGTCTGCCCGAAGGCTATACCCCCAGGGGTATCCCGCGCAAGGCGTTTGCGGCGGCTTCGCTCATCAATCTGCTGGCCTCGGGGGTGGGGTGCAGCCCATCTCCGGAGTACCCGTAGATCCAGCCACCCGAGGGATCCCGGAGCGGGGCCGCGGTGTCGAGCAAGATCACGCCCTCACGCGCTGCCCAGGCGGTGAGCGCTGAGTTCAGGAGGACCGCGCGGGCATCGGCGTACGGGTCTTCTCGCGGAGGCACGGTCCCGACGGCCATCGGGACGCCGAGCAGGTCGGCCGCATCCTTGATGCGCTGGAAGTTCGAGATCACGTAGTCGACGTCGATCTCACCGGAGATGTCGTTCGTGCCACCGAGCACAATGAGGATGTCCGGCGACAGGGCGAGGGCGTTCCACGCCTGGCCCGCCATCCACGAGGTGGTCATCCCCACCTCGGAGACCGAGCCGCCGAACCGGACCACGCCGGTGGTGTCATCCAGCAGCCCGTAGTACCAGGAGTGCTCTTCCACATCCCACGACCCGGGCTCGGTCATCCCCCGGGTGATCGAGTCACCGATGAAGACTGCGGTGGGCCGTTCGTCGTAGGGGATGTACGCCGGTTCTTCGGCGGAGGACTCATCCGATGCCGTTCCGGCTTCAGACTGCGTCGGCAGCGGCTGGGGCTCGGTGACGACGTCTTCCTCGGCGGCGGTATCGGAGGCGGTGGCGGTGACCAACGGTGCGCCAGCGGTCACCGGGCCGGTGGCCACGGCGACACCGATGCCGAGCAGCACCGCGAGCACGCCGAGCGCCGCCAGGGCGCGCAAACCCCACACCATGTCTCCATTAGACCCCGAATCGGGCGGGCGACGCGCATTGGCGCCGGGTGAAGTGGCCCACGTCCCTCGTGGATACCGGGTCGAACCGGCTGGCTCGCCCCGCGCCGGCCCCTCCGGGTCGTGGACCCACGGGGTCGACGACCTCGAGAAGGCCGCGCGGTGAGGCGCCGTACCCGCCCGCACCCGATGCCGCGCCTAGGGTTTGCCTGTGACGTCGGACCAACTGGCAGGGGGTGAACTCACCTGGGACTACCCCGCTGACCTGCCCGTCTCCGAACGCCGGGATGACATCATGGCGGCGCTCGCCGAACACCAGGTGGTCATCGTCGCCGGGGAGACCGGGTCCGGCAAGACCACCCAGCTACCGAAGATGGCGCTCGCCGCGGGGGTACGCCGCCCCCGTGAATCGGGTTCGGGCCAGGACGCCGGGCGTCCCCACGAACCCGACTCGGGCCA
>CAYGMM010000233.1:0-2779 GCA_964351035.1 uncultured Actinomyces sp.
GTGATCCCAGATGGATGATCGCCCCTCGCTTCGGCGAGCGACAGAATCCGGCTTACGCGTCGACTCGTCCGCCGCCCTCCCCGCTGGCACAGACCGGCGCAGGGATTAGGCGAGTGTGGGTTCTGGCTCTAGGTCGGCGACAGCGAACCGCTGCTTGCGGGCGGCAACCCAGATGCCCAGACCCAGTAGAACCGCCGTCATTCCGGCGAGGACGACGAGGTCCGTGGTCACGTAGGGACTCAGGGGTCCGCCGGCGATGGTGCGGCGCACCCCGTCCACCGAATAACTCATGGGCAGGAACGGCTTGAGCACCTGGAAGACCTCGGGGAATGTCTGGATCGGGTAGGCCCCACCGCTGCCCGCGAGTTGGATGACGAGAAGGACGATGGCGGTCGCATTCCCGACGACTCCCATTGCGGCTTTGAGTAGCCAGACAAGGCTCAAGAAGGCGATAGACGACACCCACATGATCAGCGCGAGCCCGCCGAGACTGGCCGCCTGAACTCCGATCACCCACACCAAGATCCCAAGGAGGATGACTGACTGCACCGTGCCCAAGATGACAATGTCGAGCCAACTTGAGGCGGCCATGCGCCACGGAGATGACGCCAGAAGCAGTGCGCGCGTGTCGAGGCTGCGCAGCAGCAGCATGCCGGTGATGGCGCCGACGAAGAGCCCCAGGGGGACGAAGTACGGGGCGAATCCGTCGCCGAACGTTGCGACCGTGTTCTGTGTCTTGCCGTTGATGACAACCGGCTGGGAGAGCACATCGGCAAAGTCGGTTTCTGATGCCTGCAGAACGTCGGGTAGGCCGGTGAGCGCCTTCGCCAGACCGTCGGCGAGTTCCTGTGATCCGGCAGCGAGTTCATCGACCTGGGCGACTGCTCCGTCGGCCTGCTTCGCAGCCTTCTCGACCACACCGGTCGCGTCGTTGGCAAAGGCAGCCGCATCCTTGGCCGCCGACGCCGCCTGATCCGCCAACGGCAGGACGTCGTCCTCCAGCGCCGACCGCACCTGCCCGACCTGAGCAGCAAGCTCGACTTCACCCTTCGCCGCAAGGTCCTGTTCAAGTTGGGCGAGCCGTCCGTCGAGGGACTTCACCGCATCGGGGACCTGTTCGATGCGGCCAGCGGCGGCTTGAATGTCGTCATCAATGTCCCGAACAAGTGCGGGGACGCCTTCTAGGTCCGTGACCGCGCCCTCGACCACATCGGCTATCTCCGCATTGCCTTGCGCGATCTGCGCCGCGCCCTCGGCCGCCTTGCGCGCCTGAGCGACCGCTTGGCCCGCGTCCTTGTAGACGACGTCGAGCACCTGAGCCTGGATCCCTTGGGATGCCGTGCCCTGGGCTGCCATCAGGGCGTCCTTGGCGAGCACGCTGACGAGGTAGTTCGTGGCATCGTTCGTCGTCACCACGAGTTGCGCCTGCTCGGGCTTGTTGGTGACCTGCGAGGCGAGCCGGGCGCTGAAGTCCTCGGGGATGGTGAGCACGGCGTAGAACCGACCCGAGTCGAGTCCCTGCTGAGCGGTCGCGGCGTCCGTGACTGTCCAGGTGAGCTGCGGATCGGCCATGAGTTGGTCGACGACGGAGTCGCCGATCGTCGTGTCATCCCCGTTGATCGACGCCGGTTGGTCTTGGTTCACGATCGCCGCGGGCACGTTGACTGAAGCGTCGTAGGGATTCCAGAAGGCGTAGATCAAGGTCCCGGCATACAGGAGCGGCACCAGTGCCACGCCGATCAAGGCCCTAGCCGATGCGGGGGACGCGAGGAATCTGCGGATCATCGGGTTGTCACCGGTGTCGCCCAGGCATCTATGGACGCAACGTCATGGGGAATCTGCGCCGTCACCGCCACGGTGGGGATGTTGCGCTCTTCTGCGAGGCGGCGAAGCAGAGCCCACTGGCCATCTTGCTCGCTGTCGACGACCCCTTCTCCGACGCCTTCGACGACGAGTGCCGCACGGGGGCGAGCGAGAGCACAGGCAATTCCTACGCGCCACACCTGGTCGGTGGTGCAGTCACGGATTCGGGCCGCCGGATCGATGGCCACCGCGACCGTGTCGAGGAGGCCGGGAGCCATCGATCGGGGTTGACCCGCCTCCCACAGCGATGACCGAATCAGATCGCGGACGCGCGAGAGCGGATCCAGGGAATCCAGCCGCGGAACCCAGCCGATGCCGACGGAGTGGCGGACACTCCGTGCCGCGGCTCCGCGCGCTCTTCCATCGAGTTGACGCCCGCCGATGCGGATGCTGCCGCGTTCGAGGGGCAGACGACCAGAGATGCCGAGCAGTGCCATGGTGCGCCGGAGTTCGTTGGGTGCACGAACGGCACTGACACTTCCGGCCGGCGCATGCAGGCTTAGGTCCTCTACGATCCACGGCCCGCGTCGGCGCCGCACGGAAATTCCATCAACGACGAAGTCGTTGGGGGCATCGGTCATTGGTCGATGCTAGGAAGTAGTTTCCGCGTCAGCTCGCTTGGCCATCTTCAGGAGCTTGTTCAGATGCTTGTCGAGAACCTTGGCGACATCCCGCGCGCCTGCTGACTTGACCGCCTGGATCGGCTCACCGGTGCTCTCGGCCTGCTGCATGGCGACACGCTCGGGAAGGGTGGGCTTCAACAGCACACTCGGTCCATGAATCTCCACCAGCTCGCGCTTGCGGAAGCGGTGCTCCTCGGTCTTCTCCCGGAGCCGGTTCAACACGATCCCGGCGAACTCAAGGTCCGGGTTCACCGTGGCACGGATCTCGTTGATCTCGTCGATGGCCCGCTCAG
>CAYGMM010000234.1:0-2747 GCA_964351035.1 uncultured Actinomyces sp.
CCGATCGTCACCTTGCCCCCGAGATCGCTACCGCGGCGGACCTCGTCCGCTCGGGAGCGGTGCTGCGCGCCGTCGAGGCCGTCACCGGCCCGCTCAACACACTCCCTACCGAACACACGGAGAACTGACATGTCCGACGCACTCCCCGGCGCTCGCCCCGTCTCCGCTCCCCGCGGAACCACGCTCACCGCACGTGGCTGGCCACAGGAGGCCGCGCTGCGCATGTTGCAGAACAACCTCGACCCCGAGGTTGCCGAGCACCCGGACAAACTCGTTGTGTACGGCGGCACCGGCCGTGCCGCGCGCGACTGGGCGTCGTTCGACGCCATGGTTCGCACGCTCACCACCCTGGCCGACGACGAGACGATGCTCGTGCAGTCGGGCCGTCCGGTGGGTGTCTTCCGCACTCACGAGTGGGCGCCGCGCGTGCTGATCGCCAACTCCAACCTGGTCGGCGATTGGGCGAACTGGCCGGAGTTCCGTCGGCTGGAGCAGATGGGCCTGACGATGTACGGCCAGATGACGGCCGGCTCGTGGATCTACATCGGGACCCAGGGCATCTTGCAGGGCACCTACGAGACCTTCGCGGCCGTGGCGGCGCGCAAATTCGGTGGCTCGCTGGCGGGCACGTTGACGCTGACGGCGGGAAGCGGTGGCATGGGCGGTGCGCAGCCGCTCGCGGTCACGATGAACGAGGGCGTCTGTCTCCTCGTCGACGTCGACCCGACGCGCCTGGCCAAGCGGGTCAAGGATCGCTATCTCGATGAGATCGCCACCGACCTTGATGACGCGATCGAGCGGGTGACCGCGGCGAAGCGGGAACGGCGTGCACTGAGCGTCGGTGTCGTCGGCAATGCTGCGGTGGTCTTCCCCGAGTTGCTGCGCCGTGGTGTCGAGATCGACATCGTCACCGATCAGACGAGTGCCCACGATCCGCTCAGCTACCTGCCCGAGGGCATTGAACTCGGTGATGCGCCGGACTATGCGGCGAAGAAGCCCGAGGAGTTCACCGACCGGGCACGCGTGTCGATGGCCAAGCACGTCGAGGCCATGGTCGGGTTCATGGATGAAGGTGCTGAGGTCTTCGACTACGGCAACTCCATTCGCGACGAGGCACGGCTCGGTGGGTTCGGTCGCGCCTTTGAGTTCCCCGGCTTCATCCCGGCGTACATCCGGCCCCTCTTCTGCGAGGGCAAGGGTCCGTTCCGCTGGGTTGCGCTGAGCGGTGATCCCAAGGACATCTGGGCAACGGACAAGGCGGTGCTCGACCTCTTCCCCGACAACGATCACCTGCGCCGGTGGATCACGATGGCGCAAGAGCGAGTCGCCTTCCAGGGTCTGCCCGCGCGTATCTGCTGGCTCGGCTATGGCGAGCGTGACAAGGCTGGTGGGCGGTTCAACGAGATGGTCGCCAGCGGTGAGGTGTCGGCACCGATCGTCATCGGCCGCGATCATTTGGACTGCGGCTCGGTTGCTTCCCCCTACCGGGAGACCGAGGCGATGGCGGACGGCTCGGATGCCATTGCTGACTGGCCGTTGCTGAACGCATTGGTCAACACGGCATCCGGTGCGAGTTGGGTTTCCCTGCACCACGGTGGTGGTGTGGGGATCGGTCGGTCGTTGCATGCGGGTCAGGTGAGTGTGGCCGATGGCACTGAGCTGGCCGCTGAAAAACTTCGCCGCGTACTCACCAACGATCCCGGCATGGGCGTCATCCGGCACTGCGATGCGGGCTACGACCTCGCCGACGAGGTTGCTGATGAGCGGGGCGTCCGCGTCCCGATGCGCGAGGGCTGATCGTGGCCTCGGTCGCCTGGACGAATGTCGGCGAACTCGCTACCGCGGATTCGTCGATGGGCGATGGCGTACTCGGTGTCCTCACCGATGCCGCAGTGGTGGCCGAGGACGGTGTCATTGCGTGGGTGGGCCCTTCGGCATCCTGCCCGGCCGCTGACGAGTCGATCGACGTGGGCGGGGCCGCGGTGATCCCCGGCTTCGTTGATGCGCACACGCATCCGGTGTTTGCCGGAGAGCGGTCAGCGGAGTTCGCGGCTCGGATGACCGGTACGCCGTACGCGGCCGGCGGGATCCGCACGACGGTGGCGGCGACGCGCGCTGCCAGTGACGATGAATTGCGGGCGAACGCGGAGCGGCTGGCGGCGGAGGCGCTCCGGCAGGGGACGACGACGCTTGAGGCGAAGTCCGGCTATGGCCTGACGGTGCACGATGAGGCTCGCTCTCTGGTGGCGGCGTCAGCGGTGACCGCCGAGACCACTTTCCTCGGCGCGCACGTCGTGCCGGCGGAGTACGCCGAACGACCCGATGACTACGTCGCACTGGTTGCGGGGGAGATGCTTGATGCCTGTGCACCGCACGCGCGGTGGGCCGATGTGTTTGTCGAGCGCGGCGCGTTTGACGTCGACCAGGGGCGCGCGATCCTGGCGGCGGCTCGGGCCAAGGGGTTGGGTCTGCGGGTGCACGGCAACCAACTCGGGTTTGGCGGTGGTGTCTCGCTCGCCGTCGAGATGGGGGCGGCGTCGGTCGACCACTGCACGCACCTGACGGATGACGACATCGAGGCACTTGCGGGGTCGAACACCGTCGCGACACTGGTGCCCGGTGCGGAATTCTCGACTCGCTCGACATACGCGCCGGCGCGCCGCCTATGGGATGCGGGTGTGACGGTCGCCATCGCCTCGGACTGCAATCCGGGGTCGTCGTACACGACGTCGATGCCGCTCATGATC
>CAYGMM010000235.1:0-2737 GCA_964351035.1 uncultured Actinomyces sp.
TCGACGACCCACTCGCAGCTGAGCCCTGAGGAGCAGCTCGCAGCCGGCGTCACCCCCGGGCTTATCCGCCTCGCGGTCGGGATCGAGGGGATCGACGACATCCTTGCCGATCTCGACGCTGGGTTCCGCGCAGCGAAGCAGGCCTGAGACTCCATGAGTTCTGCCGGACCCCTGTCCTACGACGGTCTCCCGCCAGCCACCGGTGCGTGGCGGGCGGGAGACCCCGTCGGCGAGCGTCGCTTCCTTTCGATTGGTGACGTGACGTTGGAGTCCGGGTTCGTGGTGCCCGATGTCACCGTGGCCTACCAAACGTGGGGCACCTTGCGTGCCGACGGCAGCAACGCGGTGTACGTCTGCCACGCCCTGACCGGAGATTCTCACGTGGTCGGCCCGGCGGGGCCCGGCCACGTGACGGCCGGCTGGTGGGATGGGTTGGTGGGCCCCGGAGCGCCCATCGACACGGACGAATGGTTCGTGGTGTGTGCCAACGTCCTTGGCGGTTGCCAGGGGACCACCGGGCCGGTGAGCGCGGCACCGGATGGGCGGCCCTGGGGGAGCCGTTTCCCGATCGTCACGGTGCCGGACCTTGTGCAGGTCGAGCGGTTGACGATGGATGCCCTGGGCATCGAGTCCTGGGCGATGATGCTGGGGCCCTCCCTGGGCGGTATGCGGGTCCTGGAGTGGATGGTGGCGCATCCCGATCGCGTACGCGCGGGCCTCGTGCTGGGCACAACGGCGGCGGTGACGGCCGATGAGATCGGCACGCACGCCACCCAGATCGCCGCCATTGAAGCCGACCCGAAGTTCCGTGATGGCGACTACTACGACGCTGAGCCGGGTGACGGCCCGCATGCAGGAATGGGCATCGCGCGCCGCATCGCACACCTCACCTACCGCACGGAGAGCGAACTCGATCTGCGCTTCGGCCGGTCCCCACAGGGCGACGAGGATCCGTGGCAGGGCGGGCGCTTCGCCGTCGAGTCCTACCTCGACCATCACGCGGACAAACTTGCTCGACGCTTCGATGCCAATACCTACATCGCATTGACGAGAGCCATGAGCCTGTTCGACCTCGGACACGGCCGGGGCAGCACGGTCGAAGCGCTCGGCCGGATCGAGTCACCCCTGACCGTGGTCGGTATCGACTCCGACCGGCTGTTCCCGCTGCGGCTGCAGGAGGATCTTGTGGCGGCGGTTCCGGGAGCGGGTCCCATGCGTGTCGTGCACTCGCCGTACGGACACGACGGCTTCCTTGTTGAGAAAGACCAGGTCGGACGGATCGTGCGGGATGCGCTCGCCGATGCCTCCGTGACCTCCTAGGGCGTCCCCGCCGGTTCCGGAGCGCGCATCGTGCATGCGTGGTTCACGCGCGTCCCTGGCATCGGACCCTGCGTCTGCCTAGCGTCGCGGCATGCGTGTTCGCCAACTCCTCGCCCCGCCGCGTGCCTTTCTCGCCGCTATCGCATGTCTGATGGTGAGTGTCCCGCTCGTCATCATGGGTACGCCGCAGTCGGGCAGGGCGCTGTGGACCATGGGCGCCGCGCGCGCCGACGTGGGCATCATCGGTGACGACGAGCGCGATGCGTTCGTCGGGAGCGGAAGCCTGATCCTGCCGCCCCAGGTGTTCCACGACGGTCGCGTGGATGCTTCGGATTGTCTGGGGTGCTCGTGGCGGGCCGTCGTGCAGTGCGAGATGACGACGGCCGGGTCGTGCCGAGGACCGGCCCGCCTGTGCGGTCCCAACGGCACATGGCTGCGCGTCTACCTGACTCGGCCGGGCGCGGGGGAGCGCGATCTGGGGGCAGCCTGCTACAGCGAGGACGGTCCGGTGAGTCGTTGGCGTGTCGAGGGGAGTCTGCGCGAGTCCATGACCGAGTTCGTGCCCGCCTTGCGGCCCAGTCGGCGTCCGGCCGGTGATGCCCTCGTGCAACTACCGGTCTACGTCGATGCCGGTCAGGAGGCCGGTGCGCGCGAGATCGATACGACGATCGTGGACCTGCCGGTGCATCTGCGCCTAGAACCGGTGTGGCGCTGGGACTTCGGGGATGGTCGTCGGGTCACCGGCGATGTGCCCACGGCCGACCACACCTACCGGCAGGCGAGGACGGCACTGGTCCGCGTTGCCACGATCTGGCGCGGCACCTATTGGGTCGCCGGGCTGGGGCCCCTCGCGGTGGATGCACCGGTGATCCAGGAGGCATCCATGGCCGTTCCCGTGGGGCAGGGTCGCGCTGTACTGGTTCGTTGACCTCGGTCCCGTTCGGCGTCAGTGGGACACTCCGGCGCGGGGGCGCGTGCGGGGAGACAGGAATACCGTGAGACACTTCGGATGTTTCCGCTCCGGAAACGCGCCCGTCCAAGCCCATCAGGGACTTGACACGGGCCCTCTTCATGGCACTAGGTCGGGAGGCGCCTGAATGGCCAGCACCGGGAAGACCGCAAAGAAGGCGACAGCCGCAAAGTCGGCACCCGCAAAGAAGGCGGCCCCGGCCAAGAAGGCCACCCCAGCGAAGAAGGCTGCTCCCGCCAAGACCGCGGCCCCGGCCAAGAAGGCAGCACCCGCGAAGAAGACTGCGCCAGCGAAGAAGGCCACCTCAGCGAAGAAGGCTGCTCCCGCCAAGACCGCGGCCCCGGCCAAGAAGGCGGCCCCGGCCAAGAAGGCGGCCCCGGCCAAGAAGGCCACCCCAGCGAAGAAGGCTGCTCCCGTCAAGACCGCGGCCCCGGCCAAGACCGCGGC
>CAYGMM010000236.1:0-2687 GCA_964351035.1 uncultured Actinomyces sp.
GCCCGGCTCACCGATGAGCACGGGGATGTTCATGGTACGCCGCGACAGCACCTGAATGGTGCGGCGGATCTCGTCGTCGCGCCCGATAACCGGGTCGATCTTGCCCTCGCGGGCGCGCGCGGTGAGGTCGACGCCGTACTTCTCGAGGGCCTGGAAGGTGCCCTCCGGATCGGGACTGGTCACGCGTGCTCCTCCTCGCATCTCCTGCAGCGCCGCCATGAGTGCCTCGGGAGTGGCACCGGCCTGGGTCAATCGTTCCCGAACGCCCGGCTCGCTGGCCAGGGCAATGAGCAGATGCTCGGTGCTGACGTATTCATCGCCGCGCTCCTGCGCGAGTTCCTGCGCCTTGTTGACGACGGCGTACGACTGCTGGCTGAGTTGTGGGGCGGATACCGATGAACCACTCGCGCTGGGGAGCGCATCGATCGCGGAACGCACCTCGGCGGTCAGCGCAGCACGGTCGACGCCCACCGCGTCGAGTAGTGCGGTGGCGATGCCCTCGCCCTGCTGCAGCAGCGAGTCCAGGATGTGCAGGGGCTCGACCTGTGCGTTGCCCTTGGCGGCGGCAATACGCACGGCGGCACCGAGCGCGTCCTGCGCCTTGGTGGTGAACTTGATGTCCATCGGTATTCCTTCGTTCACTTTCTACGGTTCGTTGATGAGTCTTGTGTCAGGCGCCCCGGCGTCGCTGCGGTCGCCACAGCACCAGGGAGGTAGACCGCTTCTCTTCGGCGTAGGCATTGACCTGAAGGCGCAGGCGGTCGACCTCGGCCTGCAATTCCAGGACCCGGCGGATGCCCTCAAGGCTGATTCCCGCTGCCGAGAGTTCGGCCACTTCCCGCAGGCGCGCCACATCCTGTGCCGAGTACAGCCGGTTCCGGCCGTTGGCGCGTTTGGGTACGACGAGTCCGAGCCGGTCGTACTGGCGCAGCGTCTGCGGATGCATCTGCGCCAACTCGGCGGCTACGGAGATCGTGTAGACCGGGGTGGTGTCGTCCATGGCTAGCCCTTCGCTGCCGCCAGCAGATCCGCACGCGGATCCTCGCCGGCAGTCGCTTCGGCGTACTTCTGCAGCGCCTCACGTGCCTCGTCGGACAGCTCGGCCGGCACCTTGACCTCGACGCTCGCGAGGAGATCACCCTTCGTGCCGTCCTTGCGCGCAACACCCTTGCCGCGCACGCGGAACGTGCGCCCGTTGGCGGTCCCGGCCGGGATCTTCAAAGTCACGGTGCCACCACCCGGTGTGGGGACGACCACCTGACCACCGAGCGTTGCCTCGGTGAACGTGATCGGCACCGTCACGGTGAGGTTGTCGCCCTTGCGGCCGAACACCGGGTGCGAGGTGACGTGCACCACGACGTAAAGGTCGCCGTTCTGGCCACCGCGCTCGCCCGGGGCACCCTTGCCCTTGAGCCGAATGCGCGCACCGTCCTTGACGCCCGCCGGGATGCGGGCCTGAACGGTCCGGGTACTCAGGCCGCGGCCGGAGCCGTGGCACGTGGGGCATGGATCATCGACGATGAGCCCGCGTCCGGCGCACGCACCGCACGGCTCAGCGAAGGCGAAGCCACCCGCATTGCGCGTCGTCTGCCCGGTGCCTTCACAGGTCGGGCAGACCCGTGGCACAGTGCCTGCGCGCGCACCGGTGCCGTGGCAGCTGTCACAGGCCGCCTCGCTGGCGAGGCGCAGTGGGACGGTGACGCCGTTGAGCGCGTCGTCGAAGCCCAGCGTGATCTCGCTTTCGACATCTTGGCCGCGACGCGGCTGCGCGCGACGACCGGAGCCACCGCGGCCCCTGTTGAAGATGTTGCCCAGGATGTCGCCCAGGCCACCTTCGTCAGCACCAAAGACGTCATTGAAGTCGTAGGTCTGGCCGCCACCGAAGCCGCCCGGTGAGCCGAAGCCGCCACCCCCGAAGCCGCCACCGCCGAAGCCTCCGCCACCACTCGCGAAGAGCGTGCGGGCCTCGTCGTATTCGGCGCGCTTCTTGTCATCGGAGAGGACGTCGTAGGCCTCGGAGACCTCCTTGAACCGCTCCTCGGCCTTGGCGTCACCGGGGTTCTTGTCCGGGTGAAGTTCACGCGCGAGTTTGCGATAGGACTTCTTGATCTCATCGGCTGAGGCGCCCTTGGTCACGCCAAGGACTTTGTAGAAGTCCTTCTCCAGCCAGTCCTTATTCATCCTGCCTCGTTCATGTCCGGTGTCGCCGGCCTAGCTATCGGCTACGGCGACGCGGGCCGGGCGCAGTACGCGACCGGCGAGCCGGTATCCCGGCTGGTAGACCGATGCGACGATCGGTCCGTCAAGTCCCTCGCGGGTCTCACTCGTCAGTGCTTCGTGGATGGCCGGGTCAAACGGCTCATCGGCCGCCCCGAACATCTCCAGTCCGAGTCGGGCGCAGACGCCTTCGAGCGACTCACCCACGGATTTGAAAGCCCCCTCGAGTTCTCCGTGCTCGCGAGCGCGAGCCACGTCGTCGAGGACGGGGAGCAATTCCGTGAGCACCTGGCCGATGGTCGCCTCGCGCGCGGTCTCGCGATCCCGCTCGACCCGCTTGCGGTAGTTGGCGTATTCGGCGTGAACCCGACGCAGATCGTCGGTGAGCTCAGCGACCTTGGCATCAGCCTCGGTGGCCTCATCCTCCGCACCCGGCGTCGAGGCGGGAGCCGGCTCTGCCGGCTCCCGAA
>CAYGMM010000237.1:0-2656 GCA_964351035.1 uncultured Actinomyces sp.
CGCCACCTCCGGCGCGGAGAGCGGCTCGATCGTGGTGATGGACCCGCGCACCGGTGATGTGCTCGCGCTCGCCTCGGTACCGACGTTCGATCCCAATGACCTGGCGAATGCGGAGGAGGCCAACCTCGGCAACCGAGCGCTGCGCGAGGTCTTCGAGCCCGGATCGACCTCCAAGATCATGACGATGGCCGCAGTCCTCGAGGAGGGCGGCGCGACACCGACGACCATGTTCGAGATCCCCGGCACCCTCGATCGCGGTGGCAAGACCTTCCACGACGCGAGCGAGCACGGCACCTACAACTGGGATCTCACCACCGTCCTGTCGCAGTCCTCCAACATCGGCACCATCCTCGCCGCCGAGACGATCCCCGAGGCCGCGCTCTACGACTACATGCAGCGCTTCGGCATCGGTGAGCCCACCGGTCTCGGTCTGCCGGGCGAGTCCGACGGCTACCTGCCGTCGATGGACACCTGGTCGGCGACGACGTTCCCCACCCTCACCTTCGGTCAGGGCTTCAGCGTCAACTCCGTGCAGATCGCCGATGTCTTCGCCACCATCGCCAACGACGGAGTGCGGATGCAGCCGCGCATCTTCGCCGACGCTCCGGTGGTCGAGCGCGACCGGGTCGTCAGCGCCCGCACTGCGCGTCAGGTCCGCGAGATGCTCGAGTACGTCGTCTCCGACAAGGGCACCGCGCCGATGGCCGCCGTGCCGGGCTACCGCGTCGGTGGCAAGACCGGCACCGCGCAGGTCATCAACCCCGAGTGCGGCTGCTACGACGGCACCACGATCGGCTCCTTCATCGGCATGGCACCGATCGACAACCCCGAGCTCGTCGTCGCGGTGGCGATCGTCAAGCCGACCGTCGAGCAGCTCGGTGGCGAGCTCGCCGGTCCGGTCTTCCGCGAGGTCATGACCTACGCCCTGCAGGCCCGCCGTGTCGCCCCGTCGACCACCGGCGCGTCCGCCGCGTCGACGACCGCTTCAGCCACGACCGCCCAATAGGGTGGCGTCGTGACGGCGACCCTGCGGCCCACGACGATCGAGGCGCCGCTCACCCTGGGCCAGATCGCGGAGCGATTCGATCTCGAACTGCCCGATCCGGCGTCGCGCGACATCGTCATCACCGGCATTACCCACGACTCCCGTGCCGTGCAGCCCGGTGACCTCTTTGCGGCACTGCCCGGCGAGCACACCCACGGCGCGAAGTTCGCCGAGCAGGCACTGGCCCTCGGTGCAGCGGCCGTGCTCACGGATCCGGGCCCATTCGGCTACGCCGATCGAACGGGAGTCGACTACTTCCACGGCCTGCCCCTGCTGATCGCCGAGGATCCGCGGAAGGTGCTCGGTGCGGTGTCGGCCGCGGTGTACGGCGATCCGGCTCAGACGCTCACCGTCATCGGTATTACCGGCACCAATGGCAAGACGACGACCGCGGCGCTACTCGCCGCCGGTCTGAGCGCGGGCGGACGCACGGTCGGCGTGATCGGCACGACCGGCGTACGCATCGGCGGGGGGATGCTGCCCAGCGCCCGCACGACACCGGAGGCGCCCGATCTGCACGCGCTCCTCGCGGTCATGCGTGAACGTGGCGTCAACGTCGTCGTCATGGAGGTCTCCAGCCACGCCCTGGTTCTCGGCCGGGTGGACGGCCTGGTCTACGACGTGGCGATCTTCACTCAACTCTCCCAGGATCATCTGGACTTCCACGGCACGATGGAGGACTACTTCGCCGCCAAGGCCTCGCTCTTCACCCCCGAGCGCGCGCAACGGGCGGTCATCGGGATCGACAGCATGTGGGGTCGGCGCCTCGCCGACACCTGCCAGATCCCCGCCACGACGTACGCCCTGCGACAGGATGCTCAGGTGACCTGCCGCGAGATCGTCGAGGAGCGAGGGACGCAGACTCTCCTCGTCGACGACGGGTCGGGAGTGACCCAGCGGGTCGCTGTCGGGCTGCCGGGGGAGTTCAACGCCGCCAACGGGCTGGCCGCCTGGACCACGCTGCGACTGCTCGACGTGCCGGGGCCGATCGCCAGCGTGGGCATGGCCGACGTGCATGTGCCGGGGCGTATGGAGGTCATCGACGCCGGGCAACCCTTCGTCGTCCTCGTTGACTACGCGCACACCCCGGACGCGGTCGAGCGTGTGCTCACCGCGGTGTCGCCGGCCGAGGGGGGACGGCGCATCGCCGTGCTCGGCTGCGGTGGTGATCGGGATCGCGAGAAGCGTCCGCACATGGGGGCGGTCGCGGCGCTGCGCTCGGATGTCCTCATCGTGACTGATGACAACCCGCGTACCGAGGACCCGGCGGCAATCCGCGCAGCCATGATCGCGGGCACCGAGGGGCTCGAGGCCGATATCCGCGAGATCGGCGACCGGCGCGCAGCCATCGCAGCCGCGATGGCGGAGGCGCAGCCCGGTGACGTCGTCCTCATCCTCGGCAAGGGGCATGAGCCGGGGCAGGAAATTGCGGGGGTCGTCCATCCGTTCAGCGATCGAGAAGCCGTCCTCACGGCGCTGGGAGCCACCGCATGATCCCCATGACCCTCGCCGAAGTCGCCGGAGTTGTCGGCGGTCGCCTCGTCGACGGCGAGCCCGCTCTCGTCGTGTTCGTCGCCGCGAGCGATGACCGCGACTGCGTGCCGGGCACGC
>CAYGMM010000238.1:0-2639 GCA_964351035.1 uncultured Actinomyces sp.
GGACGAGGTGCACTGCTCAACCACGAGGTTGCTCACACGCTCGGCCTCGGCCATGTCACCAACGATCGGGAGTTGATGTTCCCGATCCACACTGTCGGTGTGTCGCCGTTGGTGCCGCAGCAGGGTGACATCTCCGGGCTCCGAGAGTTGTACTCCCCGTCTACCTGCCCGTGAGTGGCGAGTTGTTGACTGTTTTTCGTCCGAAATCCGTCAACAACTCGCCACTCAACGGGGAGTGTCAGGCGAACGTGATGGTGGTTTGCACGGGGACCGCCGCGCGCAGGGTGTGGCCCACCGGCGAGGTCTGCAAGACATGCTCGTGCAGTTCCGCCAGTTCCGCCGACGTCGCGCTGCTCTGCAGCTTCACATCGACCGCGATGTCGTCGAAGCCGGCATGTCCGTCGGGACGCAGACCGAGGAACGTGTGCAGGTCGAGATTGCCGGAGATGTCGATGCTGAGTTGGTCGATCTCGATGCCGCGAGCCGTTGCGTTGGCGGCGTACCCGACCGCGAGGCAGTTACCGAGCGCTGCGAGCACCTGCTCGACAGGGTTCGGTGCCGAGTCGGTGCCGCCGAGGGCAGCCGGCTCGTCGGAGGGAATCGGATCGAACGAGCGCACCTTCGCCTCGCTGCGGAAAGCGCCGAGCCAGGTGACTGTTGCCCGCCAGCGCGTGGCGCTCTTCGTCGGATCAGCCGTGACCGCTCCGATGAGATTGCCGACGGCCTCGATGTCGACATCGTTGAGCAGTGTGGTGGTCGTATCGGTGGTGGTGGTGGTGGACATGGTGGTTCCTTTCGAAGTATGTGAAAGCGCGCAGCAGTACGACGTTCGCGTCTGCCGACGTACGGTGAATGGGATCGCGGTCAGTGCCGCGGGAAGTCGTTGAATTCCCACTGATCTCGGGCTATCGGGCATGCCGACAGCGCATCGAGTCAGTGGCGCATACAGGGTTCCATCGCAAGGCCTCTCGCTCATCTTTCCCCGACGACCTGTCGGAGACGGAGGTGGCACCACTCCGCGTCGGGCCTTGCGGAAGCAAGACGATCGCGGCAGGTTGCCGGGGCTTCATCGGGCCGTATCCCTCTGCCCCTCTGGATGAGGTATTCAGTTGTGGAGGTGACAGTACACGACGACCGTGCTGCTTGTCACAGGGGCAGAAGGCACAATGACTTCCATGGTTGCTCGTGCCTTCAACACTTCGATACGCCATCGCAAGCCGCTCACGGTCATCGCGCTGTCGGCCGCAACGCTCACTGTGCTCGCCAGCTTTGCGCCAGCAACTCAGGCAGCCCCAGCAACGGACAACGTCGAGCCGTACGCCGCCGGCACGTGCTGGGATGCGACGTACGCGCAGGCCAAGAAGCCGACATATCAAGGCAGCAACGTGGACTGCACCGAACCGCACACCATCGAGATCGCGTCGACGCTGGAAGTTCCTGACGACGTCGCCGCCGCCGGTCCGAACAGTCGCGACGTACACCTGTGGGTCGACGCGCGCTGCCAGGTCGAGGTCAACAACTACGCCGGTGTCGCCGATCCGAAGACCGCCGCTGCTGGCACACGCACCTGGTACTTCTGGTTCACCCCCACAGCTGCTCAGTGGAAGTCCGGTGACCATTGGGTCGCGTGCGCAGCCGGCTCGGTCCCCAAATCGGTAAGCACGATGCGCACGAAGCCACGGCTACTCCCGGTGAGCAACTCCATCGCCGACTCCCCGGGACGCAATAGGTCCATGACCTTTGTGACCGACTCCTACGGCAAGGGAACTCTCATCTCGCGCAAGCCCATGACCTCCATGGCGGGCAAGCCATACCCGGGCAGTGCCGGACTGCAGAAGAAGGCCTGGAAGTTCTGCGAGAAGACGATCGGCTCGAACAAGTACTTCTGGTACGGCCCGAGCGAGTTGGAGTGGCGTCAAGGCTGGACGGCGATCACCTGCTTCAGCACGAAGAAGAGGTAGCCGCGTTCAACGTCGGTAGAGAACGTAGGCACCGCTAGCCTCGTCCCATGCCTAGTTCGGACGTCGTCGTCATTGGCGGCGGTGTTGTCGGCCTCGCCTTGGCGGATGCCTGGCTCACGAAGCACCCCGGCTCGACGGTGACCGTGCTGGACAAGGAGCCACGGCTCGCGGCGCACGCCTCGGGGCGCAACTCCGGGGTGCTGCATGCGGGCTTCTACTACGCGCCCGACTCCCTCAAGGCCCAACTCACCCGTCGCGGCAACCAGATGCTGCGCGCGTTCTGTGCCGAGCGCGGTGTCGAGGTCCGCGAGACTGGCAAGGTCGTCGTGACGACCTCAGCTGAGCAACTGCCACGCCTCGATGATCTGTACGCGCGGGGCATTGCGAACGGCGTACCGCTGGAGATGATCGACGAGTCAGGGTTGCGCGAGCTGGAGCCGCTCGCGCGCACCCACGAGCGCGCACTGTGGTCACCGACGACAGCGGTGGCCGATCCGGTGGAGGTCGTCAAAGCGCTCGCCGACCGCGTCCGCGAGCGCGGCGGTCAGGTCCTGCTCGGCATGCCGGTGACTGCCGCCGGCCCCGGTTGGGCGTGCACTGCGCATGAGACGTTCAGCGCCGGTCACATCATCAACGCCGCGGGCCTGTATGCCGACACCGTCGCGCACTGGTTCGGTG
>CAYGMM010000239.1:0-96 GCA_964351035.1 uncultured Actinomyces sp.
GACCTCGTTCCCAATCACTTCTCAACGGCGCACCCCTGGTTCCACGAGGCACTCGCCGCACCTCCCGGCTCGCCCGAACGCGCTCGATTCCACTTC
>CAYGMM010000239.1:106-2631 GCA_964351035.1 uncultured Actinomyces sp.
CAACTGGGCGAGCCTGTTCACCGGTCCGTCTTGGACACGCATTACCGAGGCCGATGGCCTCCCGGGGCAGTGGTACATGAACATGTTCGACTCCTCGCAGGCCGACCTGAACTGGACCAACCCCGACGTCATCGCGGACTTCCACACCACCCTGCGCTTCTGGCTCGACATGGGTGTGGACGGCTTCCGGGTCGACGTGGCCTTTGGCCTGGCCAAGGACATGACCTACCCCGACGTTCCCGACCCGGTCGGCCTGGTCGAGGGGGTCCGGCTCGACCTCGACAACGGCACCGAGGAATCCCAGCGACGGCGCGACCTGGTGTCCGGGTCGCCGTACATGGATCGTGATGAGATCCAGGACATCTACCGCGGCTGGCGAGAGATCCTCGATTCATACGACGGCGATCGCATGGCGGTGGCTGAAGCCTGGCTGCCGCCAGCTCGGGCCCGTCGCTATGTCGCGGGCGACACCCTGCATCAGATCTTCAACTTCGACTACCTGGCCGCCCCCTGGGATG
Organism: uncultured Actinomyces sp.; assembly: GCA_964351035.1. Classification (GTDB taxonomy): domain Bacteria; phylum Actinomycetota; class Actinomycetes; order S36-B12; family S36-B12; genus Mxb001. Next base: position 625 of record CAYGMM010000239.1, read on the forward strand.
CCTCCGCGCTGCGCAGGATCATCGCGTCCACCATCGAGGGGTTGGCGCCCGCGCCCGTGACGTGGGCTCTGAATAACCACGACACCGCGCGCGTGGCGAGTCGACTCGGCGGCGGGGAACTCGGGGTGCGGCGCGCGCGTGCGCTCGCGCTGTTGACCCACGCCCTGCCCGGGAGCCTCTACATCTATCAGGGCGAGGAACTCGGGCTCCAGGACGCTGACATCCCCGCGGAGCGTCGCGAGGATCCGGTATTCATCCGGTCCAAGGGCGAACAACTCGGCCGCGATGGGGCACGGTCACCGCTCCCCTGGTCCGGCGACACTCCGCCCTACGGATTCGGTGGTGTCAGCACCTGGCTCCCCCAGCCGGATGACTGGGCTGGTCTCACCGTCGCGTCCCAAGAGCCGGACCCGGCCAGCACGCTGTCGCTCTACCGCGCGTCGATCCGGCTTCGCCATGCCCACCCGGGCCTGTCCGGCGATGCACCGTGGCACCTCGCCGATGCCGACGGCGACGTGGTCATCCTGGAGCGCGGCAATGGATTCGTCAGCGTCAGCAACTGCACGGACCAACCCATTGCCCGCCCGCGGGGTGTGCTCCTGTTGAGTTCGGCACCCCTGACGGCGGACGGCCAGATCCCGCCCGACACCACCGCGTGGTTCCAGACCTAGGCAGTCGCACATGCCGTTGGAGTTGATCGGTTCCCCCGACGAGCCCGACCTTCTCTTCCTGCCCTGGCAGACCCCGCTGGCCGAGTGGCCGGACGACCTCGTGGTCGCGCTCCCGCGCGGCATCTCGCGACACATCGTGCGGTTCGTCCACATCGGCGATCGGATCTACGCGGTCAAGGAGGTGGAGGCCGCTCCCGCCCAGCGCGAATACGACCTGCTCTTCGACCTCGACCGCATCGATGCGCCGTCCGTCGAGCCGGTCGGCGTCGTTCTGGGTCGTCGCACCAGCGAGGGTGAGCCGTTGCCCGCCGCGCTCGTCACCCGACATCTGCGCTTCTCGCTGCCTTACCGCTCCCTGTTCTCGCAGACCCTGCGTGAGAACACCGCCGCCAACCTGCAGCGCGCCCTTGCCGTACTCCTCGTCCGCCTACACCTGCTCGGCTTCAGCTGGAATGACTGCTCGCTGAGCAACACGCTCTTCCGTCGCGACGCAGGAGCCTTCGCGGCCTACCTCGTCGACGCCGAGACCGGCGAGGTGCACGAGCTGCTCATCAACGGCCAACGTGGGCGTGACCTCGACATCGCCTTCACGAATGTCGTCGGCGAACTCATGGACCTCCAGACCGGTGAACTGCTCGACGAGAACGTCGATCCCGTGGCCTTCGGTGAGGAACTACTCCGTCGCTACCACCGGCTGTGGGATGAGGTCACCGGCACCGTGACGTTCGGCCCTGGCGAGCGTTACCTCTTCGAGGCGCGCATCCATCGGTTGAACGATCTCGGTTTCGACGTGGCCGAGCTGCGGGTCGAACCCGACGAGGACGGCGTCACGATGCGCGTGTCGCCCAAGGTCGTGGACTCCGGCCATCACGGACGCCGCCTGCTGCGGCTGACCGGGCTTGATGCCGAGGAGAACCAGGCGCGTCGACTGCTCAATGATCTGGACTCCTGGCGGGCCCGCTACTACCCGGACAGCGATGAGGAGATCACCGCGCATCGCTGGGTCACCGATCGCTTCGAGATGGTCGTGCAGTCGGTCCCACCGGAGTTGCGCGCCAAACTCGAGCCGGCCCAGGTGTTCCACGAGGTCCTCGAGCATCGCTGGTTCATGTCCGAGCGCCAGGGACACGACGTGGGGCTCACCCCGGCGATCGAGGACTACGTCAACACCGTCCTTGCGACCAAACCCGACGAGGCAACCATCCTGGACCGGCCCGAGGACCCCGATGACGTCCCCGCCTGAGCCACGAAACCGCCGGAGACCACGGAAACGTTTTCATGGTGTTTGCGAAACACTCGTGGGACCGCCCTCACGAGTCAAAACGTTGCGGTTTCG
>CAYGMM010000240.1:0-2618 GCA_964351035.1 uncultured Actinomyces sp.
TCGCAGATAGCAGCATCGACCATCGAATCGCCGACCACCTTGAGCAGGAAGAGCTCGCCGTCTCCGACGACCTCACGCGGCAGGGGGAAGACGGTCTCGACCGCCTCCTCGGCGAGGATGGGTCCACCGGCCGCGATGCGCCCGAGCACGGGCACGAACGCCGCGGTCGGCATGGCATCGCCACTGCCGGTGGGATCTACGGCCTCGTCGGTGGTAGGTGCGGTGCTGCTGGACTCGGGATCGGAGACGACCACCGCGCGCGGACGGTTGGGGTCGCGGCGCAGCAGCCCCTTGCGTTCGAGGACGCCGAGCTGGTGGGCGACGCTGGAGGGTGAGGCCAAGCCGACCGCCTCACCGATTTCGCGCACGCTCGGGGGATAGCCGCGGTCCTCCACCGTGCGGCGGATGACATCGAGGATGTCGCGCTGCCGGGGGGTGATGCCGTCGGTGAAGTCGGCGTCGGTTGTTGCCGATTCGGTGGACAGGTCGGCAGACGACTGATCGGCAGACGACTGATCGGCAGACGGCTGATCAGCCTTGGGAGCGGGGCGGCGAGCCATGGCACCTCCGAGGGTCAGGCGGTCTGCTCCCCATGTGGCTTCGCCCCTAGCGAGCGAGAGCCGGACCTGAGTGTCAGACCGATGGGAGAACCTCCTCCCATGGCCACGACGTTAGCGACGCAAGCGACACAGATCAAACACCTGTTCGAAAAATGTTGGACGTGTCGTGTGACGTGTGGTACCAATGGGACATACGTTCGATCGAACACCGGTTCGAACGGCTCCGGATCTGGAGTCCCGGCCGGTGGACTGGAAGGGAGCACGGCCATGGCTACTGCGTACGCCGCACCGATCGGGAGCTCGTTCAGTCGGGAGCCGGCCCGGATGGGCCATGGGCAGAAGCGACCCGCGGCGGCGGCCAAGGGCGCGCCGTCTGTTCGGGCGTGTCGTGAGCATGGCTCCCCGGCACCGAGTGTGCGCCTCACTCGGCGGGCCCGGTTGATCGTTCTGCTGGTCATCACTGCCGCCGTGGTCGTCCTCGGGCCGTGGCGGGCGATCGCCTCCGCTCCCGAGGGTGTCGTGCCCCAGGGCTGGTCAACGGTCGTCGTTCAGCCCGGTGACACCTTGTGGACCCTGGCCGAGCGGATCGACCCGGCGGGCGACCCCCGGGTGATCGTCGCCGATATCAAGCAGGCGAATTCCCTGGCCAACTCGGCGATTGCGCCCGGCCAGGTCCTCACGGTTCCTGCCCCGTAGGGATCAAGCCCTTCGGGGGAGAGCGTCCATCGTCGGGGAAGCGCCCCCATCTCGTTGAGTGGCGCGTTGTTGACGGTTTTACGTCGAAAAGCAGTCAACAACCCGCCAGTCAACGAAGGCATCGCGGCGACACGCCGAAATCTGCATCTTGCGTCCTGGTGTCGAGCGGTCTAAGGTCCCACTACATCTAGTAGTGACACCGGTGTAATTCATCCACAGGTAGTGGTCCGAACTGCACAGGTTGTCCCCAGATCATCACCAGGGTCATCCACAGATGGCTCGAAAACGGCCGAAAGGGGGTCCACTTCATGCGCTGTCCGTACTGCCGTGAGGACGACTCCCGGGTGCTCGACTCCCGTACTGCCGATGATGGTGCGGCCATCCGCCGCCGCCGCGAGTGCCAGTGCTGCGGCCGCCGCTTCACCACCGCCGAGACGGCCGTTCTCTCCGTCGTCAAGCGCTCCGGCGCCTCCGAGCCCTTCAGCCGGGCCAAGGTCATCCATGGCGTACGCAAGGCCTGCCAGGGCCGGCCGGTTTCCGAAGATGACCTGGCCCTGCTGGCCCAGAAGGTGGAGGACGCCGTGCGCGCGACCGGCGTGGCGGAGGTCCCGGCTGGCGAGGTCGGCGTGGCCATCTTGGGTCCGTTGCGTGACCTTGATGAGGTCGCCTACCTCCGATTCGCGTCGGTCTACCGGTCCTTCGATTCCCTTGAGGACTTCGAGTCCGAGATCGCGCTGCTGCGCACCGAGGCGTCCCTGGCCACCACTGACTCAACCTCACCCGATCCTGATTCCGCCCCCGACACCACCACAGACTCCGCATCGGCCGACGTCGACGCGTAAGCACCACCCGACACCACCACAAGGGAGACACCCGCATGACCGAGATCAGCAACGACCACGCGTCGGCCCAGGCTGAGCAAGGCGCCCGCACCGGGCTCACCATGCAGCGCCTGTTCACCACACCGGGTGTTCACCCGTACGACGAGGTGACCTGGGAGCACCGCGACGTCGTCCAGACCAACTGGAAGACCGGTGACGTGGTCTTCGAGCAGCGCGGAGTGGAGTTCCCCGACTTCTGGAGTGTCAACGCCTCCACGATCGTCACCACCAAGTACTTCCGTGGTGCGGTCGGCAGCGACACCCGCGAGCGCAGCCTCAAGCAGCTCCTCGACCGCGTCGTCCTGACCTACACCAAGGCCGGCCGCGAGTTCGGCTACTTCGCCACCGAGGAAGACGCCCAGATCTTCGAGCACGAACTCACCTGGATGCTGCTGCACCAGGTCTTCAGCTTCAACTCGCCCGTGTGGTTCAACGTCGGAACGCCGTCGCCGCAGCAGGTCTCGGCCTGCTTCATCCTGAG
>CAYGMM010000241.1:0-2616 GCA_964351035.1 uncultured Actinomyces sp.
AGCGGGAGAAACGGCGGAGGTCCTTAGCGGAGGGTGATCTGGCGGTTCTGCAGGCCAGCGCGGGCGCGGCGCTCCTCGGAGGTGAGCGGAGTCGTCTGCGCGAGCGCGGCGTCGAGTCGGGCGAGATAGTCCGCCGCCGCATCCTCGCAGCCCTCGGCCGAGGTGCCCTCGGTCAACTCCCACACCGGAACCAGCAGACCATCGGCACGGAAGGAGCCGACAAATCGAGACGGTACGCCGGTCAACGCGCTCTCGCCGGCGGCATGCAGGCGCGCGAACGCATCGAGCAACTTCTCCTCGGCGTACGGCATGACCCAGCGAAGGAACGTCTTGTCGCCCATGTCGACCCAGTAGGCCGCATCGACTGACGCCAGCCGCACCGTCGGCATCACCTTGCTGTTGGCGCGATCAAGTGAGTCGCGCACACCCGGTGCATCGACGCTCGCGTCGTCGGCCATCCAGTAGTCGAAGTCGTCATGGATCGTCACCTCGAGTGGCGCATCGGCGATCAGATCCTGCAGACGCGGCCCTGGGCCGGGTAGACCGGCCGGTGGGATCGGGGAGCCAGGCTCGGCCTCGAGCGCACGCAGCAGCGCATCCGCAGCGTCGCGGCTCGGATCACCCGAACCCGTGGTCACCTGCATCGCGAGGTAGATGTCGCCGTTGTCGCGCACGAGCGCGGGCCAGGCGAGCGGCAGCACCGTGGTGAGGGTGACCGAGCGATCGGTGGGGTCCTTCAGAGTCAGGGGCGCGGTGGCAGCCGGCACGATTTCGCGCATGGCAACCCAGTCACACTCGCTCGCCATGCCCTCGAACGGGCGGCCGACGTGCGCAACCGACTGGCGGGCGCGTGCTTTGCCGTGGCAGGCCTTGTATCGCTTGCCCGATCCACAGGGGCAGGGCTCACGCATTCCAACGACGGGGATCTCCTCAGTCACGCGGCGACTCTAACGGGAGCAGGACCCCGGGGTTCATGATGCCCTCGGGATCGAGTCCTGACTTGATCGCCCGCATGGCCGCGATCTCAGCGGGTGTTCGCGTGAGATGCAGGTGGTGGCTCTTCGCGCGACCGACGCCGTGCTCGGCCGAGATGCTGCCGCCGTAGGTACTCACGGTGCCCAGCACGAGCATGTCGACCTCCTCGTCGTCTGCGGCCGGTCCGGCGATCTCGACATGGATATTGCCGTCACCGAGATGACCGAAGACTCCGAAGGCCAACACTCCCGGGTACGTCGCCATGCGCTCGCGCAGCAGTTCCGCACACTCGGCGAGGTGGCGCAGCGGGATCGAGATATCGAGCTTGTGCGCGGGATCGGCACCGTGCGCGGCGGCGTAGGCGGTGTAGACCTCGCCCTGCAATTCGCGGTAGGTCCACAGGCGCGCGCGATCCGTGGCATTGATCGCCAGCGTCACGTCATGACCGTCGAGCACGCTCTCGTCGAACCCCTCGCCCTCACCCCCGTCGGCGATCTCGAGGAGCAGGGTGAGCGGGTGCCGGTGCTCCAACGGCCACGGCAGTCCGGCCATCTCCATCGCGAGTTCGACGCCGACGCGATCGGTGACCTCGGCAGCGAGGACCGTCACGCCCGGTCGCGGCGCATCGCGTAGCAGCCGCAGCGCTTCGTCGTAGGTGTCAATGCCAATAAGGGCCACCGACGATGGCGCGTGCGGCCGAGACAGTTGAAGACGCGCAGCGGTGATGACTCCGAGGGTCCCTTCGCTGCCGGTGAGCAATCCCGCCAGGTCGTACCCGGTGTTGTCCTTGGGCAGGCCCGCGAGATGTTCGACGACACTGCCGTCAGCAAGCACTACCTCGATCCCGACCACCTGCTGCCTCGTCATGCCGTGGGCGATGACGCGGATCCCACCGGCGTTGGTCGCGACGGTCCCGCCGACGGTCGCGGAATCGCGCGCCGCTAGGTCAACGCCGTACTCCCAACCCGCGGCGGCGACATACCGGTGGAGATCGCCCAGGGTGACGCCGGCACCGACGGTGACCTGTCCGCTTGCCTCGTCGATTGGATCGAGCCGAGTGAGGCGACGCGTGGACAGGATGACGGGCGGACCGAGCGGACCCGGCTCCTCCGCGGGCACACCACCGGCGACGAGACCGGTGTTGCCCCCCTGCGGGATGACCGGGATCCGGTCCTGCAAGCACCGAGCAAGCACTGCCGCGACCTCCGCGGTGGTGGCCGGCCGCACCACGGCGAGCGCGGGGCCACCCCACCGGCGGCCCCAGTCGGTGGCGTACGGCGCCACGAGATCCGGGTCGCTGAGCACATGCTCGCCGCCCACGATGCTTGCTAGGTCAGCAAGCAGTGCAGCAGTGTCCGCCATGGGGACATCCTGCCGGGAGATATGTGTCTTCGGCAGTCGTCGTCTGGGAATCGCGGGGACCGCCTCCTGGGAAAAAGGACATTCGACGTGCGTTAGGTCACATTGCGGGGCAATATCAATCCTGCCGCCCGAAGTGGGTGGTCGTGCCCTTCCGCTCGGGGGGTTCGGACGCTCCACCACGGAGGCTCCATGAAGCTCAGCAAGAAGATCCTCAGCCTGGCTGCGGCCACGGCCCTCGTCGCCGGTGCCGGCGCGATGGCCGCCACGCCCGCCACGGCC
>CAYGMM010000242.1:0-2601 GCA_964351035.1 uncultured Actinomyces sp.
CGCCCTTGAAGTACCAGATGTGGGTGACGGGGGCGGCCAGCTCGATGTGGCCCATGCGCTCGCGGCGCACGTTGGAGCGGGTCACCTCGACGCCGCAGCGCTCGCAGATGATGCCCTTGAAGCGCACGCGCTTGTACTTGCCGCAGTAGCACTCCCAGTCGCGGGTGGGCCCGAAGATCTTCTCGCAGAACAAGCCATCCTTCTCCGGCTTGAGCGTGCGGTAGTTGATCGTCTCGGGCTTCTTCACCTCGCCGTGCGACCACGTGCGAACGTCGTCCGCGGTCGCCAGGCCGATGCGAAGGTCATCGAAGAAGTTGACGTCGAGCACCTGAGTTTGTCCTTTGCCTCGTCGGGTCGTGGAATGTCTGGGGTGGAGGTGCTAGACCTCTTCGACGCTGGCCGGCTCACGCCGGGACAGATCGATGCCGAGTTCCTCGGCGGCACGGAAGACGTCGTCATCCGTGTCGCGCATCTCGATGGCGACGCCGTCCCCGGAGAGCACCTCGACGTTCAGGCACAGGGACTGCATCTCCTTGACGAGGACCTTGAAGGACTCCGGGATGCCGGGTTCGGGGATGTTCTCGCCCTTGACGATGGCCTCGTAAACCTTCACGCGACCGAGCACGTCGTCGGACTTGATGGTGAGGAGTTCCTGCAGCGCGTAGGCCGCGCCGTAGGCCTCGAGCGCCCACACCTCCATCTCGCCGAAACGCTGACCGCCGAACTGCGCCTTACCGCCCAGCGGCTGCTGGGTGATCATCGAGTACGGACCGGTCGACCGAGCGTGGATCTTGTCGTCGACCAGGTGCAGCAGTTTCAGGATGTAGATGTAGCCGACCGTGAAGCGGCCCGGGAAGGGCTCACCGGTGCGGCCGTCGAGCAGGCTTGCCTTGCCATCGGAGCCAACCAGTCGCTCGCCGGACTCGGCGGGGATGGTGGACTCCAGGACCAGCGAGAGTTCCTGCTCACGGGCGCCGTCGAAGACGGGGGTGGCCAGGCGCGTGCCGGGCTCACCGCTGCGCACCTCCTCGGGCAGGTTGGCCGCGCGAGCGTCGGAGGGATCGACCTCCCAGCCCGTGGCCGCCACCCAGCCGAGGTGGGTCTCCAGGATCTGGCCGACGTTCATGCGACCGGGGACACCGAGCGGGTTGAGCACGACGTCGACCGGGGTGCCGTCGGGGAGGAACGGCATGTCCTCAACGGGGAGGATCTTGGCGATAACACCCTTGTTGCCGTGGCGGCCGGCGAGCTTGTCGCCCTGGGTGATCTTGCGCTTCTGCGCGATGTACACGCGCACGAGGCGGTTGACGCCCGGGGGCAACTCGTCACCCTCATCGCGATCGAAGACGCGAACGCCGATGACCTTGCCCGACTCGCCGTGCGGCACCTTGAGTGAGGTATCGCGAACCTCGCGGGCCTTCTCACCGAAGATGGCGCGCAGCAGGCGCTCCTCGGGGGTGAGTTCGGTCTCGCCCTTGGGCGTGACCTTGCCGACCAGGATGTCGCCGGGAACCACGTCGGCACCGATGCGGATGATGCCGCGATCGTCGAGATCGGCGAGCACCTCCTCGGACACGTTCGGCAGGTCGCGGGTGATCTCCTCCGGGCCCAACTTGGTGTCGCGGGCGTCGATCTCATGCTCGTCGATGTGGATCGAGGACAGCACGTCGTCCTGGACCAACCGCTGGCTGAGGATGATCGCGTCCTCGTAGTTGTGACCCTCCCACGGCATGAACGCCACGAGGAGGTTCTTGCCGAGGGCCATCTCACCAAGGTCGGTCGAGGGGCCGTCCGCGAGGACCTGGCCCTCAAGGACCCGGTCACCCTCGGACACGATCGGACGCTGGTTGTAGCTGGTGCCCTGATTCGAGCGCTGGAACTTCTGCAGGCGGTACGACGTGGTGGTGCCGTCATCGTTGGCCACGACGATCAGGTCGGCCGAGACCTCGGTGACGCCGCCAGCCTTCGCTGCGGTGATGATGTCGCCCGCGTCGTACGCGGCGTTGAACTCCATGCCGGTGCCGACCAACGGAGCCTCGGCACGCAGCAGCGGAACGGCCTGGCGCTGCATGTTGGACCCCATGAGCGCGCGGTTCGCGTCGTCATGCTCGAGGAACGGGATCATCGCGGTGGCCACCGACCAGATCTGGCGGGGCGAGACGTCCATGTAGTCGACATCGTCGGCCGGGGCGTAGTCGACCTCGCCACCCTTGCGGCGGACCAGCACGCGGTCCTCGCTGAAGCGGTTGTCGTCACCGATGACGGCGTTGGCCTGCGCGATGACGTGCAGGTCCTCTTCGTCGGCGGTGAGGTAGTCGATCTGGTCAGTGACTCGGCCACCGACGACCTTGCGGTACGGCGTCTCGACGAAGCCGAACGCGTTGACGCGGCCGTAGGTGGACAGCGAGCCGATGAGGCCAATGTTCGGACCCTCGGGGGTCTCGATCGGGCACATGCGACCGTAGTGCGAGGGGTGCACGTCGCGGACCTCGAAGCCGGCACGCTCGCGGGTCAGACCGCCGGGGCCGAGCGCCGACAGGCGGCGCTTGTGGGTGACTTCCGACAGCGGGTTGGTCTGGTCCATGAACTGCGACAGCTGCG
>CAYGMM010000243.1:0-2587 GCA_964351035.1 uncultured Actinomyces sp.
CATACGAAGTGCTGTGCCGCCAGCACCATCGCCGGGGGATCACGGCGCGTCAGGCCGGCCGCGAACACGTCTCACCGGATCCGCTGCCCTTCGCCTGACGCCAGTTGGGGTTGTGCGGGCCGCGCGGTGGCGTTGGTGAGGCTCAGTCGTCGGATTGGGAGCCGAAGAGGATCTCGTCCCAGCTTGGCACGCTGGCTCGACGACCGCGCTTGGTCTTGCGTGCCGGCTCTGCGGGTACGTCGAGCGTCTCTTGGACGTGCTCGGCGCCCTCATCACCGTCGGCCGCAGCCTCGGTGATCTCGATGACTTCGGCAACGATCTCTTCGGTGAGCGTCTCTTCGACGACCGAGTCACTAGCGTCATCAGACATCTCGACAACGACTTCGTCGACGACGACTTCCTCGACGACGATTTCCTCGGCAACGACGTCCTCGGTCACCGTCGTCGGCGCGGTCGGGATGATCTCGGTGTGGTGCCGTCGGCTCGAGCGCATCGGGATCACGACGTCCTCGGTCGCCAGACGTGAGGCCTCGGCGTCATCGGCCACGACGGCCTTGGAGCGCGGATCGAAGATCCAGGTGGCGCGCCGACTCGAACCGTCGGCGTCGAAGGTGGCGACAACGGCCCAGCGGCCGTCGGGTCGGCGCCAGGAGTCCCAGGCGATGGAATCCGGCTCGGCACCACGTGCCGCGGCCTCGGCGCCCATGACCGCCGCGAGCGAACGTTCACCGGGTCGGATCACCGCATCCTGCGCGCGCTCGACCGTCCAGGCGCGCTCGGCGAGCGGTGGACCGGCGTAGCGTTCTATGGCGGCGAGGGGCATGCCGAACTCGTCGGCCAGCTCCTGGGGAGTGGCTCCCGTGCGGATGCGCGCTTGGATCTCACGCGGCGTGAGCGGGTTCAGCGCTCTCTCCCCTCCTGTGATGACCCCCAGACGTTATCCGACGGGGGGTCCGGTTGGGGGAGATACCCCACGACGCAACGCCGGGAAGCCCACCACAGCGCCAAGAGCGACCGCTACGCCCGCGATCGTGGTGAGCCAGAACGCGGTGCTTGTGCCCACGTTGTCGACCCACCAGCCGGTGAAGCTCGCGGCCGCCGCTACCCCCAGGCCGATTGCGGAGATGGCCCACGTGAGCCCCTCGGTGAGTTGGCGTGCCGGCACCAATCTCTCCACCAGCGTGAAGCAGGCGATGAGGACCGGGGATACGGCGAGTCCGGCGATGAACACGGCAATGCCCAGGGCAACGAGGTTCGGTGCCAGCGCGAGGGGCACCGTCACGAGAGCCATGAGGACACCGGCAATGGCGAGCAGCCGCGGGAGGTACGTGCCCCCCCGACCCGCACTTCGGCTCCCGACGTACAACGCAGCGACCATCGACCCGGCGGCGTAGCCGCCCAGGATGATGCCGGCGGCGATGCGTGCATCCGCGGCGTCGGCCGCCGCCACGGTGGCGACATCGACCGAGCCGAAGACTGCACCGATGGCTAGCAGGCAGAAGAGCACGATGGGCATACCGATTCGGCGCAGTGGGCGCACATCCACGTGTTCGACCGCGACCACGGGTTCGGGCTCGCTGCGACGTTGAATCACCAGAAGCGTGGAGCCAAGCGCGACGAGTGCAGCCGACGCAAGAACCGGTGCCGGAGCTGCGACCGCGGCGGCGAGGAATGTGGCGAGTGGGGGCCCGACGACGAAAATGAGTTCATCGAGCAGGCTTTCAAAGGCGAACGCCGTGCCCAGTCGGTGATCATCGGCGAGGAGGTTGGCCCAGCGGGCGCGGACGAGTGCGCCGGTCGCCGGTTGGGTCGCACCACCGATGATCGCGATCGCGAGCAGGGCGATGAACGGCCATCCCGCGGTGGTCAACAGTGCGAGGAGTGCGAGGGCACTGGCGTGGATCACGACGAGGACCCGTACGACGCGTCGTTGACCCCAGCGATCAACTGCGCGTGAGCCGACCGGACTCACGAGGGCGCTGCTGACGGTGTATGCCGCGGCGACAGCACCAGCCTCCGCGTAGGAGCCGCGCACCGCACTCACCATGAGCACGATGCCGAGCCCGACCATGGAGATCGGCAGGCGGGCGATGAACGCGGCCGCGCTGAAGGAGGCGGCGCCGGGGATTCGCAGGATGTCGGCATACGGACCCACAAGGCGCACGAGCGAAGGCTAATGGCACAGTGACCGGATGACTTCAGGCGACGCGGATCTTGTGGCGATCGCGCAGACCGTCGCCGGCGCGGCGGGCACCCTCCTCCTGCATGAACGCCCCGCCGTGCTCCAGGCAGAGGCCAAGAGTTCGCCAACCGATGCTGTCACGGAGATGGATAGACGCGCCGAGGCTTTGATCTTGTCGATGCTGTTGGAACTGCGTCCACGCGATGGCGTGCTGGGCGAGGAGGGAGCCAACCGGCCTTCGCAGACCAATGTGCGGTGGATTGTTGACCCGCTCGACGGCACGGTCAACTACCTCTACGGGTTGCCGCTGTGGTCAGTGAGCGTGGCGGCCGAGGTGGACGGTGTCGTCACCGTCGGGGTCGTAGATGTGCCCGCGCTCGGCCGCCGCTACGTCGCGGAGCGAGG
>CAYGMM010000244.1:0-2569 GCA_964351035.1 uncultured Actinomyces sp.
TCTTTGCACCTACCGTGATTTTGTGGGCGATTTGCCCACGGCAACTGCGAACAAGGTGTCAAGAACTTCTACCTCCCGCGGTCCTTGTAGAGCTGGCGACTCGCCTTGGCCCGCGACTTCCAGAGGGCTCGGTTCTCCGCGGCCGCGACCGGATCGTCTCGACGAAGGTGATAGTTCAGTTCACGCGCGATTTTCCGGTAACTCGCGAGTCGTTCAGCGGGCAACTCCCCCGCCTCCACCGCCTCCAGTACGGCGCAGTGGGGCTCAGCGTCATGCGCACAGTCGCGGAAGCGACAACCCTCAGCGAGCGCCGCGATATCCGGGAAGGTGGCATCAACCGCCTCGTCGCCGACCGCGAGCGACAAACTACGCAGACCCGGGGTGTCGATCAGGAAGCCACCGCCAGGGAGCGTGTGAAGTTCACGGAACGTCGTTGAGTGCCGCCCACGGTGGTCGTCCTCACGCACCGGGCCGGTCAACGTGACCTCTTCACCCAATAGGGCATTGACGAGCGTTGACTTACCGGCACCGCTCGGGCCAAGGAGCACCGCCGTTCGATCAGGGCTCAGCAGCGACCTCACGACATCAATTCCATCGCCAGCTTCGCTACTCACTGCAATCACATCAACGCCGAGGACCCGCTCCTGAAGTTCAGCCGCCAGACTTCCATCATCGAGATCCGCCTTGGTGAGCAGCACCACCGGCAGGGCGCCGCTCTCCCAGCCGATCGCCACTTCCCGCTCGACGCGAGCGAGGCTCAACCGATCGGCCGGGGCGGTCACCAAGACGACGTCCACGTTTGCCGCGAGTACTTGAGTGAGCCCGGTGGGGTCAAGTCGCGTCACCGCGGTGCGACGTTCCGCGATCTCCACGACAGTGGGTTCTCCGTCGGGAGTGAGTGTCACGTAGTCCCCGACAGCGACGGGCAGCGCAGTGCGCGCACGCAGCGTCCCGTCCGCGGTGAGGACCAGACACCACCCACGTTCTACGCGCACCACGCGGGGGATCATCGAGCGCGTCCCAGGCCACGCAGCGCCTCCCGCTCAGCCACCCGGTTGGGCACCGATTGCGCTTCGAGGAATGCCGTTACCGAGGAGGGACTCAACCGTGCGAGATCCCGCAGAGCCCACCCGATCGCCTTCGCGACGAAGAACTCCTGGTCGGCCCAGTGTCGATTGCACAACGACAGGACGCGAGAGACATCGGTGTCACCCTTCCACCCACGCTGGTGACCGATGGCCGCGCGGATGAGCCAACGATCCCCGGATTCGGACCACTCATTGATCAGCCACTCGGCGTCATACCGCGAGGACAGCGGACTCACCGCGGCGTTGACGAGTCCGTCGACTGTGTCCCACCACGGCTTGGTAGTGAGCAGTTCAGTGACGTAGGCGTCGAGGAAGTAACTATCCGGAACGCGCCGGAATCGATCGATCAACTCGTACGACGCATAGTGGAACTCGCGTTCCCGCTCCGCCATGAGCATGAGTGCCGTCTCTCCCAACGCATCGCTCGTCGGTACGTCAACACCGCGCCACGCCTTGCGCAGCGCCGCGCGTCTTGCCGGAGCCGCCACCCCGAGGAAGGGAGCCACGCCCTTCATGTACGCCGCCATGGGCACGGCCCGCTCTGGGTCGCGCAGCGGCACCAGCGCCGCACGCGTGAGGTCTACGACCTCATCAGACCAGCGGGCCACCTCACCCGGCTACTGCCACCGACATCCTCACCTTCCTTGCACTTACCGCGGGCAAATCGCCCGCAAAACCACGGGAACTGCAAAGAAGACGAGAAGGGAACTACAGCTCGATGATGAGGCCGGCGTAGTCGCGGGCGACCGCGGGCCGATCGAGCAGGCGCCCACCGGGCAGCGGGACAGCCGCGGGCGAACCCGCGCTATCGACGAAAGTGACCGAGGGATAGCCGGCGCCGGTGATGCTCAGCACTACCTGGCCGAGCATGAGGACCTGCTCACCAGGGGGCAGCGCAGCCACCTCGGGCGTGATGACCACGATGACGGAGCCGTCCTCAGTGATGCCGCCGTCCTCCGGGACCGACACCAGCGACTGTTCAGTGAGCGGGTCGCGCACGACCGTGCGAATACCCTCCTCCGTCTGTGCCGCATCCGGCCCGGTCGTCAAACCGCCGATTATTGTGGCCGGCCCGAAGTCATCGCCACCGGGAAACTCGCTGAGCACCGGGACAAGACCGTCCTCCCGCACGAACCACAGACGCACGGTCCGCGCAGGCGCGTCCGTCGGTGAGTCGGTCGGCGAGGCGCTCGGTGAAGGAGCAGGCAGGGCTCCCGACGGCACCGGCTGAGGCGCGGCATCCAAGCGAACCCCGCACGCCGCCACCCCGAGTACGGCGACAGTGGCGACGAGCGCTGCCACGAGCCGCCTCATGCGGCGATCTCCCATGGCACGGACACGACGAACTGCGCACCGCCCTCAGCAGCGCGGCCCACCTCCAAGGTGGCATGGATGACTCCCGCATGCTCGAGGGCGATGGCCATACCGAGGCCCGCACCCGAGGTCGGATCAGCCTTGTCACCGCGCACGAACGGCTCAAA
>CAYGMM010000245.1:0-2551 GCA_964351035.1 uncultured Actinomyces sp.
TCTTGTCCGACTAGCAGCACTCCGCAATGAAACTGCCGCTAGAACATCCACCGCCATGCGCCGTATTCCGTGTGCTCCGGCTGCATCGCGTCCAAGTCATTGAAGAAGACTTGGTCACTTGAGTACGCCCACACGACGTTCAACTGCATACCTGGTGCGAATTGGTAGTCGAAGAGATCGCCGGTCTGCATCAGGCGCTGCAGGTTGATGGTGATGGTGCCTGCTTCCGCGCTGGTCGTGTAACTAGTTATGTTGACGTTCTCCTTGTTATCCAAGGGTGACCCGCCCTGCAGGGTAATGACCGGATTGTCATCCTTGGTGGGCGAAGGGAAGAAGGACAGCGTGGGAATGCCCGGGTTGTAGGCATCCCACACCATCGCCACACCTGAATCCGGATCAATCCAGGCGACGATGCAGTCGGCCGGGAACATGAACTCGTTGAAGCACACGCCCATCCAGCCGTCCGCGCCATTCGAGAGGTGGAAGGTGAGGTTGAGCATGTCGCTATCGAGTGTCGAGTACATGACCTCGAAGTCGTCATTCGCGACCATTACGACGTCGCCGTAGTTGACGGAGCCGATGGCGTCCATGAAGAGGTAGGGCGCGTCGACCGTGAGGTCGGTGCCGAACTTCTTGATGAACCGGTTGACCGTTGCGGGCGAGGGGACCTCGTCGCCGAAGAACGGGCGCACCTTGCTCGTCCAAGTCCCGGAAGCCGCGTCGTACTCCGGCATCTCCTGCTCGAACTCCAGTACCTGCGTTCGAGGGCCGTCCTCCCACAGCAGCGCGCTGTTGGGATTGATGCGGCCGAAGAGTTGGCCCCACCCGGCTCGCGTAGCTAGGTCAGCAAAGTCGGTGGCCCCGGTACGCCGCGCCTCGCAGCCAAAGCCCGCCCCGAGGTACCAGTTGAAGAACAGCGGGTCCGTGGACTGCAGCAGGAGATGATCCGCGCCAGGGGTCGCCGTCACGGTCGCTCCCGCGAGCGAACCGACGAAGTCCGAACCGCCCGGGGCATAGCCGTCAGCGAGCGTCTGAGACTGCGACGCGCAGTTGTCCGGGTTCGGCTTCTTCACCGGTGTCGCACTGGCAAAGAAGGCAAGGTCCTGACCCGCTACGGCCGCCGGGGTCAACCGGCTCGAACTGACGAACCGAACCTTCGCGCGGTAGCGGTCACCCCCCAGCGACACCGGCGCGGCCATCCGCAGGGGAACGTGTCGGGTTGTCCCATCGATGGCCACCTCAACGACCGGCGCGGGCTGCTCGAACGTCGTGCGCCACGTCGGCTTGTTGGCGAGGTCGGCGAAGGGAAGCGTTTCTGCTGTGCGCGCGGGTCGGTCAGCAAAATGCGCGAGATCCTGCGCGGTGAAGGTGAGGTAGCGGATCGCGCCGTCGCCCTTGGTCATCTTCAAGTTGCGCAGCATCCCGGTGAAGAGCGAGTTCGCTTCCTTGGGTGTGCCTTTGCGATGCCGCACGGTGATGCACTGCGTGCCCCCCTGCTCGCTCTGGGCCGCAGCGGACTGCGGCAGCGCGGTGCCTCTCGAGGTCGCGGTGGCGGTATCGATGCACAGGAGCGCCTTGCCGCCTTCCGGAATCCGCGCGCCGGCCACCTGCAGGTCCGCGAATGTCGCCTGCCCGACGTACGTCGAGATGTCGCCGGAAGTCCCCTGCAGGTTCAGCGGGATAGGATCGAGATTGATGCGAGCGGGGATGACCCTGGTGCCGCCGCGCTCGTCGTATTGGGCCATCTGGACAGCCACGACGGGCGCCGGATCGGCAGTGCCACTGATGCGCAGCTGAACCTTCAGCGCTCGGTGGTCCCCCGGGACGTTCGGGTTGAGGTTGACCGTCTTGCCGCTGGTGATCCGGACGGAGTCCACGCTGGCTGGGGCATCGGCGGCAACGGCCGCACCCGGCACGCCCATCAGAAGGGCTCCCACCGCCGCAATTGCTGTGGCTGCTGTACGTCGCTTCGCCCGCATAGTGGGGAGGCTAGTCCAGACGCGGCAAGCATTGCTCGCTCATTGTTATTCGGTGGCAAGATGCATCCGTGACCGCTGTCCCCCCTCGTCGCATCCTCGTTGTGGAGGATCACGACGCGATGCGGACCCTCCTGGGCGGGACCCTGCGCTCCCTCGGGTTTGAGGTTGAGGCAGTCAGTGATGCCAGGGCGGCGATCCGGCAGATGGATCGATTCGATCCGGATGGCGTCATCCTCGATATCGATCTGGGCTCAAGGCCCAACGGCGTGGAGCTATCTCACCTCCTGCGGACTCTGGCACCCCATCTCGGCATCGTCTTCTTCACCAACTACCCGAGCCCGCAGCAGGCCAGGGGCGGCGGCGACCTGCCAGAGCGCAGCGGCTTCGTCAATAAGGAGTCGCTCAGCGACGCCGCGGAACTCCGCGCGGCCATTGATGCGTCTCTCTCCGATGACCTTCCGCCGACGAATATCTCGCCGGATGCGGACGACAACCCCCTCACGGTTCTCACGCCGACACAGTTGGCCGTCCTCGCCGACATCGCCGCGGGTTACACGAACGCGGAGATCGCG
>CAYGMM010000246.1:0-2541 GCA_964351035.1 uncultured Actinomyces sp.
CGGAAGACCCCGTGGTTGGCGGCGGCGTGGTCGCGGACGCGGGCACGGAGTTCAATGCGGAGGGAATCACGAAGTCGCTGTGTCATGGCCGTACCTTGACCCGCGCCGAGAATCGGATCAAACGACTATCCACAGGGACAAACGGTCGAAGAACGGCCCACGAGGTGGGTTATCGACCGTTTCTCCCGCTAAGCGGGACAAACGGCAAAGGAACTAGGCGGGGGCTTGGCCGTGGCCCTGACCTTGGCCGTCGGTTTCGCGGCGGCGGCGCATCTTCTCCGCCCAGGCGTCGTCGCCGATCTGCCGCAGGAACGCCGGGTTGTCGTCCGGGGCGATGGGGCCTCGGCGACGCCGACGACCGGGTCGGTCCAACTTGGGCCGGCCCGCGATGAGCCAGATGAGTCCACCGAGCAGCGGCAGCAGGATGACGATCAGCAGCCACACGAACTTGGGCAGGGTGCGCGTGCTCGCCCTGGGGGTGCGCAGGACGTCCACGATGAACCAGATGTAGACGGCGAGGCCGAGCAGCACAAGGGCGACCCTGAGCATCCGCGCCTCCTTCACACAGCGACTTCGAGCAGCGACCGGGGCCACTAGGGTGCCTGTCGGCCGGTTCGTGGCCACCACGATAACCCCAGGTGGCCCGTTCGCGCCTGCGCTGCCTACGGTGGAGGGGTGCGGGACATTGCCATTTACACAGGGCTACGCCTGGCCCTCCTCGCCGGGGTCTGGCTGCTGCTCCAGGCGGTCACTCCCTTCCGCGGCCTCATCGCGGTCGTCATCGCGCTGCTCATCTCCGGGGTCATCAGCGTGGTCCTCCTCGACCGTCCGCGCGATCGGGCGGGCAATCGGGTGGCCGGGGTCTTCCGGCGCATCGATGAGCGAATCGAAAAGAGCCGCACCGCCGAGGACTTCGACGATGAGCCGCTGCCGTCAGGACAGCCCGAGGCCGAGTCCGAGCAGCACCCCGTAGGCGAGGGTGAGCAGTCCGGTCATCTGCAGGACGGGGACGAGGGCCCGACCGCTCACCCCGCGTAGAACGGCGAGCGCCGGAGGTACGCCGAGCGGGAACGCCAGTAGGCCCAGCCACGCGTATGTGAGACCGAGACCGTGCGGCACTGCGAGGATCGGCACCACCAGGAACGCCGCGATGAGCAGGCCGATGAAGAGCAGCCGGGTCGGCCGATCGCCGATACGTACGGCGAGAGTGTTCTTGCCGACTTCTCGATCAGTGGGGATGTCGCGCAGGTTGTTGGCGACCAGGATCGCGCACGACAGCGCGCCGACCCCGATCCCACCCAGCCAGGCGGCCGCCGGGAACGTCGAGGTCTGGACGTACGTCGTGCCGAGCACCGGCACGAGGCCGAAGAAGATGAAGACCGCTAATTCGCCGAGGCCGAGGTAGCCATAGGGCTTGGGCCCCCCGGTGTAGAGCCATGCGGCGGCAATCGACACCGCCCCCGGAATCAGCAGCCACCAGTGCCCGCTGAGGCCGACCAGCGCGAGGCCGCAGAGGGCGCTGAGGAGGAGGGCGGACACCGCCGCGGCCTTTACCTGCGGGGCGGCCGCAAGCCCCTGCCCGACGAGTCGGACCGGCCCCACCCGTGCATGATCGGTGCCGCGCACGCCGTCGGAGTAGTCGTTGGCGTAGTTGACGCCTACCTGTGCGGCAACCATGACGATGAAGGCGAGGGCGGCAAAGCCGAGGTTGAGCGAGTCCTCCGCCGCCGCCACTCCGGTGCCAATGAGAATCGGGGCCGCCGCGGCGCCGAGGGTGCGCGGGCGTGCGCCCTGCACCCACTCACCCGGTGTGGCCACGACCGCCCCTTTCCCTCATGTGCTCGCGCTGCGCAGCGCGAGACGGTCGATCTTGCCATTGGGTAGGTGCGGCAGCGCGTCGACCCGATGAACCTCGGGACGAGCCGCTCCGCCGAGTTGTTCGCGTACGACGTTCGCGAGCGTGTCGAGGTCGACCTCGGCTGCCCCGTCGAGGACCACGTGCGCGACGAGCCGATGGCCGCTGACAGGGTCGGGTACGGCGACAACCGCGGCCTCGCGGACTCCGCCGGCCTGCACAAGGACGCGCTCGATCGCACCGACCGCGACGTTCACCCCGTGCACGGTGACGATGTCGTCGGCACGACCGCGCACGGTGAGGCGATGTCCATCCCACTGCCCGACGTCTGCGGTGATGAACCAGCCCTCTGTTGCGAACCCGCCGCCCGGATTCGGCGAGACGTAGCCGACCGCGACGGTTGGGCCGGCGATGCGGATGCGGCCGTCGTCGTCCGTGGCGACGCGCACGTCCGGCAACGGGATCCCGTCGAAGACGCAGCCACCGGTGGTTTCGGTCATGCCGTACGTCGCCACCACCGGCACCCCCGCGGTCAGTGCGCGATCAAGGAGGTCCGGGTCAGTCGCCGCGCCCCCGACCAGAACCGTATGCGCGTCTGCCAGCCATGTTCGGCTGTCGGGGTGGTCGACGATCACGCGCAGTTGCGACGGCACGAGGGAGATGGCGAACGGCCCAGGCAGTCTCAG
>CAYGMM010000247.1:0-890 GCA_964351035.1 uncultured Actinomyces sp.
GGGGAACGCCGCGAAGATGGCGATGCCACCGGTAATGAGCCACACCTCGTCGGCATCCCACACCGGACCGATCGCGGCAAGCATCTGCGTGCGCTCGGGTTCATTGCGACCCAGGGTGCGCGACAAGATGCCGACACCGAAGTCGAAGCCCTCGAGGAAGAAGAAGCCGATCCACAGGGCGGCGATGACGAAGAACCAGATCTCGGGCAGTCCCACTCAGACCACCTGCTTCGGCAGATCCGACGCCGGTTCGCCCGCCATGGGTTCGTCGTCCGGGATGGGGCCGGCGATCACGTAGCGCCGCATGAGGATGAACTCCACGATCGCGAAGGCGCCGTACAGCAGGAAGAAGATCGGCAGGCTCAAGTAGAGGAAGGACGGCGAGATCGACGACACCGCATCCTCGGTCTTCAGCATGTTGTAGACGACCCACGGCTGGCGGCCGTTCTCGGTGAAGATCCAGCCGAACATGTTGCCGAGCCACGGGGTGAAGACGATCCAGATGGAAATCGCCCAGAAGAGGCGCCCCTCCGGCAGCCGACCCTTGCGGGTGCGCCACCACGCGACGAGCATCCACGCCGCGCCGACGAGGCCGAAGCCCATCATCAGGCGGAAGGAGTAGAACGCGATCCAGACGTTGGGCGTGTAGTCACCGGGGCCGAACTCCTCCTCATACTGCGCCTGCAACTCATTGGCACCGGTCACCGTGCCGTCGAGGGAGTTGGTGGCGACGATCGACAGCATGCAGGGGATGGAGATCTCCCAGATGTTCTCGCGCGCCTCCTGGTCGGGGATCGCGATGATCCCGAGCGACGCGCACGGACCCTCGGTCTCCCACAGCGCCTCGCCCGCGGCGATCTTCATCGGCTGGTCCTGGGTGACGAAAACGC
>CAYGMM010000247.1:900-2536 GCA_964351035.1 uncultured Actinomyces sp.
TTGAGGTGGTACGCTGCCACCGCGAAGCCCAACACCGGCGCCGCGACGAGTCCACCGGGGACAGTGTGGGCGTATGCCCACAGGGCGAACGGCTGGAAGAGCACC
This sequence comes from uncultured Actinomyces sp., assembly GCA_964351035.1. GTDB lineage: Bacteria > Actinomycetota > Actinomycetes > S36-B12 > S36-B12 > Mxb001. The sequence continues at coordinate 1,006 of CAYGMM010000247.1, forward strand.
GCCCAGATGTCGGTGAGGACCGGGTTGCCGGTGAGCGGATCGAGTTCGTAGCCCACCGGATGCTGCATCCAGGAATTCGCCACGATGATGAAGTACGCCGATGCCCAGGTGCCGGCGACGAAGACCCAGATGGTGAGCATGTGGATCGTCCGCGGCAACCGGTCGCGCCCGAAGAGCCACAGGCCGAGGAACGTCGACTCCAAGAAGAAGGCGAGCAGACCCTCCATGGCGAGCGGGGCACCGAAGACGTCGCCGACGAACCGACTGAAGACCGACCAGTTCATGCCGAACTGGAACTCCTGCACGATGCCGGTGACGATGCCCATGGCGAAGTTGATGACGAGCAGGGAGCCGAAGAACCGGGTCATGCTTCGGTAGATCGGGTTGCCCGAGCGCCAGTAGAGCGTCTCCAGCATGGCCACGAACGGTGCCAGGCCGAGCGTCAGCGGCACGAAGAGGTAGTGGTAGAGCGTCGTCGTGGCGAACTGCAGGCGCGAGAGGTCGACGAGAAGGCTGTCACCCATGCGGGCTATCTAAGCGTCTTTTGGTTCGCCCGTGTGGGAGTCTGGGCGAATGCGCCTCGTGGACGCCTTGACGTACGGTGCCGTTTCCGTGACGGTCACCTCGTTGGAGATGGTGGCGCCTCCACATAATGAACTCACTCCCCCGCCCGGGGCCGCGCTTCGGGTCATGGCCGAGCCTCGCCCCGACCTCTCGCGGGACTTCTACGCCCGGGTGGGTGCCGACTGGCACTGGGTGGACCGCCTAGGCTGGTCCGATGACCAGTGGCTGACCTGGGTCGACCGGCCGGAGCATCACCTGCTCGTGTGCGAGGTGGACGGCGTACCCGCTGGCTATGCCGAACTAGAGCAGCAGCCCGGCGGCGCCGTCGAGATCGCCTACTTCGGACTCCTGCCCGAAGCGCTGGGGCGCGGCCTGGGGCGCTGGTGGCTCGGTGCCGTCATCGAGCAAGCCTGGTCGCTGCCCGGCGTGACGCGGGTGTGGGTGCACACATGCGAGTTGGATTCACCGGCGGCGCTGCCGAACTACCTTGCGCGCGGATTCACCGAGTCCGGTCGCGCGATCGAGTGGCGCCTGCCGGACTAGATCGCCCCGCTCGCAAGCCGACGGGCGGTCTCTAGCAGCCGCTCTTCGTCTTCTTGCCGTTAGGGCATTTGGTTTTCTTGAACGTCGCCCCAGTGAAGTTGGCACCGGTGATATCCGCCCCGGTCAGGTTCGCCCCCTTCAGATTCGCATTCGTCAGGTTCGCGCCCGACAGGTTAGCGTTCTGCAGGTTAGCGCGCGTCAGGTTCGCATTCGTCATGTTCGCGTTCGTCAGGTTCGCGCCCGACAGGTCGGTGCGAACCATCTTTGTGCGCGACAGATTCGCGCCAACCAGGGTCGCCGAGGATAGGTTCGCCTTCTTAAAACCTGATCCCGACACGTTCGCGCCCGTCAGGTCCGCGCCCTGCAGTTTCGCCTTTCCGAAGAAGCTGCCGTTGAATCTAGCCCCGGTCAGGATTGAGCCCTG
>CAYGMM010000248.1:0-2533 GCA_964351035.1 uncultured Actinomyces sp.
CCCCCGAAGGTCCGCGACTGGGCCTACTTCATCGGCCTCGCTGTCGGCGCGCTGAGCACCCTGGCGCTGGGCGTCGTGCCCATCTGGGCACCGGACTACACCCAGCAGATCAAGGACACCGTTTCGGCGGTGAACGGTGCCGCGCTGCTGGTGATCGGCGGCCTGGGCGTCGTCTACCGTCCGGGCAAGACCGCCTGATGATCGACAGCGTCGACATCCCTGACGACCTGGACGGCGCCGACCATGCCGTCCTGCTGGCCGCTGTGGACGCCCACCTGGCCGTGGTGACGCCGCTACGTGCCCGTCTCGCTGCCCTGGCCCGCGCCCCGCAGCAGATCGACCGCATCAACGCCGACCGGCATGGGTGCAGCCGACCGGCGCGCACGACGCCTACGCGGCGGGCGACGTCGTGAGCTTCGAGGGCCAACTGTGGCACTCCACGGTCGACGCCAACGTGTGGGCGCCGAACGTCTACGGCTGGGTCGTGCACACCGCATGACCTGCCCCATCTGTGGCCGCCTCTGGGTGGTGCCGTCGCTGCAACGTGACTGCGAGTCCGGCCGCCACCTGCCTAACCCCATCCCCAGCTAGGAGCATCACATGACACTACCCCTCCCACCCTCCTACGAGTGGGGCAAGGTGGTCGGGCGCGTGATCCACGCGATCGCCGACACCGCCGCCGACGCAGACCGCGACCCGGAGGCCCGAGCCGCAGTCGGCACCGTCACATTCACCCCCCTCACGACGCTACGCACCGCCGACGGCGCGTTCATCTCCCACGGCCCCGAGGTCGTATCCCTCGACTCGTCCGGCTACCTCGTCGACGCGGAGGGGGAGCAGGGTGTGTGGCTGGTCACGGGCAGCTACCGGGTTCAGTTCACCCTCGATGCTGGGGCGCGCGTGTCCCCGTTCGACGTGACTGTCTCCACGGATCACACCGGCGTGGGGCCGGTGGGGCTGGCGGAGGCGGCACCGGAGGTGCCGGATGGCGGCACAACCGGGACGGTCGCCATCGCCGGGGCCCCGGTCGAGGGTGCCGTGGTGGCGTTCTCGGATGGCGCGGCACGCTGGGAGTCGGCCGCGGCGGGCGTCACCGATCATGGCGAGCTCACCGGACTGTCTGACGACGATCACGCGCAGTACGCGCTGGCCGATGGTTCGCGGGGCGCTTTCGCCGCGACGAGCCACACGCACACGATCCCGGACGTGACCGGCCTACAGGATGCGCTCGACGCGGCTGGGGCGTCGGGCGGCGTCACCGACCACGGCGCGCTCACCGGGCTCGGGGGCGACGACCACACCCAGTACGCCCTCGCCGACGGGACGCGCGGCGACTTCGCCACGACCGCACAGGGCGCGCTCGCCGAAACGGCCGTGCAGCCCGGCGACCTCGCCCGCGTCGCGACGACCGGCGCCTACGCGGATCTGACTGGTAAGCCGACCATCCCCGCGGCGGCAAGCGCGATCACCGTCACGCTCACCGCTGCCGCATGGTCCGGCGACGAGCAGGCCGTCACCGCGGCCGGCGTTACCGCCACCAACATCATCCTGGTCGGCCCATCGCCCGCCAGTCTCGACGACTGGGCCGCGGCAGGTGTCCGCGCCACGGTGCAGTCGGCCGACTCGCTGACGTTCGCCGCGATCACAACCCCGGCCGTTGACCTCTCCGCCCAGGTGGTGATCCTGTGATCCTCAACCAGATCGGCGCGACTTCGAGCAGCAGCGCCATGCAGATCACCAACCCCGGGACGACTGTGGGGATAGGTCATGCCACCGAGATTGTGATTGACCCGTCAGCCGGGTATACCGCCCTCGGGGAGTATGCCTTCTTCTACTGTTCGTCGCTTACCTCGATCACTCTCCCGGCCAGCGTGACCAGCATCGGGAGCGGCGCCTTCCAGAACTGCTCGTCGCTTACCTCGATCACCCTCCCAGCCAACGTGACCAGCATCGGGGACTGGGCCTTCTCCTATTGCTCGTCGCTCACCTCGATCACCATCCCAGCCAACGTGACCAGCATCGGGTCCTACGCCTTTTATGGTTGTTCGTCGCTGACCGCCCTCACCTGCTTGGCGGACACTCCACCGACCCTCCAATATGGCTCGCTTTCCGACATGCCTGCGGCTTGCGCCATCAAGGTCCCGGCAGCGTCGGTCGCCGCCTATCAGGCAGCGTCGTACTGGTCAGATCGCGCCGCCTATATCAGCGCGATCTGACGGTGACCTGCCCCGAATGTGGCCGCGAGTGGGTCACCGACTCGCTCGAAGCCCAGTGTCGATCCGGTGGCCACCTGCCGATCCCGACCCACTGACACTCGCCCCCGGCTGGCCCTCGCGGCTGGCCGGGGGCGATTCGTCGTCTCCGGGTGCAGTTCTCGATGCACTTTCGGACACGATTGGCTACATGGTTGGCTACACGCCGAACGCTGAGAATCCTCAGTTTTGATCGTGCAATGCGCCTGTGACTACGCCCCCAGCTTGGCGCCCCAGGCCGGAATCGAACCGGCGCGCGACAGATTAGAAGCCTGTCGCGG
>CAYGMM010000249.1:0-2505 GCA_964351035.1 uncultured Actinomyces sp.
TTGCACGTAAGGGGCAATCAGGACCCTCGCCGACATCCACGCCGTCACCACTCGCTGCGAGGGACCCGCCACCTACTTGCTTGCCCCCGGGCTGCCCCTTCCGCAATCTGCGCGAACAGATACTACCGAGGCAGCACGGGAGAGCTGATCGATGCACGCTAACAAACTGACTCCTGCCGCTGGATGCGGTAGGCATATCCCATGCCCCGACACCGCTTCATTGCCATGACCTCTGCCGCCGTCCTCGGTCTCGGCCTGGCCGCACCCGCGCTCGCCGCGGGGCCGGTGATGCCACCGAGCATTCCGGATACGCCGGCGAACCAGTTCTTCTACGAGCTCTGGTTCGGTCCGACTTCCCCAGGGTGGGAGCCGCAGGGGACGATCGTGGCCGATTCGGGCTTCCGACCAACACCGAATGGCTTGCCCTACGCCAACTACGGCGGCAGCCTGGCGCAAAACGCTCTGTTCTTCGCGACGCCGGACGACACATTGGTCCCGATGGATAGCGCCACAATGCGCGATCTGTACGGCGACGGTGTGTGCGCCGGCCAGGTGGATTCAAGTGGTCAGTGCACACTCACGCCAGCCGCGAAGTACTGGTCGGCGTACCTCCTGCAGGCTGTGGACGGTGCGGGGCACTGCGTCGGGTTCGCCATCACGACCGCGGGACTGTTCAACGATGACGTGAGCCCCAGTGCTGTCGAGTCTCCCAACCTGGGCCTGAACAGCACCCTCGGTCGAACGACGCAGAGCACGATCGATCGCAATTGGTCGACGCAGTTCACCGCACCGAAGACCACAGACCTCACACCCGCCGGCGTCGTCGAGCAACTCATGACGGAGCTCCAACCCGGCGCAGTGCCATCGGCCATCCTGATTCATTGGAGGACGGCTACCGGCGGCTTTGAGGGGCACGGCATCACGCCGTATGCGGTCTACGACCGGGGCAATGGCCTCTACGACATCGCGATCTACGACAACAACTACCCGTTCAAGGAGCGGGCCATCCACGTCGACACGGTGGCGAACACGTGGAAATACGAGGTCCAGATCAACCCGGGGGCCGCACCGCTCATCGCCTCCGGAGACGCGACAACACTGTCCATGCAACTCCAGGACGTGTCCGGCTCCCTCGCTGTCCAGGACTGCCCGGTATGTGACGGCGGCCGCAAGACCAACCTCGTCGTCACGGCGCCGATCCCGGCGGCGGCGTACGGCGCAGGTGGGGTGGAGTTGCTGCTGCAAGATGCCCAGGGCGGGACACTTCCAGACGATCGCTATAGCGTCATTCCCCCACTGGATAGCAACAATCCTGACCTGGTGAGCCTGTCGACCATTGATATCAATCCGGCTAATGGATACCGCATTGTCGTCGATGCCAAGAACAGTGCCGCGGCATTCCCGCTGTCCCTCGCCGAGTTCTCCAGCGAGGGACACAAGAATGTACGCGTGGCGAACTTCCCGCAGGGCGCCATCGGCGTCAGCGCATACGACGTTGACGGCATCTTCTCCTTTGGCGCAGACGTCGCGTCAACGCCTCGACTCGAGCGCTCCTTCACTGTCTCGGGCCGGTCCTACACCGTCGTCGCGGCCGCGGGCGCAGCTGTCGCTGCCGACAATGCGCGGATCACGCAGTTGGTTCGCGATCAGGGCCGGGTGAACCTCGGTGACGCCGCTGCTTCGGGAGGCAAGATGACCGTCACCGCGACGTTGACGCTGGCTAGCGGCTCGCGGACCTACCGCACCAGCGGAGCGACGTACCCCGCAGGCGGCAACCTCGTCCTGGTCTACAAGGATTGGAAGGGGACCAATCAGAAGCCGACCCTGTGGGTCGATAAGGACGGCGACGGCACCTTGGATAAGCAACTCAAGATGAAGAAGGTCCGTTAGTCCCCAGCTGATCCAACCAAGCGGTCCCCACGGCATCGAGCCGTGGGGACCGCTGCATTGGCGGCTACCCTCGAGCCGTGGACTCCTCCGGGGCGATGCTGTCAGGTATCCTCACCGTGGTCGCCGTCATCTTGCTGGCGGCCTTTGCCCTCGGCACCGTGCTCTACATGAGGAGCGCGCATCGAGCCCCGACACACGTGGGCCCCGAGACACTCGGACACGGCGTACACCTGACTGATCCCGACCAACGAGCGGCGTGGCTGGAATCAGGCAAGGCGGGCGCGACGACCAAGGAGCAGTTGCGCACCCTCGATGCGCTGCGCGGCCAGGGGCTCATCAGCCAGGAGGAGTGGGAGGTCACCCGCACCGACATCCTCCACAACCTTTGATTCCATTCACCTTCTTTGCACTTCCCGCGATTTTGTGGGCGATTTGCCCGCGGTAACCGCAAACAAGACGGATGGTCTGCCAGGATCAACGGCATGGGATTTGATGGATTGCTCCAGGACCGTGTTGTCCTCATCAGCGGGGGTACCCAGGGCGTGGGTGGCGCCACCGCTGTCGCCGCTGCTCAGGCCGGGGCATCGAACGTCGTCATCACCGGACGCCGACCCG
>CAYGMM010000250.1:0-2485 GCA_964351035.1 uncultured Actinomyces sp.
CATGCACGCGCCCGTAGCTCAACGGATAGAGCATCTGACTACGGATCAGAAGGTTAGGGGTTCGAATCCCTTCGGGCGCGCCACACCCTCTCGCCGAGTGTGCGATGTCGTACACGAATTTCGGGCGATTCCTGTACGCGATCGCACACTCGCCGTTTGGCCCGGGCTACTTCTGCCGATGAGCCGCCCGCGACACGTCCTCGAACTGCTCCCACTCGGCCAGACGCTTGGCGTACTCCGCTCGGATGATGTCGTGGGGCCCTTCGCCGAGGAAGAGCCGGAGCGGTGGTTCATCCATATCAACGACCTGCATGATGGCCGGGACGGTCGCGAGGGGCTCGCCTCGATTGGCCGCGAGCTTCGCGCGGGAGGCCGCGATGGAGTCGCGCAGATCGTCGTACGCCGTCGAACTCTCCACGCGCACGGCTGAGTCGCCGGCCCAGTCGGTGGAGTAGCCCGTCGGCTCGATGAGCGTCACGTGGATTCCGAACGACGCAACTTCTGCCGCGAGCGACTGACTGAACGCCTCGAGAGCCCACTTTGATGCGTGGTAGAGCCCCAGCCCCGGGAAGGCCTGCACACCGCCGATGGACGACACCTGCAGGATGTGACCGCCGCCCTGCGCGCGCATGATCGGGAGCGCCGCCTGGGTGACCCACAGGGCGCCGAACACATTGGTCTCCATCTGCGCGCGCGCCTGCTCCTCGGTCACCTCCTCGACCATCCCGAAGAGTCCATAGCCAGCGTTGTTGACCACCACATCGAGTGAACCGAGGAACTCCGCCGCCGCCGGCAGAGCCGCATCGACGGCAGCCTTGTCTGTCACATCAAGCTGCAGGCCCATCGCGGTATCCGGATACGCCGTGACCAGGTCGGCAACAGCGGCTGCATCGCGCGCCGTGGCCACGACACGATCACCCCGATTCAGGGCGGCCTCCGCCCACACTCGTCCGAATCCCCGGGATGTTCCGGTGATGAACCAACCCTTGCTCATGTGTGCTCCCTATTTGGTACGGCTGGCGTTCATGAGCGAGTGGCGGCGCGAGTACGCGAAGTAGATGGCGAGGCCGACCAGCATCCAGACGCCAAAGACCATCCAGGTGATCGGGTCGAGTCCGGCCACGATCACGATGATGAGCACGATGCCGAGGATCGGCAGGATGGGGAACAGCGGCGTGTTGAAGCCGCGCGGCAATTCCGGATGCTTCTTGCGCAGCACGATGACGCCGATGTTGACGATAGTGAAGGCGCCGAGGGTGCCGATGCTCGTGGCCTCGGCCAATTGCCCGAGCGACACCAACGCCGCGGGGAACGCGATGACGACGGCGACGATGATCGTGTTGGCGACGGGGGTTTGTGACCGTGGACTCACCCGCGTGAAGACCTTGGGCAGCAGGCCGTCGCGACCCATGGCGAACAGAATGCGGGTCTGGCCGTAGAGCGTCACGAGCACGACGCTGAAGATCGAAATGATCGCGCCGAGCGCGATGATGTCGCCCGCCCACGAACCGCCCACGGCGTTGTTGGCGATCGTGGCCAGGATTGCATCCGACCCCTGCCCCTCGTCCTGCTGCCACGGCTGCGCACCGAGTGCCGCAAGCGTGACGATGAGATAAAGAGCTGTGACGACCGCGAGGCTGCCGATGATGGCGAAGGGGAGGTCGCGCCGAGGATTCTTCGCCTCCTCGCCAGCGGTGGAGACGCCGTCGAAGCCGATGTAGGAGAAGAAGACCTGGCCGGCCGCCGCGGTGACGCCAAGCAGTCCGAGTGGGAGGAAGGGCGTGAGGTTGTTGCCATCGAACGCCGTGAACGCCACAACCGAGAAGAAGATGAGGATGCCGATCTTCAACAGCACCATGACGGCGTTGATCTTGGCTGACTCCGACGCACCGCGGATGAGGAGGAAGGCACATGCGAAGACAACGATGAGCGCGGGAATGTTGACGATGCCGCCGTCACCGGGTGGATTCGAGAACTCCGTCGGGATGGTCACCCCGAAGGAGCCGAGGAAGGAGTTCAGGTATTCACCCCAGCCGACGGACACCGCCGCAACGGAAACGCCGTACTCGAGCATGAGCATCCAGCCCACGACCCAGGCGACGATCTCACCGAGGGTGACGTAGGCGTAGGAGTACGACGATCCGCTCGCCGGGATCGTGCTGGCGAGTTCGGCGTAGGACAGCGCGGAGAGCAGGGCCGCGAAGGCCGCGAGGAGGAAGGACAGCAGGACCGCCGGCCCGGCCTTGGGGATCGCCACTCCCAGGATGACGAAGATGCCGCTGCCGATGATCGAGCCAACGCCGAAGAGCAACAGCGGAATCCGACCCACGGAGCGCTTGAGTTCGCCACCGCCGGATGCTTGATCGACCGGCTTGAGGCGGAACAGGCCGTTTGACACCGGTTCCTCCTCACCCCGGACGCACGCCGGGATGGGGACTACCGTAGACAGCGCCGGTTCAAGATGTGACAGGTCGGCAAGATCGTG
>CAYGMM010000251.1:0-1152 GCA_964351035.1 uncultured Actinomyces sp.
AACAGCGGCCCCTGAAGACCAGAGCGCCAAGGGCAAAACAAAATCACCGACGGCCAGCGCAGAGCCGTCCACCTCGCACCCCCCCACCTACGAAGAACCGCCCGAGGAGGCAACTCCTGACGCGAGCAGCCCGGTCGATGCGGCCGCTCAGTGGGCTCAGTACCCGTGGGGTAGCAACGGGTTGGAATGCGCGGCCCCCATCAACTCTCCGGGAGTCAATCTCGACCCCGCAGACCCTTCACTCGTCGTGGTCATGGGTGATTCCCTGGTGCGAAATGCGCGCGATGAGATCGAGTATGCGTTGATGGAGCAGGGGTTCACTCCCGTCTTTGTCTGTTGGGGCGGCAAGAACCTGGAGTGGGGCCAAACACAGGTCGCGACAATGCGCTCCCTCGGAGTTCTCCCCCAATGCCTCGTTATCAATCTGGGGACAAACGATCTCAAGGGCACAACCGCGGTACCGGTTGGTGTCGTCTCCAACCGTCTCGTCGCTTTGCTCTCGGACCTCTACGACGTTGCCGATGTCTTTGCCGTCAACCTCGCCGCAGATCTGTCCATGGCGCCATCAACCATGGCGGACGTGCGCGAGACGCGCGACGTTTACCGGTCCGCAGTTGATGGCACCGGCGTGGGCGCCGTGGTGGACTGGGCGATCCAATCCGACGGTGGCGGACTCATCGGTGAGGATGGCATCCATGACACGGCCACGGGGCGGGCCGTCCGGGCGAGCCTCATCGCCTCGGCCGTAGCGCGGGACTGCGGCAACTGAGCATCCCCGGAGCCGCCCGACTCAGCGCTTGGGCAGCAGGGTCACCTGATAGACGAGCCCTTTACCGAGTTCGTTGACGCCGCGAATCTCAAGGAAGGAAAGCTCATTCCGCGGCAGCCTCGCGACGCTCACCGACGTCGCCGCTTGGCGAGTCCACTTGGTCCAGCGGACTCCACCGCGCTTGAGTCGCCACAGGTAGTAGATCGAGCGCTGAGCCCCTTCGGTGTGGGCCCAATTGATATTCGCCTTCGCGGTAGATCCGCTAAAGGAATATCGAACCTTCACATCGTCGATCAGGCCCGGGATCGTAAGCGGAACCGGCCCAGGGTCAGGTCCCGGCTCAGGCTCCGGTTCGGGAGCGGGATCAGGATTCGGCGGAGGAT
>CAYGMM010000251.1:1162-2481 GCA_964351035.1 uncultured Actinomyces sp.
CCGCAGCAAAGAGTTCCAACCGGGACAGATCCAACAGCCCAGGACCGCACTCGGTCTTGGAGCAGACCTCACCGCCGCCGCGAGACGGGAAGGGCTTGACGAGACGACCAAGGGCGTCGGGTATGTCGTCGGCCTTGACACCCATCGACATCAGAAGTGCCACAGCTCCCGCGACGACAGGAGAGGCCATGGATGTGCCGGAGGCGCGCTCGTAAGTCGGGCTACCGGGGCCACGGCGACCGTTGTTCAGCGTGGACAGAATCGACTCCCCCGGGGCAGCCATACCCACGCCGGGACGATTCGTGCCGTAGTTGGGCCAGCCCGTCCTCGTCCCGGACGGGTTGGTGGCAACAACGCTGATCACTCCGGGACAGTTGGCCGGGGATGCGTCGGAGACCGGGCGCCCCTCGTTGCCGGCCGCTGCCACGACGACGGTTCCACGTGACTGCGCAGACTCGACGGCACGGCGGAATGCGGTGCCACAGGAGCCAATCGAGCCCAGGCTCATGTTGATGACCTGGGCCGGGGTCTCGTTGACGGGAACACCACTGATGCGCTCGCCAGATGCCCAGCGAATCGCCGCAGCGATGTCTGAGGTCAGGCCTCCGCATTTGCCGATGACGCGCACGGCGAGAACCCGGCTGTCCGGTGCGACTCCGGAGACACCCTTGCGGTTGTTCTGTTCCGCGGCGACGATCCCCGCCACATGTGTGCCGTGCCAGGAGGAGTCCATGACCGCGCACCCGTTGTAGACCCCTGATGCCTCCGATGCCGTTATCCAGTCCCCGGGGTCGGAGGCATCGCGGTCACGGCCGTCCCCGTCATTGGCGATCTCCTCGACGCTCACGAAGTCATAGCCGTTGGTAACGCTGCTCGCGAGATCGGGGTGGTCGGTCCAGCCGGTGTCGAGAACGGCCACGACAATGTCGTCAGATCCCTTGCTGTACTCCCAGCCGCGCGGAGCCTCAATCGAGAAGTCGCGGGCACCTCCCCCATCCCAGAGGAACCACTGGTCGGAGAACTTGGGATCGTCCGGCACCTCGGGATCGCGGAGCAGCGGGATGAGCACATCCGGCTCGGCGTAGGTCGCACTCCGGGTGAGACGCAGAGTCGATACCGCCGCGTTGGCCGATGAGACGGGCACCGGGCGATCGAACCGATAGACGGTGCTGCCTGGCAGCGTCTGCCCGTCAATGGACGTGACGTTTGCCCCCGCCACTGACGCGACGGTCGCCGCGACGCGCGACTCCACCGACGACGACGTCAGTGCCCGAGCCCCAGGTTCGTCATGGACGATGAGCCCGAGGGCCACAGGGGTG
>CAYGMM010000252.1:0-2480 GCA_964351035.1 uncultured Actinomyces sp.
CTCACTTACGGTTGGTCGGAGGTAGCCCGCCGTAAGCGAGCGAAGCAGTCGAGATGGCCATGACCGTTGCCATCGTGGAAGACGACTCCCTCCTGCGCTCCTCGCTTGCTTCTGCCCTGGAGCGTCACGGGATCCGCGTCACCGGAGCGTTCGCGAGTGCGGCCGGTGTTGCGGATCACGTATGTGAGGCCAACCCCGACGCAGCGCTCCTCGACCTTGATCTAGGACCGGGGCCCACCGGTATCGACGTCGCGCGGGCACTGCGCAAGGTGGATCCGGTGATCGGCTTGGTGCTCCTCACCACGTATGAGGACCCACGACTGAAGTCCAGCGCGCTGCCCGCCACGCCCGCTGGTCTTCAGTACCTCAATAAGGGGCGCATCGACAACATTGAGGAAGTCGCACGTGTTCTCCACGCGGCGGCGCGCTCTCCCCTGGCCACACCACCTAAGTCGCGTCGGCCTGCACGAGTGGACCTCACGTCGGCACAGATAGATGTGCTGCGGATGGTGGCGCAAGGGCTCAGCACACAGGCGATCGCTGATCGCCGTGGCGTAACACCCAAGGCAGTCGAACACATGCTCACCAAGATCTACGTCCGCCTCGACCTGCCCCGAGATTCCAGCGTGAATCAGCGCGTGCAACTGGCCAACGCGTACCTCGCAGCGTCCGGCCTGCTCGACTGAGAGGCAGCACATCAGAGTGTCCCCCCATCGGCGAGCACAGACGGCGAGCGCTTACTTCGCGACTCCCACCACGCTGAGCCTGCGCACCTACCTCACGATCCTGCCGGTCGCTCTCGCTGCTGCGGCGTTCGCGGTGCCGGGCGCCGAATTGCGCGTAGTCCTCGCCTGGCTCGGCGCTGGAGTGATTGCCGAGCTCGGTGTCGGGGCGTGCTTCCTGGCGGGCTGGTGGCTGGCCATGCGCATCCCTCACCCGCGGGCATGGGTTGTCCTGGTAGTCCTTGTCGCCTACGCCGTACGCGGCGTCATTCTCGTCCTCGTCACTCAATCCCTCGATGTGCCGGATACGACGTCATCCGGGCTGCGCGTCGTCGCTTCCATGGCGAACATGTCGCTGTGGACCTTCCTCGTCGGAGCGGCCTGGGAGGCACGGGCGCACTATCACCATCGCCTGCAGGAGGCTGCGGGGCGCGTTGCACAACTGCGCACGGACCTTGAGCATGACGCTCCCGATGACTTTCCTCTTGCCCGCGAGGTGCGCGATGTGCAGGCAGGAATTGCCTCACTGCTCGAGCGATTCGACAGCCGCGAAGTCGACGCCTGGGCCGCCGAGTTGCAGCAGAGCATTGACGAGCAGGTACGCCCGCTGTCACACCGCCTGGCCTCCATCGGCAGTAGGCCGATGGGCCAACGAGGGCGCCTACGCCAGATCATTTGGCGCGCGGCGCGGCAGCCGGTCGCCCTCGTACCCATTGGGCTCGTACTCGGGATCGTCACCAGCACTAACGCTGCGCTGAGGTATCCGACGGATGAGGCCCTGCTGGTGGCCGCGGTCTACCTTCCGCTGGTGGTGCTCGCTCTGGGCCTCGTCGTGATCCTCCGCGCCCTGCGCGTGCCGGCGGTGGTGACCAACTTCGTGTTGCTAGTGCTCCTCGCCATTGTGGTGCCCCTGATTCTGACGTCGATGGTCGACCGGATCCTGCCGCGGGCACCGGACCCTGCCGGCCCGGTCAGCGTCATGCTGGCCGCATTCGCCGTGGTCGTCGTGACCTCTGTCGTTCAGGCGGCGCTCGCCGTGTCAACCGAGGAGCTCGATCGATTGCAGGGTGAGATTGATGCGCTGGATCTGCTCATCGAAGGGCAGTGGACGACCCAAGGCTCGCTCAGCAGCGGGGCCGCCTCCTACCTCCACGACGTCCTGCAGTCTCGGCTGACGGCCGTGCGCATCGAAGCCAGTGCCTCGTCAGGTCAACTGGATCCGACCCTTCTCGCCGACGCACAGCGACTACTGGAGCGAGACGTCTACAGATCGCGTCCGCCCGTCGATCCCGTGAGTGAACTTCGGCAGGCGGTCCACTCCTGGTCGGGTGTGTTGAACGTGGACCTGCACATCGATCCCGACCTTGCGCCGGAGGATCCGCGCGTCACCAGGCTCGCGTCGTTTGCTCAGGAGGCGATCGCCAACGCCGCCCGCCACGGTGAGGCATCGGCTGTGGACATTTGCCTCTGGCGGCAGGACAGCGCGGTCCATTGCCGGGTGCGCGACAACGGCACCTGGGCAACTCCCAGCGCCCCCGGATTAGGCCTGACGGCGACCCACGATCTCGTCGTGAGTGTCGAGACAGACGACGGAGGGACGACGGTCACGGCATCAGCGGCCGAACCTTGGGGATAGGCCCAATACTCTCCCCCTGCTCAGGCAGCGCCGACCGCCACATTCAACTACACCGGTAGCGCTCAGACGTGATCCGGTCGAACGTCATTCGGATACCGGCACGCAAGTAGCGGGACTCAGCG
>CAYGMM010000253.1:0-1628 GCA_964351035.1 uncultured Actinomyces sp.
CCCCTCGAACGCATCCTTCGAGGGGCCTTCTCCTGGTCTAGGCCATCTAGCCGACGAAGTGGTGGCGCCACGCCGAACACCGCCTGACGATGTGGAACATCTAGGTGCCGATTGACACCGGCGCTCGGGCTATCCGCCGTAGTGCGCCGCTAGCCGAGCGAAACCCTCTTCGATGGAGACGCGGGGCTGCCACTGAAGTGCGGCCCGCACCTGCCGCTGGTCGAACCAGTGCGCCGTCGCTAGTTGCTCCGCAAGAAACGACGTGACCGGCGGTTCCCCCTCACGTCCGGTGCGCTCCCACCATTGCTCAAGAACGTGCCCACCTGCCTTGGCCACCGGGTAGGGCACCTCTCGGCGAGGACCCGGCGCGCCCCCCGCGCGGGCGATGCGGGTCAGCATCTCCACCACCGTGCGGGGCTCGCCATTGGAGACTACGAAAGCCCGTCCCTGTACATCGGCGTCCCGGGCACGGCGCACTGCTGCCGCAATCGCGTCGCCGGCATTGTCGACGTACGTCGTGTCGATCAGAGCAGCGCCCGAGCCGATCGTGACCAGGCGGCCGCTACGGGCCCGTTCGATGATGCGTTCGGTGAGTTGACTGTCACCCGGTCCCCACACCAGATGCGGGCGTAGGACAACGACGCAGAAGTCCGCCGAGTTCGCCTCGAGCGCCACGAGCTCTGCCTGTGCCTTGCTTCTCGCGTAATGCCCGCGCGCTGCCACGGGATCTGCGGCGCCGGCTGGCGCCCCGATCAGTGAGCGCCCCGCGTGAGCCACCGAGGGAGAAGAAACCATGACAAGGCGCGCAACACCTGCCCGACGGGCCGCTTCGACGACGGCCTTCGTACCGCCGATATTGATGCGCTCGTACTCCTCCCACGGCCCGACGATGTCGACTCGTGCGGCGGCGTGAACGACGGCGTCCGCGCCTTGGAAGGCCACGGCGAGTTGGTCGACGTCGGCGGTGATGTCAGCACGCACCTCGGTAACGCCGAGTTCACGCAACCGGTCAGCGATCGCACTGCGTTGGAGGCTCGCCACCTCGTGCCCCTCGGCCACCAGGGCACGCACCGCGGCGGTGCCGACGACGCCACCGCCGCCCGTGACAACAACGCGGTCAGTCATCAGCTCCGGCGCCCGCGAGCAGCGCGGCGACTTCCTCGGCGACCCGCTGGCGATCAACCTTGGATCGATGGCGAACGTCCACGGGAATCTCTCGCATCGTGAGGACCGCCGCCACGTCAACTCCGGTGGCGGCGTGAACAGCCTCGCGCACCCGCACAACGAGATCAACATCCGCAGGGCCCAGTGCCGCGCCCGGCTTTTGAACCCCAACCGCTACTGCCTGAGTGCCGGTCGGGCCCACGCCAACACAGGCGGACAGGTTCGCGCCTGCGGCCCGCTGCGCCGCGAGCTCAACGGCAACCGGCGTCACCGGACCGTCCGCGGTGGTGACCACATGAGTCAGGCGACCTTCGACCCACAGACGTCCCTGCGAGTCGAGATGTCCCACGTCTCCGGTGCGGTGCCAGCCGCGTGGCGTGTCTGCGCGATCTTGCACCCCCCACCGACGGTCGTAGCGGTCGCGCATCCACGGGGCCCGGATCACGATCTCGCCGGTCACGTCT
>CAYGMM010000253.1:1638-2461 GCA_964351035.1 uncultured Actinomyces sp.
CGCCTGAGCCGACGGCGCCCGCCAACTCGGCGAAGTCTGTCGCGGTCAGGGGCAGCGCCTCCGTCATGCCGTACGGCGTGCTGCAGCGCGCGGTTGGGATGAGGTCGGCGGCCTCCTGCAGCAACTCAACAGGCACGGGTGCCCCAGCGACGAGGATCTCCCGCAGGGTTCGCAGGCTCGCGCGCTCGTCGGCGGTCAGGAAGTCCGCCGTCGACACAATCCCGCGCAGACCGGTTGGGGAGGCCCACATCAGCGTTCCGCCGACGGCGGCGGTTGCCTCGGCGAACGAGGCCGAGGTGCGCGTCGAGGCGTCGGTGAGGTCCATGTCGGGGATCGCCGAGGCGATCCCCAGAGCGGGCCCGAGCACCGACCACGGCGCAAACGCCGCCACAAGCGCATCGGATTCGGTGATGTCGTACGCCGACTTCAGTGCCTCGCGCAGCGCACGCAGGCGCCCCTGGGTGTAGACTACACCCTTCGCTGGGCCCGTGGCACCCGAGGTGAACGCCACGAGCGCGTCGGCCGACGCATCCGGGCTCGGCGGCATGACGACACCCACGTCTTCACGCCCCCGGCGGGCCACCTCCGACAGCGTCGCGTCAGCGCCGAGCAAGAGTGCGGCCGCTCCGGGTCGCCCCACGAGGAAGCGGCGTCCCGGAATTTCTAGTGTGCGAGCCAGTCCGAGTCCCGCGGGAATTCCGATGACATGGGTGGGCTCGGCGGAACGCAGTGCTCGACGCATTCCCCGCAAGCCGAGCCCGGAGTCCGCCACGACGACGACGGCACCGATCGACCAAGCGGCGTAAACCGAGGCGATGAGGTC
>CAYGMM010000254.1:0-2451 GCA_964351035.1 uncultured Actinomyces sp.
GGAAGATGTGCCGAACGCCGCGCTCGCCGACCTTATGCGCGGCGCTCCCGTCTTCGATCCCATGCGACAGATGGCCGACACTACAGTCCTAGGGCAGACCGGTCAACGAGCGCTGGCCGTTCACGCCAATGGTGAGCAGGTGCGTGCGGGCCTACCGGACGGACAGACGCTGACCGTCACCCTGCGCACCGTCGATATCCCGGCCCGTCCAGCGTCATGCGGCGCCGACCCCACTCCTGCGCGTGCTGTCGAGGTCGTCAACATCGCCTAGCGCGAAGCCGCGATCAAGTCTGCTCGATCGTGCAATGTGGTGCGATCCCGGCCCGCCCGCTCACCGAGGGCGCGCTCGGCCGCATCGATCCGTCGCCACCCCTCATGATCGACTACCTCGACACCGGCAAGTGCCTGCGTCACCGCCTCGGGATCAACTGCCGTTGCCCGATCGAGCAAACCCTCCTGCGCGTCGGCAAGGAGCGACGTCACAGTCTGCACGGCGCACTTCTTGTTCGTGCCGATGATCCCGCTCGGACCGCGCTTGATCCATCCCGTGACATAGAGCCCTCGCGTCGGCTCGGTGCCGTTCATGACCCGTCCCTCGACGTTCGGGATCACGTGTCGACCCGGATCAAAGGGCAGGTCGTCGAGCGGGAGTCCGCGATAGCCGACGCTTCGCACGACCACGTCGACCGGCACCGTATGCAGTTCACCGGTTCCCGAGGCGCGGCCCTCGGCATCGATGGTCGTGCGTTCCAGAACGATCTCCTCGACTCGGTCCACCCCTCGGATCTCCACGGGTCGGGCGCGGAAGTGCACGTGGATCATGCGCGGGCGCTCCCGCGGCGGCCGCTGCATCCACTCCTCGATCACCGCCACGTTGCGGGCAGTTGCCTTGTCTGAAGCGATCGCGGCAACACTGGCCGGATCGTCCACCTGCGCTCCCTCGTCAACGACGATTCCGCACTCGGCCAACTCACCGAGCTCGCGCAGTTCCTTGGTGGTCCAGTTGGCCTGAGCCGGGCCGCGGCGGCCGATCAGATGGATCTCGCGCACGCCGGACGCCCGTAGGGCCGCAAAGACATGCTCGGGCATGTCGGTGTGCTCGATCTCCTCGGGCGCCTTGCTCAGCACGCGGGTCACGTCGACGGCCACGTTGCCGACACCGATCACCGCGACACTGCGACTGCTGGCCAGCAGGTCCGTGAAGGCGTCCGGCGCCATGTCGGGATGGCCGGTGTACCAATTGACGAGGTCCGTGGCGGCGATGCTCCCGGGAAGGTCCTCACCGGGGATCCCGAGTTCCCGATCCCGCGAGGCGCCGTAGGCCAGGATCACCGCGTCATAGAACTGCTCCATCTGCGCCCAGGTGAGGTCCTTGCCCACCTCGACATTGCCGAGGAAACGGATGCCGGGGCGTTCGAAGATGCCATCGAGTTTGTCGCGCACCGAGCGGATGCTCAGATGATCCGGTGCCACGCCATACCGCACCAATCCGAATGGCGTGGGGAGCCGATCGATAACATCGACGGTGATCGGGATATCCTCCTGGGACAGCAGGGCATCGGCGGCATACAGGCCCGATGGACCCGCACCCACCACAGCCACGCGAAGCGGGCGATCCATCAGCGCCTCCTAGTGACGTCGTTCGCTGTCACGCGCCCAGCAGATCTCATAGTCCCAGCAGCGCGCGCGCCTGCGCGAACCCAGACTCCGGGTCTACCGGATCGAGGTACACCGTCTGCATGCCCACCGCCCGCGCCCCCTCAAGATTGACGCGTTGGTCGTCGATGAAGACGCACTCCTGCGCTGGGACGCCCATGCGCTCGACCATGAGCTCGTACGCGCGGGGGTCGGGCTTCATCACCCCGTCCGTGCGCCCCTCGACCATGTAGTCGAATTCGGCCAGCACGGTCATGTTGTCGACCCACTCCTGATCGTGGAACGACCTCAGATCGTTGGTCAGCAAACCGACCGGGAGACCGGCGGCCTTGGCATCGCGCAGCAGGGCCCGTGCGCTCGGGCGCGTGAGCTCCTCGACGGTGCCGGCATACAGGTGGGCCATGAAGACGGGCATCTCGGCGGGCTCCCCCGTGAGCTCGGCGAATTCCACACACCGGCGCCGCCAGTACTCGGTCTCCTTGATCTGGCCGGACTGGAACAGACGCCAGTCCTCATCGCTTTCGGGATCAAAGGGTCCGGTCCAGGTTAACGAGCCGGGCGGCAACCCCATCGAACGTTCCCCGGCTTTACGCAGTTCAAACGGCGTGAGCAGCATGGGCCCGCCAAAGTCGAAGACGAGGGCGGTCAGTGTTCCTCCTCAGCGATGGTGACCATGTCGTAGCGCACGACGTCACCAAGCCAACCGCACTCACCACACCAGGTCATGAAGACGCGGTGATCGGACTCCCAGTACTCGGTGGCGATACCACCGTGCGTTTCGATATTGGCTGCACA
>CAYGMM010000255.1:0-2442 GCA_964351035.1 uncultured Actinomyces sp.
GACGACTTCTTGAAGCGGAATCTCTTGTCGTTGATCGATACCTGAATGACGTACCGGCTTGGTTCACCAACCGCAGGAGTTTGCCACTTCACGTAGATCCGTCGCTTCTTCTTCGTGAGCGTCACCTGTTGGGGTTCCGTGCTCGCTTCGGCCCGCGGCGTCAGGCTGATACTGCTGGACCACTCGCCGGGGCCGTAGGAGTTCTGTGCCGCTACCCGAAAGTCATAGCGAACGCCGTTGGACAGATTGTTGATGGCCATCGAGAGGTCCGCCGTGGTGAGGGCGACCTCCTGGTCGTCGACGAACCACTGCACGACGTAGAGATCGATCGGTGCTCCGCCGGTGTCGTCCGGGGCGCTCCACTCCAGCGCCACACTGCCATCCCCTGAGCGTCCGGTCACAGTTCCGGGTGCGGACGCGGGACCAACCGGTGTCACCGGCTCGCTCCAGCCGCCAAAGGGGCCTGCGCCAGCGCTGTTGCTCGCGGCCAGGCGTACGCGGTACGACGCACCGTTGATCAGGTCGGTGAACTCGGCAGACGTGCTGGCCGTCATGCGGGTGACAGCTCCCGTGGGGGTATCCAACTCAACAGTGAATTCACTCGGCATCTCGCCGCCTGTGTCGTCGGAGATGCTCCACATGACGTTGATCGACTGATCGTCGGGCACAACGGCCGCCAGGATCGGCGCCCCAGGCACCTCGATGATCGGCTCGGGCGGAGGTGCAGGCGCGGGTGCCGGGACAGGTGCCGGCGCCGGTGGGACGTAGGGAGCAACCGGCGTGCCTGAGCCGGTCGCCCACGTGCCGGTGCCGATGGTGTTGGTGGCGGCGACGCGCACCGAGTACGTCGTCCCGTTCACTAGCCCCGAGATGGTGATGGAGGTGCCGCCGTATGTGCCGTAGTTGGTCCAGGTGCTGTCGTCGGTCGACGTCTCGAAGGTGTACGCCGTCACCGCCCGTCCGCCATCGTCAGCAGGCGCCGACCAGTTGAGGTCCAACTGTCCGTTGCCGGCAGTGACACTGAAGGAAGTCGGCGCACTCGGAGCCGCGGGAGTTCGCGGCGTCGCCCAGTCGGTCGTCGCGGCAGCGCCTGCCCCGATGGCGTTGACCGGGGTGATGCGCACCTTGTACGGCGTGCCATTGGTGAGGCCATTGACGGTGGTGCTCGTAGTGGCCGTGGTGTCGTCGGTGAGCCAGGTCGAGTCGTCGACGGAGTGTTCGACCTGGTACTCCAGGATCGGGCGTCCCCCGGTGTCGGTCGGGGCGGTCCAACTCACCTGTAGCGCGGAATCGTCAACGACGATCGCGAAGTCGGTCACGGCTTGCGGCGTTGTCGGCGCGGCTGGCGCGGTGGCCGTGCTGATTACCCACGCCGTGGAGTCGTCAGCCGTCGCACTGCGCACTCGCACCAGGTAGTCCTTGGCTGGATCGAGGCTGGCATACGAGTACGACGTGGAAGGTGTGGAGTCATCGGTCCAGGTGACGCCGGTGTCGTCCGAGAGGCCGATGTCGTAGTGGGTTGGAGCCAGGCCGAAGGCGGGCGCGCTCCAGGTGACGTCCAGCGCCTCGTAGTTGGGATTGACCGTGAGAGCGGTGGGTGGTTGGACGTTGAGTGCAGCGACGGCAGCCTGCGCGTCGACATAGCCGGCTCCGCACAGGCCAATACAGCTTGAGCCGACCGCAAAGGGTTGGGCGGTCGCCTGCAGGTTGGCCGACACCTGAGCTGGAGAGAGTGACGGATCCGCCGCCATGAGGATTGCGGCGACACCGGCGACGTGGGGCGTTGCCATGGAGGTGCCGCTGTAGGACGCGTAACTCGGCGATGCCGGCACCGTCGAGCCGCTGTTGAGGGTCGAATCGATGCCTGATCCCGGACCGGAGATTTCGACGAGGGAACCGTAGTTGGAGAACCATGACCGTTGTCCCGCGTCCGTGTGAGAGGCGACCGTGATGACGTTGTTGCAGTTCGCGGGGGTTGCAGTCGAAGCGTTCGTGTTGCTGTTGCCTGCGGCCACGACCACCGTCGTGCCGTTAGCGACCGCGACGTCGATGGCACTTTGCATCGTGAGGCCGCAGGAACCGCTACCCCCGAGAGATAAGTTGAGGACGTCGGCGGGAGTCGCATTGGAGGGCACGCCGCTGACTGATGCCCCGGATCCCCACCGCACGGCGGCTGCGATATCGGCGGTGTAGCCGCCGCACTTACCCAATGTTCGGAGCGGCTGGATCTTGACGTTGGGGGCGACCGCCGCAACCCCGGTGCCGTTGTCCGTGATAGCGCCGATCGTGCCGGCCACGTGGGTCCCGTGCCACGAGGAGCTTGAACGCGGGCAGTAGGGGTTGCCGTACGCGTCGTATCCCTCGGCAATCTCCTCAGCCGGCGTTATCCAGTCGCCTGGATCGGATGGATCGGAGTCACGGCCATTGCCGTCATTGGCGACG
>CAYGMM010000256.1:0-2429 GCA_964351035.1 uncultured Actinomyces sp.
CGCACATTCGGGCATCCTGCGGAAGGACGCCGACTCCACAGATACCCCAGTCCATGTCACGGCCGGACTCCATCAGTCGATCGACGTACATCGCCTCATGCGATCGATGGAAGTTGCCGAAGCCGAAGTGCACGATGCCGACGGTGGCAGTGGCACGGTCATAGGTGGGCGTCGGTGCGGACGTGATGCTTGCGAGATTCGCACTGGTCAGTGGCGTCACGATCGTCTACTCCATCTCCGCTGGTCGAACGACGTACTTGATATCGCCGCCACTGGGGGCATTCACCAGCGCATCCTCAACCTCGCCGAGACTAAGCACCCGGGAGATCAGCGGATCCAGATCGAGTGCGCCAGAACCCACCAGGTCGGCCGCCCGTGCCTGCGTTAGCGGATTGAGGAACGAGCCCTGTACTCGGAGTTCGTCGATAACCAGGGCGAAGGGGCTGACCGGAATCGTCTGCCCCTCCGGTGGAATCCCCAGCAGGATCACCGAGCCGCCGCGGCGTGCCAGAGACATGGCCTGCGTCACCGTCTCCGTGACTCCCGCACACTCGAAGACCACATCGAAGGTGCGCGACAACCCGTCAGCCTCGTCCGGCGTGCACGAGTCGGTGGCGCCCAAGCGTTCGGCCAACTCGCGCTTGGCCGCTTGACGCGTCACCAGGGTGATGCGCGAAGCCCCCGCGCGCGCGGCGAGTTGAACGGTGAGCTGCCCTATGACGCCACCACCCACGACGGCAACCGACTCACCGCCATTCAATTCGGCGAGATCGAGCCCACGCAGGCAGCAGGCAAGCGGCTCGACGAAGGCCAGATGCAGGGGATCAACGTCGGAGATCCGATGGAGTTGGGTCTCAGGTACGACGACGACCTCACTCAGGCCACCGTCAATGTCGACGCCGAGGGCGTAACGATCGGGGCACAGGGCCACGCGGCCGGCGCGACAGTCCGCGCACTCACCGCACGAGATATTGGGATCCACCGAGACCAGGTCACCGGGCTCCCACGGAGATTCAGGCGCACTCCAGCGCACCCGTCCACCGAACTCGTGGCCCAGCACGCGCGGCATTCGACTCGGATACTCACCGCGCACGATGTGTCGGTCGGTGCCGCACAGGCCGCAGGCAAGTACGTCGACAAGGACCTCACCGGCTGCGGCCTCGGGCAGAGGGCGCTCGACGAACTCGAGGTGTCCCACCGCCGAGAGCTGAAGTGCCCGCATGCGGCGACTGTAGTTGCGGTGGTGGGCTAGCGCTCTACCAGCGTCGTCTCGAAGGCATAGGTATCCGCGCGGTAGGCGTGCACGCCGAGTTCAATAGGGCGGTTGGACACGTCGAAGGCATGCCGCTCCATGGTGAGCAGTGGAGACCCCCTGCGGATGTCCAGTACCCGCGCCTCAATCGATGTCGCAGCCTTGGCGCCGATCCGCTGGTGCGCGGTGTGCGGAGACTGACCCGTCGTACGCAGATGCGCATATAGGCCCCCGCTGGCGAGGTCAGCGTCCGCCGACACGACATCAACCGGCAGCCAGTTCCGCATGTAGGCCAGTGGCTCATCCCCTTCGCAGCGCACCCGCTCCAGGTAGCGCACGGGCGAGCCCTCGGCGAGTTGCAGTGCCTCAGCCACACGCGGATCGGCGGCCACCGTGTCGAAGCTCAGGACCCTGGTCGTCGGACGCCGATCACTGTCCTGCAGATCGTCGTACAGGCTGGTGAGCCCCAGTTGTCGGCGGACCTGGGAGTGCACCACCTGAGTGCCGATGCCGCGGCGACGCACCAGCAGGCCTTTGTTCACCAAGTCCTGCATCGCCTGACGAACCGTCGGCCGACTCAGCCCGTACTTCTCCGCGAGCACCATCTCGGTGTCGATCTGATCGCCGGGAGCGAGTCGCCCATCCTCGATGGCGGTCTGGAGTTGCTGCGACATCTGGAAGTACAGCGGCACCGGGCTGCTGCGGTCCAGCGCGATGTCGACGTTCATGACCCCGCCCCTCGCCGCAAACCTCTGTCCTGCCGCTGCATCCCGCCTCCCTGCGCTAGTCCGGGTTGGGCAGCGTGATGTCGCGGACGAAGGACTCCAACTGATTGTTGGCATCGAGGAACTGCCGCAGGGTCCGACGCGTGGCGCCGTAATCGGTGAACTCCTCCACCGACATGCCATCGACGTCGTACGCCTTGCGGAACTCCGCGAAGTTGTCGTAGAGATCCTCGACGATGCGCGGGTCGACCGGATCATCAAGCCGATGCGTGGGCTCGATGCCACTGGCATTGAAACGCTGCTGCCAACCGAACGGCGGGCTGATGACGACATCACCACCGATGAACTGACTCCAGTGCATGTGGTTGCGGAACGCGGCCGACAGCAGACGCGTGCGGTAGCCACGTTCCTGATAGAGCTGGTAGGCACGCTTGAAGACAGCCACGCCGGCC
>CAYGMM010000257.1:0-2424 GCA_964351035.1 uncultured Actinomyces sp.
GCCTCCGGGGCACGAGGGCCGAGATGACTACGTGCTTGACCTGCCGCGGGTGTCCGATCCGGCGATCGATTCGGGGACGTCCCCCGAAGGACTTCGCGTCGCCACTTCCGAGTTGTCGGGCGGCTCCTATGTGGCGATTCCGATCAGCGGCGATTGGACGGGAGCCAACCTCGCGGAACTCCTGAAGGCACTTACCGACGCCGATGCGGACACCCTGGTGATGTCCAACAGTGCGACGCGGTTCCTGTGGAACTCCCACGCCCCGTCTCGCGAGGTTATTGATTTCCGCTTCACCGGTGCCGCCCGCGGGGCCAAGTCGGAGTGGGATGTGGGTCACTTCCTCGCCATTGTGGGAACCATCGAGGGACCCGGTGGCACTCTCGCCGTCTGCGCCGACACCTACCCGACGCTCGGCTCCGAGGGAATCCACCTGCAGCCCCTGGACCGGATCGCGGCCTCGCTCCGTCGTGATGATTCCCCATACTCGGGCGGGATTTTGGTCCTGGTGCCGGTTGCTCGATCGGCTGAAGTCTCGCGAATGGCGACATCCCTGGGACTCACAACCCAGATGTGGGACAACGGGACTCCGTATCGTCCGAACTTCGGTGTCGACTCATGACGGTCGTGACGATCAACCTGGACCTGAGCCGGGTGCGCGAGCAGTTCCCCGCGCTGGCGCGCGTCGGACGGGACGGTCGCTCGGTGGTCTACGCCGACGCACCCGGAGGAACTCAGGTGCCGCAGTCCGTCGCCGATGCGATGCGGGACTACCTGCTGGCGCACAACTCCAATATCGAGGGTGAATTCGACGCAACGACGGAAACCGACGCGATCATCACCTCCGCCCGATCCGCCGCTGCGGCGTTCGTCGGCGGAGCGGAGGACGAAATCGTCTTCGGCAGCAACATGACCTCCCTCAACTTCAACCTGACGCGTGCCTTCGGACGGAGCCTTTCTCCCGGCGACGAAATCATCGTCACGGCGCTGGATCACGAGGCGAATGTCTCGCCCTGGCTGCTACTGGCGCAGGATCGCGGGCTCGTGGTTCGCCACGTTGAACTGACCGAGGACCTCGATATCGACCTCGGGTCGCTGCGCCGAGCCATCACCTCGAGGACCAAGGTGGTGGCGCACTCGCTGTCCTCGAATGCTGTGGGCACGCTTCCGCCGGCTTTGGCCATTGCCGATATCGCTCATGCCGCGGGGGCAAAGGTGTGGGTGGATGCCGTGGCGTACGCGCCGCATCGTCGGATCGATGTCACGCGGCTCGATTGCGACCTGCTCCTTTGCTCTCCGTACAAGTTCTTCGGCCCACATGCCGGTATTGCGTGGATTCGACGCTCCCTCGCGGAGACTATGCAGGCCGAACGCGTGCGCCCAGCCAGCATGCACCCCGTCGGACACCGTTTTGAGACGGGAACCTTGTCGCACGAGGCCATAGCGGGGACGGCCGCTGCGATCGATTATCTGGCCACGCTCGGTGAGGGCGATGATCTCCGGGCTCGCTTGGACGACGCCTACGCACGCATCGGCGAGCACGAGTCGGACCTTGCGCGGCAGTTCCTGTCCGGGGTCCGGGCCATTCCCAGTGTCGAGGTCCTCGGGGTTGAGGACATCAAGCGGCGAGTCTGCACCTTTGGTTTGCGCATCAGGGGCGTGGATCCGGCCTCGGCTGCGCGACTGCTGAATGAGCGTTCCATCTACGCATGGAACGGCAATTTCTATGCCCAGGGAGTGATGGAGCACCTCGGGCTCTCGATGGAGGAAGGCATCTTGCGCATCGGCTTCGTGCACTATGCAACGGGGGAAGAGATCGATCGAGTTCTCGAAGCCCTTGCCCAGATCGGGGAAGCAGCATGATGAGTGCACTGATCGCCACCCGCCGCCGACGGACCCTCACGTCGATTGTGGGCTGGACCGCCGTCCTGGTCGTCATCATGCTCGTTGGCGGTCAGCTGCCTTCAGCCACTCAGCTTCTGGTCACGAGCAGTCTTGTGCTGTTGACGGGTGTGATGGCCCTGCAGATCTTCAGCGGCAACAGCGGCATCCTGAGCTTCGGTCACGTGGGCTTCGTGGGTATCGCCGCCTACACAACCGGCATTCTCGTCATGCCCACGGCTGTCAAGGGCACGTCGCTGCCGGAGTTGCCCTGGGGTCTCAACGAGATTGAGTTGCCCATCTGGCAGGGGATGATCGCCGGGATCCTCGTGGCGACGATTGTCGGCGTGATCACGGGCCTGGTGATCTCCCGCCTGGGGGACGCGGCGTCTATCGCGACGCTGGCCGTGCTCATCATCTTGCATGGGTCGATGGTGGGCGCAGAGCCTTTCACCCGGGGGAGTTAGACCTTCTACGGTGTTCCTCGATTTACGGGCATCACCGTCGGCGGCACACTCGAATGGGCGGCCGCCACCGTGATGGCCA
>CAYGMM010000258.1:0-2395 GCA_964351035.1 uncultured Actinomyces sp.
TGATCGCGAGGTCTATCAGGAGGCCTACGCCGCCTACCGCGGCCTCTATAAGCGCCTCAAGAACTTCCGCTGACTGGCGGGTTGTTGACGGTTTTTCACTCGAAAACCGTCAACAACCCGCCAGTCAACAGGGGTATTGGGTCGATCTGGCGGGAAACGGGGGCGATTTGTGCCTACGGTGGGCACCTCGGATGTTAGGAGTTCCCCTCGTGCGATCAACTCGACGCCTCGCCCCACTCGTCGCCGCCACTCTCGTCGGAGCCTTCCTGGTCGCCGTACCGGCCACCGGCTCGCTCGCCAGCCCGGAAGGAACGCCGACCGCCGCGCCCGGCACCTGCGTCCCGGCCCCGAACGCCGACTGCCGTGGTGCTGACCTCAGCGGGCAGGATCTGTCGGGGCGCAACCTACGGGGTATCGATCTGCGCAACGCTGACCTCACCGGTACCAATCTGCGGCGCGCTGACCTCCGCCGCGCCATCCTGCGCAACGCCGAACTCGTCGGCGCAAACCTCCGCCTCGCCAAGCTCCGCAACGCCGACGTTCGCGGAGCCGACTTTGGCGGGGCCGAGCTCCATGGGACCAAACTGGGCGGGGCCCAGCTGAACTCCGACGACCAGGACGTCATCGTCTTCCCCGATGAGATCGACCAGGTCGAGAAGATCATCGACACCGCCACGCAGACGGTTGACCTGGTGATCTACGAGGCAGGTGGGCCGAACCTCGTGGGCCAGGCGAGCACGCCCGGTGCCCTGATGCGTGCGGTCAGCCGTGGCGTCAAGGTGCGCGTCATGGTCAACGGCAACTGGCGCCAGTGCACCTTTGATGACACGACCCAGACCTTCATCAACCAGTTCACTTGCGCCACCGTCTACTCCAAGGCGGACTACGACACCTACTCCAACGGCACCGGCAAGGCCAGTTGGGCCTACGCCGTCCGCGAGTCCCTCATGGCGGCGTACGCCGACCCGGCGAGCGGCGTGACGCCGCAACTACCGGAGGTCAACTTCGCCAACAACAACTTCAACGTCACGCATGAGAAGACACTCGTCATTGATGGCACCTACCCGTCGGGGGCTAATGCCGGCCAGCCTCGGACGACCGGTGACATGCTCGCGACCTCTCAGGCGCTGGTGATGACAGGCAACCTGCTCAGCTATGGCTGGGGTGAGGCGAGCGAGTCTGCCGATGACACGACGTGGATGGTCAATCCAGCGTCCACCTGCAGAAGCGGCCCGTGCCCGATCGAGAACCCGGCTCGCGACTTCGGCGTACCGGTTGATGACCCGACCTTGATCTCCGAGATCGCCCGCGTCTTCGCGTCCGACTTCATCTGTGGTGCCAGCCAGCCCGGCGGTGCTCCGTCTCGGACGAACACCAACGGTCTGCTAACAACGACCTTGCCGCTCACCTGGAGCAACGGGTCCTACCAGGACCGCATCGGATACACACCGACCGAGTACCCCTCGCCGGTGTTTGGCTACCAGTTCCTGACGACCTACGACGACACTCCTGAGTACACGCAGATCGTCCAGGGCAATGTGCGCGAGCGCATGCTCGACCTGATCAACGGTGCGCAGAAGACTTTGCTGCTGTACAACGAGGAGTTCAGCGACGACTCAGTGATCGAGGCTGTCACCGCGGCCGCTCAGCGTCTCGGCGCCGGCAACGTCAAACTCATCATGACGTGGAACCCCGGCCGTGAGGGGCAGACGCATTGGCCGACGATCTGGCGCACCTGGAAGGCGCTCGCGGACGCCGGTGTGTCGATCATGCTGTCGGAGTACACCGACCCGTACACGCAGAACGACAACGAGATCTACGTGCACGCCAAGATGATCCTTGCGGACAGCGCCGATGCGTACGTCGGTTCGACGAACTTCACTGCGCCGTCGATGGACTGGAATCGCGAACTCGGCGTCCGGCTCACCAACCGTGAGGATGCGGGGGCGGGTTGGATTCAGAGCGTCAAGGGCATGGCCGATCTGATGACACAGTTCAAGAAGGACTTCACCGACACCACCAACATGACGAGCTGGGCGACGATCGCGCCGCAACTGCCCGCGGATGATCTCTCGGTCGCGTCGGCGGCGCACAAGCGCAGCCACGTGACCATGCGGCCGGCGGTCAACCGCCTCGAGTTCGACGCTCCGCAGTTGTGCGGCCCCCTGCCGATGTCCGACACTCCGCTCCCGCTTCCCTAGGCACCCCTTCGTTGACTGGCGGGTTGTTGACGGTTTTCGAGCGAAAAACCGTCCACAACTCGCCAGTCACGGGATCTGAGCGGGTGTAAGTCGGGTGACGTGGCGGGTCTCGTAGCGGGGTGCGGGCCCGGTGATCGAGTGGATGAGGTGCAGTTCGGTGACGTCGAACACAGGTCCGGAGTGCTCAGCGAGGG
>CAYGMM010000259.1:0-2377 GCA_964351035.1 uncultured Actinomyces sp.
TCTCGTGAGCTAGTCGACCACCGTCTCCACGAAGGCCCCCGACCACGAGATGTCCTGCGTGCGTGCCGGTGTCGTGAAGTCCACCTTGGCGAGGTCGACGACGTACACGGTCGGATCGCTGACTGTCCGGTAGGCGTAACGCTTATCGGTTAGGTTGCTGATCGAGTCCCAGACAGTCACCTCATCCACCGGTTCGCCGTGTGGGCCGGGCTCGCGAATGATCCCTGGAGTGATGTCGAGGGTGTTCAGGATGTGCAGCGTCGTGAGTTCAGCGTCATGGCCGTCCTTGGGCTGGTTGCTCAGGGCAACCTGAACCGCCGCCCGGATGAATCGGGCCGGTGGCGTGTAGTCGCCGGGCAGGCCCATGAGGCCCTGGCCCTGGCCGAGCGCGTTGAACGTCATCCCATCAATCGCGGTGGTCGCGGGGGAGCTCGCCGACAGCCCGACGTAGTTGTTGAGATTGATCAGGTGCCAGTCAAGGTACGGGGCGTTCGTGCCGACGCCCGTGGGGTTGTCGACTAGGTGAATGCCGTCCGGGTGAAGTTCGATCGCCAACGATCCGGTGGCGTCGTGGAGGAGGAAATGCCCCGGTGGGGGTGCGCCGATACCGGGGTCCAGGCCCCAGATTTTGACGCCCTTCATCGCTTCCTTGACCTCGTCAAGGGTGGAGCACGTGCCGAGCAGGTAGGGGATGACGTCCATCTCGCTGAACTCGCGACCCGTCCCGGTGAACTCGGTGTAGGTGCAGTAGCCGCCGGGCATATAGAGGAAATGCGCCGATAGACCGGCCTCGTTCATGCCGTCCGTGAGCCACTGGGGGTGGCCGAAGCCGCACATGCCGACGACGCCGTACTTCGCCTGCCAGTCTGCGCCGGTCTTCCCCTGCGGTGCGGTGCCCTTGCCCGCGTGATTGCGCGGTAGGACGGCGAGATTGGTCGGGATGCCCATCGGGAACTCCATTGATCTACCGACGACGACTGAACCGTCAGTAGCCTTCTTGACCTTGAAGTTCGTACACATGGGCTGGTCCTCTTGGGTTGTCCATCTGACGGGGTTCGGCGAGTGCCCAACTTGGGCAGTGGCCCCGGGCTATTATGTCGCTGACACCGTTGCCTTCGTCTGAACTTTGCAGGCAAACGACCTCCTAGCGACCGTTTCCCCGCAGAGTTCGCGCATGCAGGCCGGACAACCGGACCACCGAACCGCTGAGGGGTGCACGAGTACTGTTTCACCATGACCTTGACGCACGACGCCGTGTCCGCTGAGCAGATCTACGCGGTCAAGGACGACCTCGCGGCCTCCTTCCGCATCGCCGCCATGCACGGATTCAACGAAGGCGTCGACAATCACTTCTCCGCCGTGCACCCCGCACGCGACGATTGGTTCTTCCTCAATCGCTACGGCCCGTACTGGTCCGAGATCACCCCGGACGACATCATCACGGTCGACTTCGACGGCAATATCGTCGAGGGTGAGGGTCAGTGGGATGTCACGGCCTTCATGATTCATCGCGGTTGCCACCGCGCGCACCCGCATGCCCGGGTCGTC
Organism: uncultured Actinomyces sp.; assembly: GCA_964351035.1. Lineage (GTDB taxonomy): Bacteria > Actinomycetota > Actinomycetes > S36-B12 > S36-B12 > Mxb001. The sequence goes on from CAYGMM010000259.1 coordinate 1,549, forward strand.
TTCCACACTCACCAGCCGTATGCGACCGCGTTGTCGATCACCAAGGGAGGCCTGGACACGCGGTTGTCGCAGAACGCCACGCACTTCCACAATCGCGTGGGCCGGCTCCCCTACGGCGGACTCGCCAGCGGCGAGGAGGAGGGCACCCGTATCGGCAGTGCCATCAGCGAGGGACAGATCGCGGTCGTCCTCGACAACCATGGCGTGATGGTGATTGGTCAGGATGTGCCGCAGGCGTGGTTCCGCCTGTACTTCTTCGAACGCGCGGCCCAGGTGCAGGTGCTCGCTCAGTCCACCGGTGACGAGTTGATTCGAATGCCGGACGAGGTTGCGCGAGGTGCCCAAGCGTTCTTCGACACCGAAGTGCACGCACCCGCCGCACTTTTCGCCGCCGAGCGACGGCGCGAGGAACTCTTGCGGCGCTAACCTCCCGTGGTGCCACGGCTCCACAACCACGTCGATAGTGGTTGGGTAGGCACATGACCTCGGCTCACCCCCCGGCCACTCAGACGCGACGCCCACTCCCGGCCATGCTGGTGGCTGGACTGGTCGGCCTTGTCCTCGGCTCAGTCGTACTCGAGGTCGTTAATCTCGGCATCGCCCTGATCTGGGAGACGATTCCGGGCACCTGGGCGACCACACCCATTTGGTACGTCGTCGGTGTGCTCCTCATCGGCGCTGTGCTCGTGTACGTCGTTCGCACGAGATTGAGCGACAGCGGACACGCTCCCTTAGGCGGTATCGCGGTCAGTCCGCTCACACCGAAGGAGTATCTCGGCGCCATTCTGGCGATCCTGGCCTCCCTGTTCGGCGGCATCGTGCTTGGCCC
>CAYGMM010000260.1:0-2364 GCA_964351035.1 uncultured Actinomyces sp.
GCCACCAAGCTCGATCTGGCCAAGGTCCGCAACATTGGGATCATGGCCCACATCGACGCCGGCAAGACCACGACGACCGAGCGCATCCTCTTCTACACCGGTATCAACTACAAGATCGGTGAGGTCCACGAAGGCGCCGCCACGATGGACTGGATGGAGCAGGAGCAAGAGCGCGGGATCACCATCACGTCCGCGGCCACCACCTGTGAGTGGAAGGGCTACACGGTCAACATCATCGATACGCCGGGCCACGTCGACTTCACCGTCGAGGTCGAGCGCTCGCTGCGTGTCCTCGATGGCGCCGTTGCGGTCTTCGACGGTGTTGCGGGTGTCGAGCCCCAGTCCGAGACGGTCTGGCGTCAGGCCGATCGCTACAACGTGCCGCGCATCTGCTTCATCAACAAGCTCGACCGCACCGGTGCCAACTTCTACATGTGTGTCGACATGATCGTCGACCGCCTCGGCGCCACCCCGCTGGTCCTTCAGCTCCCGATCGGCAACGAGGCCGACTTCCTCGGTGTCGTCGATCTGGTCGGCATGCGTGCGCTCACCTGGCGCGGCGAGACCCAGAAGGGTGAGGACTACGTCGTCGAGGAGATCCCCGCCGACATGGCCGAGCAGGCGGCCGAGTGGCGCGAGAAGCTGCTCGAGACCCTGGCCGAGGCCGACGACGCGGTCATGGAGAAGTTCCTCGAGGGCGAGGAGCTCTCGGTGGAGGAGATCCAGGCCGGCATCCGTCGCGCCACCCTCGCCGACAAGGTCACCCCGGTACTCACCGGCTCGGCGTTCAAGAACAAGGGTGTTCAGCCCATGCTCGACGCCGTCGTCGCCTACCTCCCCTCGCCGCTCGACGTTGCCGCGGTCGAGGGTCACAAGCAGGGCGACGAGGAGACCGTCATCGCGCGCAAGCCCGATGACGCCGAGCCGTTCTCCGCCCTGGCGTTCAAGATCATGAGCGATCCGCACCTCGGCAAGCTCACCTACGTCCGTATCTACTCCGGCCGCCTCGAGACCGGTACCCAGGTGCTGAACAGCACCAAGGACCGCAAGGAGCGCATCGGCAAGATCTACCGAATGCACGCCAACAAGCGTGAAGAGATCGATTCGGTGGGCGCCGGTGACATCGTGGCCGTGATGGGTCTGAAGGACACCACCACCGGTGAGACCCTGTGCGACGCCGCCAACCCGGTGATCTTGGAGTCGATGAACTTCCCGGCTCCGGTCATCTCGGTGGCCATCGAGCCAAAGACCAAGAGTGACCAGGAGAAGCTCGGCACCGCCATCCAGCGGCTTGCCGAGGAGGATCCGACCTTCCGCGTCGCCAGCGACGAGGAGACCGGTCAGACGATCATCTCCGGCATGGGTGAGCTGCACCTCGACGTCCTCGTCGACCGTATGCGTCGTGAGTTCCGCGTCGAGGCCAATGTCGGCAAGCCCCAGGTGGCCTACCGCGAGACCATCACCAAGCCGATCGAGAAGGTCGACTACACGCACAAGAAGCAGACCGGTGGTTCGGGTCAGTTCGCCAAGGTCCAGATCTCGCTTTACCCCAACGCCGAGGCTGAGGCCGAGGGTGGCTACGAGTTCGAGAACAAGGTCACCGGTGGCCGCATCCCGCGCGAGTACATCCCGTCGGTCGATGCCGGTTGCCAGGAAGCCATGGAGTACGGCGTTCTCGCCGGCTACCCGATGGTCGATCTCAAGGTCGTGCTGCTCGACGGCGCCTACCACGAGGTCGACTCGTCCGAACTTGCCTTCAAGATCGCCGGCTCGATGGCGTTCAAGGATGCGGCCCGTCGGGCTGCTCCGGTGCTCCTCGAGCCGATGATGGCCGTGGAGGTGACGACGCCCGAGGACTTCATGGGCGATGTCATCGGCGACCTGAACTCCCGTCGCGGACAGATCCAGTCGATGGACGAGCGGGCCGGTGCTCGCGTCGTGCGCGCCCTGGTGCCGCTGTCGGAGATGTTCGGCTACGTGGGCGACCTGCGCAGCAGGACCCAGGGCCGGGCCAGTTACACCATGCAGTTCGACTCCTACGCCCAGGTTCCGCAGAACGTGGCGACGGAGATCATCGCGAAGGCTCGCGGCGAATAGTCGCGGATCGAAGTACAACGGAATAACCCACGAAGAGATCCCGATCCGCGACAGACGGACGGACCGAAACAGGAGGAGCCCACAGTGGCTAAGGCGAAGTTCGAGCGGACCAAGCCGCACGTCAACATCGGCACGATCGGTCACATCGACCACGGCAAGACGACGCTGACCGCAGCGATCACCAAGGTGCTGCACGACAAGCACCCGGAGCTGAACCCGTTCACGCCGTTCGGCGACGCCTCGCTGATGCGCATCGCCAACCTTTAC
>CAYGMM010000261.1:0-2364 GCA_964351035.1 uncultured Actinomyces sp.
CGCCACCCACCGAGTAGGCCATCCAGTCCGGCCCTGAACCTTGCCGCTCATGCCGCTCCACTTCAGCGGCCCACTTCGCTCGCACGGCCGCGCAGGCTTCAACGACTCCCACGTCGCCGGCCGCACGCTCAACCTCACGCAGGGCCACCCAGGCTCCCTCTGGGTACTTGATCCCCGGCATGGGCTGTCCGGATCGGGACAGGGTGCACAGACTGGACGAGCCCGCCGCCGCGTCGAGGGCCGCCTCGGCTGCCGCCTTTCGTTCCCGCAGGATGCCAAGGGCGTCGTTCACGGGTCGAACGTACGAGATGCTGCGGCCGGCCTTCAACCCGCCTACGCTGCCCCGTGATGGAGGAGTTGGAGTACGGCGCTCCGCGGAAACGACACCCGCGGCTTCTCACGGCTGCCATCGTGGCCTTCGCCATCGTTCTCGCCACCGCCTGGTGGCTGGACCGACGATGGCAGGAATCATCTACAGAAGCGGTCAATGTCGCAGCCGAACAGGCCGAGACCACCGTAGCCAATGCCCAACGCCGGTTGGGCTCGATGCGCGAATACGTCCAACCCGCGATCTCCCGGCCCGACCTCGACCCGCAGACGCGCCAATCCATGGATGAGCTCGTCCAAGAAGCGCGCGCCCAGGGGCTCCTTGAGCTCGCTGCCGTCCGCGAGGAGCTGGCCGGCCTGAGTTTTGCGCCGTGGCATGACGAACCCCGCACCCTGCGCGATCAAGCGCTGGCCGCGCTCGATGCCGCGGTTGCCGACCTCGGTGCTAACCCGGCCGATGTCGCTGTCATCACGTCGACCGGCTGACGCTTCCATCTCAGCGGCCTAGTCTCGACGCTATGACGACGTTCGTGCTGGTCCACGGCGCCATGCATGGCGGCTGGTGCTGGCGTGACGTCGTACCCCTGCTGCGCGAGGCCGGACACGACGTGTCGACGCCCACCCTGACGGGCCAGGGCGAACGAGCGCATCTCCTCACGCCTGAGATCAGCGTGCAGACGCATGTACAGGACCTCGTGAACGTCGTGGAGTACAACGATCTGGACGATCTGGTGCTGGTTTTCCACTCCTACTCCGGCGGCCTGGCCGGGCCGGTCGTGGAGCACCTCGCGAACCGCGTGCGCGCCGTCGTTCTCGCGGCCGGCTTCATCCAGTACCCCGGGGAGTCGAACTTCGATGTTGAGCCGGCCTCGTCGCGAGAGTTGTTCGAGGAACTTGCGGCCGAGTCCGGCGACGGGTGGCGGATCCCGGTCGTCGACGGCCTACTCGAGCGTTGGGGTATAACCGATCCAGTTCTCGCCAAGGAGTTGACCCGCAAACTCACCGACTTTTCGCTCACATTCTCTCGAGGTGTCGTCGACTATGACCCCACACCTCTCGAGGGACTGCCCCGCACCTACATCGAGCACACGAATCCCCCGCTGCCCCCACTTGCCCTGTCCATTGAGCGGGCGCGCACGGACGGTTGGACCATGCGCACGATCGACACCGGGCACGACATGATGCTGACCGACCCGCGAGGAACAGCGGAGTTGCTCATCAACAGCATTCCCGATCCATCGTGAACGCCGTGCCGCGAGTGGGCCTCGCCGGTTGGAGTGAGGCCGTCAGCCGCTACCGATCCCGCTTCCCGCAATCCACCGGCACCGGCCTCGAGCGCTATGCCAGCGCGCTCACCGTTGTCGAGGTCAATGTCTCCTTCTATCGACAGGTGCGTCACAGCACGTATGAGGGTTGGGCCGCGCAGACACCCGACGACTTCGTCTTCAGCGTCAAGATGGCACGTGCCGTCACGCATTTCGCCAAGCTCTCGGACAACGCACCCCTTAACGCCTTTTGGGAGTCGGTGGCCGGACTCGGGGACAAGTTGCAGGCCGTCCTGGTGCAGCTCCCGCCGTCCCTCGCCTTCGACCGTGAACGCGCGGACGCGTTCTTCGCGCGCATGCGCACGGCGTACTCGAAGATCATTGCGGTCGAGGCGCGCCACTCCTCCTGGTTCGACGACGGCATCAAGCCGATGTTCGCCGAACACGACCTCACAGCCGTGCGCACAGCCATCCCCGAGGGGCCCAGTGAAGCCGGTACGGCGTACTACCGCCTCCACGGGGAGCCGCGCCGCTATCGCAGCCCCTACTCGGCCGAGCAACTCGCTGTCCTGGCCGCCGATCTCCGGGCCCAGACGGCCGATTCCCTCGTGATTTTCGACAACACCGCCTCCTCTGCGGGTGTGGACAACGCCCTGGCCCTGCGGGAACTGCTCGAACGGGAGGCCGAAACGGCGAAGACCGACTAAATTCCGGCAGATGACCTGGGTCAAGAGCCTCGGGATCGTGGTGGCCATGATTGCGGCCTTCACGA
>CAYGMM010000262.1:0-2337 GCA_964351035.1 uncultured Actinomyces sp.
TGATGAAGAGCCACAGCAATCCGCGGCCGATGCTCGCTCCGGTGAACTCGCTGGGGAAGAGCGGCGCCTGCCCGCCGGCGAACGCCGTCCACGTGATCCAGAGCAGCCAAATCCCGAAGACGGCTGCCAGTGGGATGCCGACCACAATGGCGATGGTGTTGGAAATCCGATCGCCTCGACTCTCGCTCATAGGTCCCCCTTCATATGTACGTCGTCAGCATCCCTCGCCGGTCTGACAAGCGATGTCTGCATCCACAGGTTCGCGTGGACGAGTTGCTGGCTGGCTTCGGCGAGGACCAATGAGGGCTGGGGTGCCCCCACCCGGACGCGTCTGCGTAGTTGAGCGTGGATAAGAAGCGCTTCGTGGTGACGCGGAACCGGGCAGGTGACAGCTCATCATGCCGCCGTCGCTGAAATCCGCGCCGTGACTGTGCGGATTACAGACACGCATCTCGGGAGTCTGGCGATCGAGTGCGTATTCCCACGTCACGGTCGGGCTAGGAGACCACCCCGAGCGCCTCATCAAGTACGTCTAGGAAGCGATCCATATCCGCGCGTTGGACCACCATCGGGGGCTTGATTTTGAAGACGTTGTTGTCCGGGCCGTCGCTGGACAGCAAGACGCCGCGCCCCCTGGCGAACTCGATCACCTCGGCTACGGCATCTCCGGCCGGGCTGTCGCCTCGCATGAGTTCAATGCCGAGGAAGAGGCCGTGGCCGCGAACGTCGCCGATGAGAGAGTGCGATGAGCGCATTCGGCGTACCTCGTCCTGTACGTAGGAACCCAATGCGTGCGCGTGAGCCTGCAGTCGGGAATCGAGGACCACGTCAAGGACGGCCTGTCCGACCGTCGCGCTCACGGGATTGCCGCCGAACGTGTTGAAGTACTCCATCCCGTTGTTGAACGAGGCGGCGATCTGCGGAGTGGTGACGACAGCAGCCAGCGGGTGACCATTCCCGAGTGGCTTGCCCATTGTGACGATGTCGGGGACGACTCCATGGAGTTGGAATCCCCAGAACTGCTGCCCGACGCGACCGAGCCCGATCTGGACTTCGTCAGCGATGCAAAGCCCGCCGGCTGCTCGTGTCTGCTCGTAGGCCCTCTGGAGGAATCCGTCGGCGAGGGTCACTTGGCCCGCGGTGCTCACGATGCCCTCGGCGATGAAGGCGGCAAGGGGCTCCTGGAGATCGGCGAGAACAGAGGCGAAGTCCTGTGCGTAGGCACCGCCTGCTCCTGCGCCTGTGTGAGTCCCGCGGAAGGCATCGGGTAGTTCGGCAACCCGCACATGCGGGGGCGCTCCGTCGCCGCCCGGGCCGAGGAACTTGTAGGGACTGATGTCAATGACGCTGGCGGTGTGACCGTGGTAGGCGTGGCGCAGCGAGATCCAGCCGCGGGCCTGCGTGTGCGCCCGGGCGAGTCGGATAGCCAGGTCGTTTGCCTCGCTTCCGGAATTCACGAAGAACACGACGCTTAGGGGGTCTGGCAGCGTGGCCGTCAGGCTACGTGCGTACTCCACAACCGCGTCGTGGAGGTATCTGGTGTTGGTGTTGAGATCGTGCATCTGACGTGAACCCGCGGCCACAACACGCGGGTTGCCATGACCTACGTGAGCAACGTTGTTCACCAGATCTAGATAGGGCTTGCCTTCGGAGTCGAACAGATAGGCGCCTTCTCCTCGAACAATGTGGAGGGGAGTGCGGAAGTTCAGGCTGAGGTTGCGTGACAAGCGGACGCCACGCTGGCGGAGCAACTCACGCGAGCCGAGCCCTGGATGCGCGTCCGAAGGCGTCAGGCTGCCGGGCGAGATGCCCAGCATCAGATTCGGGTTGGGGCAGATACTGCGCCACAGGGTGGTCTCCTGCCGTGGCGCGACACCGTAGACATCCATTCCCATCCCACAGAGGTCGGTCAGGATCTGGACGTGCACGTGGGGAGGCCACCCGCCATTTTCATTGGGTGGGCCCATTGTCGCGATGAGGTCACCCGCGGCGATGCTGCTTCCCGGCTCGGGGAGCGGCGAAGCGCTCAGATGTCCGAAAAGCGTCCAGAAAGGCGTGCCGTATGCCGTGGTGTGCCGCAAGACGACGGCATGGCCGTAATTGCCTGCACCCGGCATGGCTCCGCTCGCTTCGACTACACCGTCGTAGGGTGCATGGACGCGTGAACCCGCGGGCTGGAATAAATCCATGCCGAGGTGCACTGTGCGATCGTCCGATTCGAAGTCCGGACCGGTGTAGACGTCGCGATCCTCGGCGTATCGCCCGCAGAGCAGGGAGAGGTGCTCCTCGGCCATGCGCTTGGCCACATCAACCGGTGAGCGTGGATCGGTCGATCCC
>CAYGMM010000263.1:0-2316 GCA_964351035.1 uncultured Actinomyces sp.
GGCTCGGCGTCGTACGCCGTGATCGTGACCTCGCAGCCGAGCTGTCGCGCGGTGGCGGCGACCTCACAGCCGATGAAGCCGGCACCAATGACCAACAGCGACGCACCTGGGGTTAGTTGCTCGCGCAGGCGCAGCGCATCGTCGACGGTGCGCAGCACCTGCGGCTGTGGTCCGGGCACCGGGAGGTGTCGAGGTCGGATGCCACTGGCGATGACAAGTCCGTCGAAGGTGTAGGCCGCATCATCGACGTAAACGACGCGCGACTCCAACGAGCAACCCGTGGCGGCGGCGCCGAGGCGCCAATCGATGTCGTCATGCTTGCGTCGGAAGTGCAGGCCCTCAAGTTCCACGCCGCCCTTGAGCGATTCCTTGGATAGTGGCGGACGGTTGTAGGGCAGATGGGATTCCTCGCCGATCACGGTCACGCTGAAGCCCTGACCGCGCAGCGACTCGGCCGCACGCAGGCCACCGAGTCCCGCTCCGACAATAATGACCTGGGTCATGAACCCATGATGTCGACCGCAGGCGGCCGCAGTGCAGCGGGGTCAGTGACCAAGCCGCCGCGCGTACGTCGCGTCGAGGGCGAGCAGGAAGGCGCCCTGGATGATGATGGCGACTCCGTCACCGCGACCCATGCGGAAACTCGTGCGCTCCGGTACGAGGTGTCCGGTGCCGTCGACACGGGCAGGCTTGGCATGGAAGGCGATATGCGCTCCGCCGGCGACGTAGAGGACGTCGGCGATGGCGTTCACGGTGAGGAGCAGTCTGAGTCGCTTGGCCTCGCGGTGAACCTCTTCGTCGGTGAGGGTGCCCCGGCGCGATCGCGACCATGTCCCGGCGCCGGCGATGAGGCCATCGATCGCACCCCACATGGCTGTCTGGCGCCCGAACCGCACCCACTGCTGTCGTCCGCCACGTCGGCCGAGCAGGGCGATCGCCGAACCCTTGATCACGCTGCCCACCGCCCAGGCGCCGAGAAGGCCGCTGATCTGCTTCTCGAGGCCCTCGAGTTCAGCTTGATCCATTGCGCCAGCATCCTCCGTGTCGGGTTCATCCGCAGCACGGGGAGCCCTGCTAGCGTGCCCCCATGATTGGACGGCGTACGACTTCGATCCTGGCCTCCGGGGGCCTTGCGGTCGCCCTCATGGCGGTGCCCGCCACTTCTCAGGCGGCCACCAGCGGCACCACGGCCATGCGGCTGAGCATGGCGGTGACGCAGGAGCTGCAGGTCAAGGGCATCGCGCTGTTCGGCCGGGAGCCCGCGGGCGGAACCATGATCGAGCCGGGCAAGTACGCCTACGAACTGCCGATCATCAAGGTCCAGCAGGCATCGGGCGGGAAGTTGATGCACGACGGCGCACTCATCTTCACCACCGGTGATGGCTACTCCCTGCGCACAGTCGTGCTGAATGACATCCGGCTCTCCCTCGGCAAGAAGGCCATGATCGCCAACGTCTTCCGTGGTGAAGCGACTGGCAAGCACTCGTGGACAGGCACGTTCTACAAGACGATGAAGGTCTTCACCGTCAAGCCCACCTCGTCATCCGGACCCTGCGACTTCTCGTACACGTTGAAGATTGCCAAGAACTTTGCCGCGGTGGCCGGTGATCAACTCGGTTCGTTCCTGGCGGCGGGCACCCGTCTTGGGTCGGCCTACAGTGAGTGCGCGCCGTAATACCGCTTGGATTAGCCCACCCCGATTCATCGGACGGCAAAGACCGACCGCAAAGAACGCTATGGACGGGTCGTTAGCGTGCTTTCTGGTCGGTCTTGGGCGATCGGGGCGTCCGGATGTCGCTACGCCCCGATTCGCTCCACCACCCAGTCCGCGACCGCCAGGCTCGAGGTCCACGCCGGCGACACCGCGTTGAGGATGTGCGTGGAGCGTTCACCGGACTCGACGACGAAGTCCATCTCGAGCTTGCCGGTCGGCACGTGCAGGAGTTGGGCGCGAACGCCCGGCCGGCCACGCTCGCGGAAGTCGGAGGGCCGCACGCTGGGCACCAGCGCGGTCGCCTGGTTGACGAGGTATCGACGCGAGTACTTGGGCAGTTCGGTGCGGACCAGTCCGGGTACGTCGTGATGCGGGCTGCGCGCGAATCGTGGGTAGAGCCCTGCGATCTGAGCACTCTCTCGCGCGTTGAAGCCACGCACGCCTCCGTAGTCCTCTCGCCACAGCGATGGGATGGCTGTCGGGCCGACTTTCGTGCGGCCGTGGACGGTCACCGTGAGGTGCACGCCGAGGAAGGGGTTGCGTGGATCGGGCACCGGATAGACGTGGCGCTGGAGCCGCCCAGCTGGCCACGAGGAGTACCA
>CAYGMM010000264.1:0-2284 GCA_964351035.1 uncultured Actinomyces sp.
TGGTCGATAATCGCCCACCAAGCGCCCCTGTCGACCATTTGTCCCGCTAAGCGGGAGAAACGGCGCTAGGCGTTGATGAGGGTGCCCTTGCGCAAGGGGATCATCGGTGGGATCTGCGTCACCGCAATCACCGCGAGAATCACGTAGACCGCGGTCCACGACTGAGTGAGGTCGAGGAGTAGTCCGGCGAGTGCCGGACCGGCGGCGGCGAGCAGAAACGTCACGGTGAAGGCCATAGCGGTGAGTCGCGCGGAGGCTGCGGCATCGTTCACGAACTCGCTCAACATCGACAGGCTGATGGTGAAGCCACCGCTGTTGGCGAAGCCGAAGATGAAGAGCATGAGCAGCGTCGCGGTCTGCGGCGCATACGCGAGGAAGAGCAGCGGCACGACCGTCGCGATGGCGGTGGCCACCCACAGGGTGCGACGCGCGGCGATGCGTTGGCCGAGCCACGGCAGGAGGACTGCGGCGAGGATGGGCGCGGCCGCGAACACGCCGAAGAGTCCGCCGCTGGCCTCGGCGCTCCAGCCACGTTCTTCCAGCGACGGGGCAACCCACGCGAGTGCGGTGTAGAAGATGAGCGAGTTGATCGCGATGTACGCCGTCAGCGCCCACGCCTTCGCGTCGCGCCACGGCAGGTGGGAGACACGCACGAGTCGGGGGCCGGCGTCCGCTGCAGGAGTGTTCGAGCGTTCGGTGAGCGTCCATACGATGAGCCCGGCAATCGCAGGGAGTGCCCACACGGCAAGAGCCAGTGGCCACGACCCGGTCCACAGGGCGAGCGGGACGGTCAGTGCCGCAGCCAGCGAGGCCCCGACGAACATGACGGAGGTCCACAGGCCGGTGGCCGCTCCGGTGGATCGTGGCAACTGCTCGCGCACGATGCCGGGGACCAGGCCGGTCGCGATCGCGATGCCGAAGCCCGCGAGCACCGTGGTGACGAACAGTGTCCAGGGCCAGATGGCCAGCAGGCGTAGGCCGCTCGCGGCGATGAGCAAGATCAGAGCGAAGGACACGGCCCTGGTTCGGCCAAGCCGAGCCGCGACGGCCGGCACGATGAGCGCGGCCAGACCCATGACGACAAGGGGCAGCGTCGTGAGCAGCCCCATGGTGGTGTCGCTCCACCCCGTCTCGGCCTGAATCTGTTCGGTGAGCGGCGGGATGGCGGTGAGGACGGCACGCAGGTTCACCGCGACGAGGGCGAGGGCGAGAAGGACGACCCACATGGGCCGACGCTGGGTCGCGGGCATCCGGCGAATCTACTCGCGGCTAGGTGAAAACGGCGCCCAACTCCGACAGGCGCGTCGATCGAAGTGAGTACCACGTCCAGTAGCCGCGCTTCTCGCGATCGACGATGCCGGCCTCGAAGAGAACCTTCAGGTGGTGGCTCACCGTGGACTGGCTCAATCCCGTCGCCTCGGTGATGTCGCAGACGCACGAGGCGCAATCGGGGGCCGCCCGCAGCAGCGACACGATCTGCAATCGAGCGGGGTCGGCCACCGCCTTCAGCAGGTCGGCGAGGTCGGTGGCGGATTCCCGGTCGAGGGGGGTGGCGAGGCCCGTGGGGCAGCACGCCGGACCACTGGTCACTGCGCGTTCATCGATTGTTGCCTTGACCGCCATGGATCCATATTGACGGACATCGATCTAGATGGCAAGGTGTCCGCCATGACGGAAGCCGTAATCACCGCCCGCGTCCAACTCGCCTTGAACGTTGCCGACCTTGAGGGCGCTATCGCCTTCTACTCGGCAATGTTTGGGGTGGAGCCGCACAAGCGTCGGCCCGGCTACGCGAACTTCGTCGTCGACGTACCGCCGCTCAAGCTGGTGCTGATCGAAGTTCCCGAGAGCGACCGTGGCCATGGGGCCGTGGGTGCGCTGAACCATCTCGGTGTCGAGGTCTTCGACGTCGCCGATGTTGCCGGCGCCCGAGCCCGTCTGAGCGAGGCCGGATTGGCCACCTTCGATGAGAACGACACCACCTGCTGCTACGCCCTGCAGGACAAGGTGTGGGTCCATGATCCGCACGGTGCGCCGTGGGAGGTGTACGTCGTCAAGGACGAAAATCCCGCCGATGCCCGCCCTGCGACCGCGTCCCTTCCGCTGCTGGAGCAAGACCCCGCCTGCTGCGCTCCGGTGAGTTCCACGCCGTGACCGACACCGACTCCGAACACGTCGTCGGTCGGCTTTCCACGCTTGACCGCTTCCTGCCGTTGTGGATCGCGCTGGCGATGGCCGCCGGATTGCTCCTCGGCCGAGTGCTCCCGGGTCTTGGGCCAGCGCT
>CAYGMM010000265.1:0-301 GCA_964351035.1 uncultured Actinomyces sp.
GGTGACATCGACCGTGAAGGAGGCACCAAGAGCCACCGAGTTGAAGATGTGGAATCCGGTATGGCCATTGCCGTCGATGATCGAGTCGTCGGTCAACGCGATGAGTCCCAGCGCCGGAAACGGGCTCGCGTGCGCATCAATGGAGGGCAGATCGCTCAGGACCGTGATGTTGGACGAGAAGTCGATGATGTTGCACCGGCCCGCATTGATGTTGCCGATCGCACTGCGGAGCGGCGTATCGTCGGTGATCGCGCCGCTGCCCTCGAGACCCGCACACGAGGTGCCGCTGCTGGTGGCCTGC
>CAYGMM010000265.1:311-1029 GCA_964351035.1 uncultured Actinomyces sp.
ATCGATAGGTCCCGAGGTAGCCACCGGTGAGTCCAGCGCCGATGAGGACGCCGGCCCCGGCGATTCGGGCAGCTTGCCCCGCTGAGCGCCGCAGCCGCCGGGCCCGTCGCTCCGCCCGATTCATGCACCGATCGTGCGGGAGCGCCGTCCCGTCGTCCACAGGCCGGTAGGGCTTTCCCTACCTGCGCGTGGACTCCATCACAGAAGTTGGAAGTCTGCGCCCACCAGGGAGTACCTCACGGCCGCACGGTGATCCAGCGACATCAGGACTGCGTCATGCTCCCGAGCCGTTTCGGCGATCAAGCAGTCATAGATCGCTCCGCCCACGAGTCCCCTCTCGGCCAACAACTCCATCACACGCAGGTACCCAACCGAACTCAGTGAGACTGGTTCACTTGAGAAGGCACTGGACAGGAAGGCGAGGCAGTCGCTCGGCGCAAGTCGAAAGGGTTGGGGAAGGCCGGTGAGCGTTGCGTAAGACTCGGCCAGCACGTGCGCGATGATGACCGGGCTATCGGCGATCAGGTCCTGGAGTCGTTCGCGTTCAGCTACGTCCTGGGTTGTGGTTGCTCGAATGATGATGCTGGAGTCAACCACCTGCACGCGTGACCTCATCCATGCGATCTGAGCGGCCGGACTCTATGACGTCGCGAATCTCATCGACCGTGAGGTCCGGGGCATCGGTCGGTGGCACGGGAAACCTGATCCCGTGCCGGGT
>CAYGMM010000265.1:1039-2269 GCA_964351035.1 uncultured Actinomyces sp.
GGCGCCTTCGTGGAATCGAATATCGACAGGCGTACCGGGTGCGAGGCCCGCCCGCTCCCGCAGGGCCTTGGGTATGACGAGACGGCCGGCTGCGTCGATCGTGGAAGTCATGGGAGAAAAATACCACCAAAATGGCATCTCTCACGCAGGTCTTCCAGGCGCCTACCTGCGCAGCACCTTGATCTTCCACGATGCGGTGTCGCCGACGCCCTGGGCATTGAGGGCCTGCACCTGCAGCGTGTACCTCTTGCCGGCGCGCAGGCCGGTGAGCACGGTGACCGGCTCATCGAGTTCGGTCCAGGACGACCAGGAGCCGGAGAGTCCAACGCGGGCGAAGTATCCGACGATGTCAGCGCCGCCATCGTCCACGGGCGGCCTCCACTTCACGGTGACCTTGTAGCTCTTGCCCTTCTTGACGAACCTACCCTTGCTGAAGCCACTCACCTTGCCGGGAGTCGTCACTATCTGCGACGGCATCGTCACCGCTGCGCTGGGCTCGGAGTAGGTGCCCGCACCGGCGGAGTTCACCGCCGCAACGCGATAGCGGTAGGAGTAGCCCACCTCGACATCGACGATGTCGACACTTGTCTCCGCCGTGTCGGTGCGGCCGAGGTAACTCCACTCGCCGCCGTCGATGCTCTCTTCGATGTCGTACGCCGTGATCGTCGCGCCGCCGTCATCGCTCGGTGCTGTCCAGGCGAGAGCGAAGCGACCCGGCTCGACGACCGTCGCTTTCGCGCTCGTCGGCGCTCCTGGTGCGGTCACCGGCGTCGAGGGACCGACACCGCCCTCGGCCAGCCAGCCGAGATAGTGGCCCAGGCGCGTGTAGACGCCCGGGGTGAGCCGGATCGGCTCGCCATCGTCATAGCCCGCACATCCGTAGCCCCAACTGACGATGCCAACGAGTGTCGACCCGGCGACGAGTGGGCCGCCCGAATCCCCTGGCAGGTGTCGATGGGCAGGCCCGACGACGTCGCGCCTCCGGCGCAGAGCATGGTCTCCTCATCAAACGACCAGCCGATACCGCGGTAGGTCACCGAGCCGACGCGGTAGTTCGCGGAGTAATCACCGCACACGGAGTCGGGGATCACGGTCATATTCGCCACGCGGAACTGTGATGGGACCGGAGTCACTCATCGACCGCAGGTTTGAGCGTGGCTCAGCCCAGGAGGCATCGGCGGGCGCAGTTTGCCGGTGCGCGTGCGACCACCTTCGAAGTACCACTCGAGA
>CAYGMM010000266.1:0-2051 GCA_964351035.1 uncultured Actinomyces sp.
GGCAACGAATCAGACGTCTGAATCGCGCTGAGCAATGATCCGGCGGCGCGGCCGACATCGTCCTGCTCGAGCGCCAACTCCTCGAATGCGCGGAGTCCGAGAGTCACCCAGAAGGCCCCGCAAAGCTCGTTCTTCTGCGGCAGTTCGCGGCGATGCTCGACCAGGACACGGTCAGCACCTGGGATGAACGCGATCGCAAACTGTCGATCCGACATGGCGGCAGCCTTGATGTTCGATTTATTTCTGTCAAGCAGTTTTCCGATATTCCCTGTAACGATCCCGTCAGCACCTGGCATGCTGAGAGCGCAAGGTCACCTCAATCGGTGCGGAGGAGGTCGCCGGTGGCGTCGGACCCCACGGGTCATTCCCTTGATGAGCCCTTCTCCTCGCGTTTGCTCGCCGAGATGGGAACTTTGACGACCAGCGAGCGCCGCGTCGCGCGTGCGATCTTGGCCGACTATCCGATGGCGGCTATGGACTCGGTGGCTTCCTTGGCTCAGAAGGCCGGCGTGAGTCCCCCAACCGTCGTGCGGTTCGCCACGAAGTTCGGATTCGCGGGCTGGCCGGACTTCCAAACGGTCTTGCGTCATGAAGTGTCCAAGCGCCTCGCCTCGCCTATCTCCCTCTACGACCAGATGCAGGCGCGGCCAGAAGACCGATCGGACGAACTCGCCGGTGAGGTTTTCATCGAGTCACTCACAACGACCTTCGCCCGGCTGGACCGCACCGTCGTTGATGAGGCCGTCAGCATGTTGATGGATCCCAAGGCCCGGGTGTACGTCATTGGTGGCCGCTTCTCCTCTGCCATGGGTGGCTACTTCGCCACGCATCTCCAGATGCTCCGGGCAGGCGTGACTCCCGTTTCCGAACTCCCCATTCATCGCGCCAACGCGCTCTTGGAGATGAAACGGAACGACGTCCTCGTCGCCATGGATTTCCGCCGCTACCAGCGCGACACGATCGACTTCGGCAGAGCTGCTGTCGAGCAAGGGGCGCGCCTCATCCTGCTCACCGATCCGTGGCTGTCCCCCCTCGTGAGTGATGCGCGCCTCGTCCTCACGGTGGAAACCACATCTCCATCCCCGTTCGACTCATTCGTGCCTGCGCTAGGAGTCCTAGAACTCCTGATCCATCGACTCGGAGAGTCCATTGGCGCGGACTCACTCGCACGCATGCGATCGCACGACGCTCTCAACCAATCCCTCATGCTGAGTGAGGACGAAATATGAGCGACGAGACGCGCGGGGCGGACGTCGTGAGAACACACTTCTCGCATCTCTTTGGCGAATCCTTCGAACTCGCCCGCCTTCCAGGCGAACGAGACCTGAACTTCAAGGTCTGGAACGCCGATCGCGTCGCCGTCCTGAAGATTTGCTCAGCCGACGAGCGCGAGCATCTCCTGCTACAGGATCGTGTGCTGCGTTCGCTCACGTTGAACTCCGCTCCAACGGCCCTGCATGACGCAGAGATTCCGCTCCCGTCCGGCGACCTGGTGCGATTGATCTCATGGGTGGACGGGGTTCCTTGGGCACAGACTGACGTTGCCCCTGAACACCTCTATGCCCTTGGGCGCGTCGTGGCCGACGTCGACACGCAACTCAGCAAAGTTGATCTTGACGAATCGGAGCGGTCCGTTCTCACGCGGCCCTTTCGGTGGAACATGATGCAGGCTCCCGCCCTGATTGACGAGGTCGATTTGGTGCGTGATCCGCACATCCGAGCACTCTGCCGGGAGGAACTCGAGGACTTCACTGACGAGACGTTCACTCAGTTGCAGGGCCTACCCACACAACTCATTCACAACGATGCCAATGAACTCAATGTGATTGTTGGACCGGCCGGTGTCGGGTTGATCGACTTCGGTGATCTGGTGATCGCACCGCGCGTCGTGGGACTGGCCACTGCGATCGCTTACGCCGCGACCCGCACGCCGGACCCCATGCGCGACTGCCTCCCGATCGTGAGCGGCTACCACTCCGTAGCACCCCTCACGATCGAGGAGTTGCGGCTCCTTTGGCCTCTGGTGCGCATGCGCCTCGTCATGAGCGTGG
>CAYGMM010000266.1:2061-2268 GCA_964351035.1 uncultured Actinomyces sp.
ACTACCTCCTCATCATCCAAGCCCGCGTACCGCACACCCTCATGGCCCTGCTCGAAGCCGACGACTACCTGGCCCAGTGCCGGGTCCGGGAGACTTGCGGCTTCGAACCGAGCCCACGCGCGCACGACGTACGACACCATCTGCGCACACATGATCGCGCCGAAATTGTGGACTACGACCCGAAGCGCACGGGTTGGATTGATTGGA
>CAYGMM010000267.1:0-2245 GCA_964351035.1 uncultured Actinomyces sp.
GGAGCCGTCCATGACGTCGTCGTGGATGAGCGCGCACGCCTGGAGGAACTCAAGGGCTGCGGCGGCCCGGAGCGCCGCATCGTTGTCGGCGCCTCCGGCGCCGCGATAACCCCACCAGCAGAACGCCGGCCGCAGTCGCTTGCCGCCCCGCAGCAGATCGCTGAGCGCATCGGCCAGCGGATCGAGATCGTCGCTGACGCGTGCCAGGATCTCGCGCTGCTCGTCCACGAAAGCATCGAGAACGGTCTGGACGCGATCACGCAGCTGGTCGACGTCAAGGGGTGAGGCCATGCTCCGAGCCTAGGGGCTCTCGTGCCTAGCGGCACCGCGTAAGGTCAGGCCATGGAGGCCAGGGGGAGCGGATGACCCTCGACGATCTCGGGCGCGCCATCGTCATCGGGTCCCTCGTGGTGCTCGTGGCGGTCGTCGGGGTGCGCTTCGCTGGACGACTCGGCGTACCCGGCCTGCTCCTCTACCTAGCCATCGGCATGCTCATCGGGGCGGTCTCGCCCATTGGACTTGACGATCTCGGTCTCGCGCCCGTGCTCGGCTATGCCGCCCTCATCTTCATCCTGGCCCACGGCGGACTCACGACGCGATGGTCGGAGCTCCGGCCGGTTCTGTGGCCGAGTGTGGCGCTCGCCACAGTTGGTGTGGCGATCAGCGTCACCGTGGTCGCTCTACCGCTGATTTGGTGGGCCGGCCTCGAACCGCGACTGGCGATCCTGCTCGGCGCGGTGTTGGCGGCGACGGATGCCGCGGCCGTGTTCTCGGTTCTGCGCAGCGTGCCGATCATGTCCCGACTGCGCACGCTTCTCGAGGGCGAGGCCGGCTTCAATGACGCTCCCGTCGTCGTCCTCGTGACCGTTGTCGCCAGCGGCGCCCTCGAGTCCGAGCCGTGGCTGATCCCCGGTCTAGTGCTGCTGGAGATCGTCGGAGGCGCGGTGGTCGGGGTCGCGGTCGGGTTCGCGACACGGTGGCTGCTGCCGCGTCTGGCCCTGCCCGCCGTCGGTCTCTATCCGATCGCGGTCCTCACTCTCCTCGTGGGCGCGTACGGCGTGGCCGACCTGCTGCACCTGTCCGGCTTCCTCGCCGTCTACGTTGCCGCGGTCATCGTCGGGTCATCATCGGCGCTGCCGCATCGACGGTCGGTCAAGGGCTTCAGTGACGCTCTGTCATGGGTGGCCGAGATCGGGCTCTTCGTCATGCTCGGCCTCCTGGTGGAACCGGGTCGGCTCATGCAATCGATCGGTATCGCTGTCCTCGCCACGGTCATCCTCATCGTCGTCGCTCGGCCGCTGGCATCAATCGTGTCCATGGCCCCGTTTCGCTGGCCGCCACGCTGCATCGCCTTCGTCTCGGTCGCGGGACTGCGCGGCGCCGTCCCCATCGTCTTCGCGTCGATCCCTCTCGGGCTTGGCATGCCGGGGGCGGACCTGGTCTTTGACGCGACATTCATCGTCGTGTTGATGCTGACCCTGGTGCAGACACCGCTGCTGCCGTGGGCGACGCGACGGCTCGGTGTTGCCGTAGTGCCCGAGCCAGGTGAACTAGAAGTCGATAGCGCCCCACTCGACGGAATGCGCGCGATCATGCTCGGACTTGCCGTGCCCGCAGATAGCCAACTCGTCGGAGTCTTCGTGCGCGAGTTGGGTCTGCCGCCTGGCTCGGCTTTGTCGCTGGTGATTCGTGAGGGCGCTGCCGTGGTGCCGCATCCGGAGATGCGTCTGCGGACCGGTGATCAACTCGTCGTGGTGTCGACCGAGGCTGATCGGGCGGCTACCGAACGTCGACTCCGTGCGCTGTCGCGGCACGGACGGTTGGCGCAGTGGCAGGGCGATCGCGGCGAGGCTGACTGATCGCGTTCGCGTGGTCGACGCGGTGCGTTCTCGCGCGAGTGCGCACTTGCGGACTGGCATTTCAGGTATTTCATGTCCGGGAGTGCACACTCGCGGGTTGCGTGTCAGCTGCGGGGGTGTGGGCGGCTAGGACTGCCGCGGAAGCTCGGAAAAATTGTTGGTATTGCTGGGGTATTGGGGTTGAGGCTGTCAGACCCCGCACGTAGAATCGTACATGTGTTCGAACAGTGACATGGTTCGGGTTAGGTCCCGGATTGATTCGAACTCCATCCCGAATGCGCCGGCCCTCAGATGTGGGGTCACCTCAGTTCCCTTGTGACCGTTGGTCGCTCCTTGTGACCGTGGGTCACTTCGATTCCTGTGGGAGTTTGCGTGCGGTATTCATC
>CAYGMM010000268.1:0-2235 GCA_964351035.1 uncultured Actinomyces sp.
CAGGATCGCCTGACGCAGCTGATCCGCGACGAGCGCGTCGTGATTCCGCCGGCGAGGCGCACCGCGTCGGCACCCCGGGTGGTGGTGATGACCTCGAAGCCCGCGTGGCGCAGGCTGGCAGCGAGGAGTTCGACGATCTGCTCCTCGTCGTCGACCACGAGGAGACGTGCCTCGGGGGCGGCAGGCTCGGTCACCTGGAGATTGTCTCCAATGAACCTGGACGTTTCCTGTGAGCGATGAGTGAGAATCGGCACGGGCAATCGGGGACCTGAGTCCCTACCGGATACCGGACGGGAGCGGGAGCGTTGGAGGGTGTGGGAATGTATCGATGCCAATGAGGCGGCCGCGCGCGTCGCCTACCGACTGAGCGACGTCTGCTCCATCTACCCGATTACGCCGGCCTCCCCCATGGGGGAGGCCGTTGACGCATGGAGCAGTGCGGGCCGGGAGAACCTGTGGGGTGTCGTTCCCCGCGTGATCGAGATGCAGTCCGAGGGGGGTGCGGCCGGGGCCTTGCACGGTGCCCTGCAGAAGGGGGCGCTGGCGTCGACCTTCACCGCTTCGCAGGGCCTGCTGCTCATGCTGCCCAACATGTACAAGGTGGCCGGGGAACTCACCCCGGCCGTGATCCATGTGGCTGCCCGCACGCTCGCCACCCACGCCCTGTCGATCTTCGGTGATCACTCCGACGTCATGTCTGCTCGCTCGACCGGTTGGGCGATGCTCGCCGCGAGCAGCGTGCAGGAGGCCCACGACTTCGCTCTTGTCTCACACGCGGCCACATTGCGCTCGCGGGTCCCCTTCCTGCACTTCTTCGACGGCTTCCGTACCTCGCATGAGGTCAACAAGGTGGCCCTGCTGGAGGACGATGACCTGAGCTCGCTCATTCGACTCGACGACGTACTCGCCCATCGCAAGCGAGGCCTGACCCCCGAACGACCGGTGTTGCGCGGCAGCGCACAGAACCCCGATGTCTTCTTCCAGGCCCGCGAGGCGGCCAACCCGTTCTACGACGCCGTACCCGCGATCGTGCAGGAAGTCTTCGACGAACTCGCGGAGCGCACCGGACGCCGTTACGGGCTCGTTGACTACGTCGGTGCGCCCGATGCTGAGCGGGTGATCGTGCTGATGGGCTCGGGGTTCGGCGCGGTGACGGAGACCGTCGAGACGCTGGTGGCCCAGGGCGAACGCGTTGGCGCCGTGGTGATTCGGCTGTACCGACCCTTCCCCTCCGAGGCGTTCCTTGCGGCTCTTCCGCCGACGGTGCGCCGTGTTGCCGTCCTCGACCGGGTCAAGGAGCCGGGTGCGCCAGCCGAACCCCTGCATCTCGACGTGTCACTCGCGCTCATGGAGGGCTGGTCGGGTTCTCCTACGCCGACCGTCACCGGTGGGCGCTACGGCCTCGGCTCAAAGGAGTTCACCCCGGCTCACGCCGCGGCGGTCTTCGCTGACCTCGGCACCGAGCAGCCGCAGCGTAGGTTCACCGTCGGCGTCGTCGACGACGTCACCCATCTGTCGATCCCGCCCATCGATGGCTTCCGCTTTGACGGGCCGGCGCGCCAGTCCGTGTTCTTCGGTCTGGGCAGCGACGGCACCGTGGGCTCGACCAAGTCCAGCGTCAAGATCATCGGCGAGGCGACCGATCTCTTCGCCCAGGGCTACTTCGTCTACGACTCCAAGAAGTCCGGATCGGTGACGGTCTCGCATCTGCGGTTCGGACCCGAGCCCATTGCGTCGACGTACCTCATCGAGGAGGCGGACTTCGTCGCCGTTCACCAGTTCGACCTGCTCAACAGGCTCCGCACGATCGACGTCGCGCGTCCCGGGGCCACGGTGCTGCTCAACAGTCGGTATGCCGCCGACGAAGTGTGGCACCACCTGCCCGTTGAGGTGCAGCAGCAGATCATCGACAAGGGGCTCCACCTGTGGACGATCGACGCCGGACGCATCGCTCGTGAGGTTGGCCTCGGTGGCCGCATTAACACCGTTATGCAGCCGTGCTTCTTCGCGCTCGCCGACATCCTCCCGCGCGATGAAGCCATCGACCTCATCAAGCGCAACGTCGAGAAGACCTACGGCCGGCGCGGTCGCGTCGTCGTCGAGCGCAACTTCGAGGCCATCGACCGGGCGCTCACGGAACTTCACGAGGTGTCGATCCCGGCCACGGTCAGTGGGGACCTCCATCGGATGCCACCCATGTCGGATTCGGCTCCGGACTTCGTCGCGACGGTGACC
>CAYGMM010000269.1:0-2234 GCA_964351035.1 uncultured Actinomyces sp.
TACGCAAGCGTAACTTACGGTAGCGTAGGAATCAAGTTGGTGGTGGCCTAGAGTTGGGCTGTTCGGGGAGCCGGATCGAGAGGAAGTGGATGGACGCCACGATGCCTACGCGGGCAGAGATCATCGAGATCGGCGAAGGCTTCTTGGACACGACCTACCCGGGCACGTCCTTCAACCACCGTGAACACCTGATCATGGCGACCTACCTGCGCTGCACCTATCCCGATTGGCTGCTGGCCGATCAGTTGCCGGGCCTGATCCGTCGCTACAACGTGGCGCAAGGTGGCGTCAACGACGCCGACAACGGCTACCACCACACCATCACGCTGGCCTACCTCGAACTCATCGACGACGTCCTCGCACAGCACGACGGTGACGATGTCGAGGGCGCGTGCGCGGCGGTGCTCCAGTCCCCCATCGCGGCGCCCAATGCTCTCCTGACGTTCTGGAATCGCTCCACGTTGTTCTCGCGTAAGGCCCGCGCGGAGTGGGTTGAGCCGGATGTGCAGCCCCTGTCGCTGCCAAAGGATTAGTTGGCTGACTGCCGCCGGGATCCGTCGGGTCACCCCAAACAAGCGAAGAGACCCAGGGGGGCATCCCTGGGTCTCTTCGCTTGTGGAACTTGTTCGGCTTTAGAGCCGAATGAAGGTGCACATCCATCGCGCCTATCGGGTACGAATCTGACATGCCTCTCGTTATCCCTAGTCGCCTGTACGGCCTGATTTCGGGTGCGTACCCGTCGCGCCGGACGAGTCGTTCAGGACATCGGGAGTGTCATGGGGGACCTCGTCACGTGCGCGACCGGGCGTGAAGCAGGAGCGGAGATGCTCAAGCGGCTCACCGACCCGACCACGCACCTGGACAAAATGCGCAAGAGCCTCAACCAGGCGATCGACGGCTACAACAGGTTCGTTTGCTCCTATGACTCCCGAGTCATGGCGCAGGCACGACGCATGAACCAACTGGGTGTCGCCAGTGGCTCACCCTTGGATGCCCCGGTCGGTGTGCTTGTGCTGAGAATCCGGTGAATCATCCTTCTTCTTCCCCACGATGACCTCCTGAGTCTTGGTGGGGGGGGTGATCAGGATCGGTCGGGGAAGGTCCCATTCAAGGCGATCTGGAAGCTCATACCGTTATCGGCCCCCTGGTCATTGACGAGGACGGGCAGGGGCACATTCGGGAGGGCGAACGTCGTCGTCCCATTCCCGCCGTAGGTAGTGCCGACTAAGGCGTACAGCGAAGTGTTCTGGTCAATGGACAGCAGGGAGCCCTTGGCCAGTGCCCAACCGGACATTGCCCACGAAAAAGCCACGAGTGACACGGATGCGATGTACGGGTTGTCGCTAGCCACGGATTCCCCCTTGGTAGGCACGGTGGATGATGGCCTCGTACGAGGGCGTGGACCCGCGATAGAGGATGGGGACGACGAACAGATCGAAGCGCTCGTCGTTGATCCGCACCGGGTACATGCCCTGCGGAATGTCGACACCGGCCGGACCTGAGAGCAGGACGCGGAAGGCGTTGTTCCACAATCTGGATCCCTCGCGGGCATCGGCAGATACTCCGAGGGGCTCGATCTCGTCGATCGTGAGATCGATGCGCTCACCGTCGAGGATGAGGACGAGGCGGTTGCGTCGAGCGTCTTCGAATAATTGACGGTTGTAGTGCTTGTGCGGGCGGCGCTGCTTACCGGGGTCGGGATGGCCGTCTGTGGTGGGTGCTGCACGTGCGGAGGATGCCATCGACACTCCGAGGGCACCGGCTGCCAGGGGAGCGGCGGCGGCCCCGGCGATGAAGGCACGTCGAGAGGTGTCACTCGTCATGGAAAATCACGCTACCAAGCCGAACATGCTGATTCCTGCCAGACTTTTCAATTGATCACCACGATCGCGCGGCTCGGGCTCGGTGTCGTGCTTCTCATCGCGGGGATCGGGCACTTCGCATCCGCCGAGGAGTTCCTCGCCCAGGTGCCACCGTGGATGCCAGCCCCCGAAGCCGTGGTTGCGATATTCGGAGTGATCGAACTCATCCTCGGCTTGGCGCTCATCGCCACCCCGGTGTGTTGGCGACCCATCGTGGGCTGGCTGGTGGCGGGATTCTTCATCGTCATCTTCCCGGGCAACATCTGGCAGCTCCTCGAAGGTCGCGCAGCATTCGGCCTGGATTCCGACGCGGCACGATTCGTGCATCTGCTGTTCCAACCGGTTCTGGTGGTGTGGGCGACTGGAGCATGG
>CAYGMM010000270.1:0-2228 GCA_964351035.1 uncultured Actinomyces sp.
CAGCCCGGGGTCCGGACAACGATGAAGCTGACGACGACAACGGTGATGACGAGGCTCAGCGCCCCGATCGTGGCATCTCGCCAGGCCCGCCGTCGGCGGTAGCGCACGCGCGCGGGGTCGACGTAGGCCACGGACGCATCCGTCGACGCCGACCCCGCGTCGGGGCCCGATGAGGTTGTCATCCCATCGGGCCCGTGCGCTGGACTCACTCGGTGAAGTAGGGAGCGGTTGTGCCGGCGAGCCACTCATCCTGGATCGCCTGGAGTTCACCGGAATCCTTGAGTTCGGTGAGCACCTTGTTGACACAGGTGACGAGCGGGTTGTCCTTCTGGAAGAGCAGGCCGAACTGCTCGCCGTCAGCCTGCGCGGGGAACTGGCCCACGATCTTGCCCTTGGGGATCTCGACCGCGGTGATGTAGTACGCAGTCGGCAGGTCGACGACGATGCCGTCGATCTGACCGTTCTTCATTGCGGACTTGGCATCGTTGGTGTCGTTGTAGACGAAGGGCTGCTCATTCGGCTGAATGAACTCCTCGATGTACTGCAGGCTGGTGGTGCCGACCTGGGCGCCGAGCTTGGCGTCCTTCAACTCGGCCAGCGACGTCGCGTTGGCGATGGGTGAATCCGCGAGAGCGATCACGGCCTGATTCACCGTGTAGTAGCCGTCGGAGAAGGTGACGACCTCCGCGCGCTCGGGGGTGATCGAGATCTGGTTGATGTCGAAGTCGAAGTCCTTGTTGCCGGGAGCGTAGGACTTGTTGAACGGCACGACGATCCAGTCGACCTGGTCTGCGGTGAAGCCGAGGCCCTCGGCGACGGCGTACGTCACAGCCGACTCGAAACCCTTGCCATTGCTCGGGTCGTCGTCCTCGAAGTACGGCGGGTAGGCCGGGCTGTCAGTGCCAACAGTGAGCGTGCCGGCGTTGACCAGGTTGAGATTCCCCGGCGCACACTCGTCCGGCGTCTCGGTCGGCGAGGCGCTGGAGGAAGACTCCGACGAGCTCGAGGACTCCGACGAACTCGACGAGCTCGAGGACGTGCTGGACTCCGCGGAACTTGAAGCTCCGCCCGAGGTCTCCTGGGCGCAGGCCGCGAGCAGGAGCGCCGAGGCGGCGAGCGCGGTGACGGCGATGGAACGACGATGCATGAACTCTCCTCAAGAAGTGGGACAGGGGGCATCCTGCCGCATACGACCGGCCACGATGGCACCCCCTAGGGCCCCCACCGCGGCCCCGATCCAGATCGTTACGTAGGTCACAGTGGTCGCCCCACCGGCCACCACGGCGTAGGCGTGCACGGCCCCGGCGACGCCAAGACCCAGCGCACTCATGACGGCATCGGATATCTGCAGCGCCGAGGAGTTCGCGCCCTGCTGCGCAACCGGCGACAGACGCATCATCTGTACGCCGATCGAGGGGAAGCACAGGCCCATGCCGATCGAGCCAACGAGAAAGATCGGTGCGGCCACGAGCGCGGGGAGCGACGGCACCAGGCACAGCGGCAGGGCGAACAGGCTGATCGCGACCACCAGGGAACCCGCGACGACCACCGGCGCGCGATCAAGGTTGCCCGGGATGCGGCTTTGAATCAGCGACCCGGTGAGCCAGCCGATGGCCGCAAGGCTCAGCAGCAGCCCCGCGACGGTCACGGTCAGACCACGCTGCTCGACCAGCGCGAGCGGGGCGAAGGCTTCCGCGCTGAAGAAGGCGGCCGCGAGGATCCCGCGCATGACGATCGTGGTCGGCAGACCTCGACGCAGGCGGAGCGAGCCGGGAGGCAGCAACCGCTGCGTCGCCGGCAGGAGGAAAGCCAGGCCGACCCCGAGGAGCACGACGATCAGCACCCACTCACCCGGCGGGCGCATCAGACCCGCCATGACGAGTGTGAGTCCGATGGCGGCGGCGACCGCCATGATGCTTCGCTGCGGACCATCGCCCTTGCCGGTCCCGCCGTCGTGCTCGGACAGCACCCCACGCAGGAGGACCGCGGGGAGCAGGAGCACCACGGGCACGAGCCAGAACACGGTGCGCCAGGTGATCGTCTCGGTCAGCCAGCCGGCGATCAACGGACCCACCAACCCCGGGATCACCCACGACGCGGCAAGGAGGGAAAACGCGCGTGGCCGCAGATCTTCGTCGAATGCCCGAGCGATGAGGACGTAGATCGCCACGATCATCGCCCCGCTACCGAGACCCTGTACGCCGCGGGCGGCGATGAAGACCGACATC
>CAYGMM010000271.1:0-2223 GCA_964351035.1 uncultured Actinomyces sp.
CTGACCGCCGAGGGTCGAGCCCATCTCGTGCTTCGCTGCGACGAATTGCGCGCAGAACTTGCCGAACTGGCGCCCCTGCTCCAGGAGGGTGAGCGGGACGAGCGCCATGTGCGCGATTACGAGCGTATTCTGGCCGAACTGGTCTCTCTGCAGGCTGAGCTAGCGGCCGCTGCGGATCTCGATGACCGGCGGACCAAGGACTCGCTGGTTGGTCGTCGGGTGGAGATCAGCACGGACCAGGGCGAGCGCATCATCGTGCGTGTTGTTCATCCGCTGGAGGCGCCGATCGATGACGAACGCATCTCCTGGGCGTCGCCCCTCGGCCGACTTCTACGTGACGCCGCCGTGGGTGACGATCTCGAGGTTCATTCGCCCCGTGGCTTGTGGACGTGTCACGTGGAGCGCGTCCTCGACTAGGTCGAGCGGCGTGTTGCACGCATAGCCCTCCGCCTGCGCGCATAGCCCTCTGCCTGCACGCACGGACCTTTGCGCAGGCGGGTTATAGCCGGCTGTCCACAGCGTTGGGACGTTCCAGTTATCCACAGCTTGCCGTCCAGTCGGCCCAGCGTGGACGGTCGGACCACAGGGTGCGGGCATGACTACCTACGCCATGCCCCCGGGGGCGCCCCCGGTGAATCTCATCGTGTCCACGGCCCAAGGCCTCGGCTATTGGCCCGGCTCCTCGTTGGTGCTCGTCCTGGTGACGGAGAACGGCCAGCATTGTGTGTCCGCACGATGCGATCTTGCGGACATCGTTGAACATCCTGGCGGCTGGCGCGACTACTTCCGCGGAGTCATCGCGAGGTCGGGAGCGGCGACCGGCGATGTACTCGTCTTCGATCCAGCCCAGGACGCGCAGTGGGAAGCGTGCGTGGTGGTGGTTGAGGCCATGCAAGATGTGGGACTCCCCGTGCGGGACATCGTTGTGGCCCTCCGAGGGGAGGAGGACTTCGCCTGGGCGTCACTCTTGGACGGTGCGGACGTACGGTCTGTCGATAGTTGGCAGCGGCAAGCGTGGCCGCAGGATCCGGACCGGCCATCAGCGTGGATGCTGACTCGTGCGGACCTTGAGAAGGAACTCACCGCGACCGTCCCAGGATGGTTGGCCGGCACCGACCAGGCCCTTGATGAGACACACCGTGATCTAGCGATCGCCGACGTCGTCGGCCGCCTGTGTGACGGCGATGACTCCGGCGATGAAGCCCTTCTCCTCACCGCGCTCACGGACCTGCGAGTTCGCGACACGGTGATCTGGGAGATCCTGCAGCGTCCACGAGCCACCTGGGGACCGGCCGCCGAGCGACTCGTTCCCACCGTCCGCCGGGCCGCGCCCGGCCACGTGGCTCCCGCGGCGACGCTCCTGGGCCTGCTGCGGTGGCAGGCGGGCGACGGCACCCGTGCCGCCATCGCCCTTGATCGGGCACTTGCCGACGATCCGGACTACACCCTGGCCCAGCTCATCGACGGGTGCTTGCGCGCGGGCATCACGCCGACGAGTTGGCGGGAGGGGATGCTCACGCTCAACCGGGACCAGTGCCGGCGCCCCGGTTGAGGTCTCCGGCTCGATCCGTGTATCTTCTGCGTCAGGTCAAGAGCGCCAGCGTCAAGCCCCGGCTCGCTGGCCGGCAACCCTCCGACCGCGGTGGGGTGCCCCGGGTGAGGACCAGGCCTGCACCAGCAGGCAAGCGCGGGTCTTGCACAGGGCAAGACCCCGGGACTCTCGGAGGTCGTCATGTCGTGCACGCCCAAGCCGGCGCCGCAGGCCTGACATCTCGACGAGCCCCCGGAAGACGCGTTCCTCGTCAAGAACACCAGGAGCACACAGATCATGAGCAACGGATGGTCCTTCGAAACCCGACAGATTCACGCCGGCCAGACGCCCGATAGCGAAACCAACGCACGCGCGCTGCCGATCTACCAAACGACGTCGTACACCTTCAACGACACCACGCATGCGGCGAATCTGTTCGCCCTGAAGGAACTCGGCAACATCTACACACGCATCATGAACCCGACCCAGGCCGCGGTCGAGGATCGCATCGCCTCGCTCGAAGGCGGCGTTGGCGCGCTGCTCGTCTCCAGCGGTCAGGCGGCCGAAACGCTGGCCATCTTGAACGTTGCCGAGGCTGGTGACCACATCGTGTCCAGCCCGAGCCTGTACGGCGGCACCTACAACCTGTTCCACTACACGCTGCCCAAGCTCGGCATCGAGGTCTCGTTCGT
>CAYGMM010000272.1:0-2220 GCA_964351035.1 uncultured Actinomyces sp.
CACGGTAGTCATCGACAAGGTCGAGACGTTCGGCGTCGGGATAGGTCGGCACGAGTCGACCCTAGCCCTCGCGCGACCTCACCGGCACCCGCAGGAGACCCTGCGCGGTCGCGGCCCCGGCGACGACGAGCAGACCGCCCAGCGGTTGATGCCAACTCAGTGGTTCACCGAGCAGGACCGCACCGGCGATGATCGCAACGAGCGGGGTGAGGAAAGCCACGGTGCTCGCGGTCGTAGCGTCGGCGTAGGTGACGACGCGGAAGTTGAGCACGTAGGCGATGCCACTGCCCAGTGCACCCAGCGCCAGGATGCTCAGCAGGGGGCCGGGTGTGACCGGCCCGTCGACAACGCCGCTGGCAAAGGACAGCGGGACCGTGACGATGAGACCCCCGACCATGAGGGCGAGAGCCATGGAGATCGGCGAGATGCGGGTGCGGGCGGTGGGTCCGGTCAGATAGCGCCGCGCGTAGGGGAAGGCGATGCCGTAGCAGGTGATCGCCCCGAGGAGCGCCAGGATCCCGAGCGGGCTGCCCACCAGCGCATCTGGACCGATGACGATAACGATGCCGGCGAAGCCGACGACGAGACCGATGATGCGGGCAGCCGTGGGCTTTTCTTCGGGGAAGGCGAGCAGGATGACCAGCAGTGTCATCAGGGGCGCGGCTCCGTTGAGGATCCCGGCCAGGGCGGAGGAGACCTGCGTCTCGGCGAAGGCGAAGAGGGTCCATGGGATCGACACCCACAGCAGGGAGGCGATGAAGAGGTGACCCCAGGACCAACGCGGGGGCAGCGCCGGCCGTGTGATGAGCGTGACGATGATCAGGGCCAGGGCGCCGAAGGCAATTCGGCCGACCGCGACACCGACGGGGGTGAAGGACTCCAACCCCACCTTGATGAAGAAGAAGGAGAAGCCCCAGATCAGGGCGAGTGCGAGGTACGACGGCAACCACGCCACGGTGCGCCCAGAATCCACCGGCCCAGCCTCTCAGGTGCTGGACCGCTGACCGTGTCCGGTCATCGCCGTTAGTCTCGGCGGGTGACCGAACTCCACGACTTGACGGCACTCGAGCAGGCCGCGGCGATCCGATCCCGGGAGATCTCGCCGGTGGAGTTGACCGAGCACTACCTGGACCGGGCGCGCGATCTCGGTGACATAGTGGGCGCCTACATCACCCTGACGCCCCAGTTGGCCTTGGAGCAGGCCCGCGAGGCCGAACGCGTCGTCTTGGCGACGAGCGATCCCGACGACCTCGACCCGCTGCACGGTGTCGTCGTTCCGGTGAAGGATCTCAACAACGTTGCGGGAGTGCGCTGCACGCGCGGATCCAAGGTGTACGTCGACGCGATCGCCGAGGTGGACGATCACGTCGTACAGCGCATGCGGGCGGCGCATCTGATCATGAGTGGCAAGACGAATACGCCGGAGTTCGGGATGCCGTGCTACACCGAGAACGACGTTGCCCCGCCCGCTCGGACACCGTGGGACCTGTCCCGGTCCGCCGGCGGATCGAGCGGGGGAGCCGCTGCAGCGGTCGCGGCGGGCCTGGCATCGGCGGCACACGGATCGGATGGTGGCGGATCAATTCGCATCCCGGCGAGTGCCTGCGGTTTGGTGGGCCTGAAACCCTCCCGCGGGCGAGTCTCCAACGGGCCGTGGGGCGAGGCCGTGGGCGAGTTCGGTGTCAACGGCCCGATCGCCCGCACAGTGCAGGACGCCGCGGCCCTCCTCGACGTGATGGCTGGTGCCTTCGTCGACGACCCCAACCCGGCGCCGCCATTGCCGGCCGGCGCTTCCTTCCTCGCCGCTGCCGGTCGCGAGCCAGGGACCTTGCGCATCGGTCGGTTCGCCACTCCGGTCATCGCCGATACGACCGTGCATCCGGACTGCCTGGCGGCGTACGAGCAGGCGAGCGGACTCCTCGAGCAGCAGGGGCACATTGTCGAAGACATTGACGTGCCGATTCCGCGCGAGGCGGTGCCCGCGTTCGAGACGACGTGGAGTGTCATGTCGCTGCTGACCCCGGTGCCGCCGGGCCGCGAGGTCGATCTGCGCGATCTCACGCGGCATCTGCGAGCGCGCGGGATGCATGCCAGCGGTG
Organism: uncultured Actinomyces sp.; assembly: GCA_964351035.1. Taxonomy (GTDB): domain Bacteria; phylum Actinomycetota; class Actinomycetes; order S36-B12; family S36-B12; genus Mxb001. The sequence goes on from CAYGMM010000272.1 coordinate 2,100, forward strand.
TCGGGCTGGCCAGCGCCGTTTCCTACATCCGGTTGCTGGCGCGTCGCGCGCTCACCGCCCAGGCGTCGTACGACGTGGTGCTGACCCCCACCCTCGCGCGTCCGCCGGTGCCCATCGGCCA
>CAYGMM010000273.1:0-2212 GCA_964351035.1 uncultured Actinomyces sp.
CCGGACCACACTCACTGTTCGAACACATGTACGATTCTACGTGAGGGATCCGACATCGTCAACCCCAAAACCCCAGCAATACCAACATTTTTTCGCGAGCTCTACCGACCGGCAGACTGGGATCTCCAACGGACCGCGCCGATCCCCGACGGACCGGCCTACTGGGATCTCCAACGGACCGCGCCGATCCCCGACCGGCGTACTGGGATCTCCAACGGACCGCGCCGATCTCCGACGGACCGAGTTCGCCCAGCACCCCCGCGTAGCTACCGACGCCACGCGACCCGACCCAACTACGCCAGTGTGCACTCCCGGACATCAAGTGCCCGAAATGCCAGTCCGCTAGCGCACACTCGCGAAACAGTCAGCGGACGTGCGGCTCCACAAAAGGTGGCTTGACGACGGTGAACGGTGCCTGACGGCCCCGGATGTCGACGACCACCTCGGCATCAACGGCGATGGCCGGATCCAGCAGAGCCAGCCCGATGCCCTTGCCCAGGCTCGGCGAGAAGGTGCCGCTGGTGACGGTGCCGATCACCTCGCCCTCGGCACTGAGCACGGACATACCGGCGCGAGGGATCGTACGTCCCTCGGCCAGCAGCCCGCGCAGACGGCGTCGTGGGCCGGTAGCGCGCTCGGCGGCGAGCGCCTCCTTGCCGGCGAAGGTCTCCTTGTCCCAGCCCACAGCCCACGCGGCACCGGCCTGCACGGGCGTGATGTCGGCGGACAGTTCGTGACCGTGCAGTGGGTAGCCCATCTCGGTGCGCAACACATCGCGCGCACCGAGTCCGCAGGGCGTCGCGCCGGCAGCGAGCAGGGCCTGCCACAACTCGACAGTCCGGTCGGCCGGGACCAGGATCTCGAAGCCCAATTCACCGGTGTACCCGGTGCGGGCTACGACGACGGGCGCTCCCTGCCACGACGAGCGCGCGAAGGACATGTACGCATGGCCGGCGGGGAGCCCGAGTGCATCGAGCAGCTCGGCGCTGCCGGGGCCCTGCACGGCGAGCAATCCGTAGGCGTCGCTCGCGTCGACCACCTGCACGCCGGTGTCAGCGGCAGCCGCGGTGAGCGTCGCGACGACCGATGCGACATTTGATGCGTTGGGAATGATGAACATCGCATCTGGCGCCACTCGATACACGATGAGGTCATCGATGACCCCGCCGTTGTCATCACACAGCAGCGAATACTGGGCCTGCCCCTCGGTAATGCGATCGAGGTCATTGACGAGAACGCCGTTCAACCACTCGGTGGCGCCGGGTCCGCGAACCTCGACATAGCCCATGTGGGAGACGTCGAAGACGCCCACTGCTCCACGTACTGCGCCATGCTCGGCCACGGCACCGGCGTACTCGATGGGCATATCCCAGCCGCCGAAGTCGGCCATCTTGGCACCTAAGGCGACGTGCTCGTCGTGGAGTGGTGTCTCGCGCAAGGTCATGCCCTGACCGTAGTGGCTCGATGATCGGTGCGGGTCAGGGCTGGAGCGATTCGCCGCCATCGGCGTCGGCTGGCGGTGGATTCGCGGTTGTCGCGACCGCCATCTCCCGCAGCGCGTCCGCTGCGGTGCCGATCAGGGGGACCGCGAGGAGGGCTCCGGTGCCTTCGCCGTGGCGCATCCGCAGGTCCAGCACGGGAGCGATATCGAGGCGTTCGAGAGCCGCCGCGTGACCAGGCTCTGGTGACAGGTGGCCGGCGAGCCACCATTCGCGGGCTCGGAAGGCGACCCGGTGGGCGACGAGTGCAACGGCCGTGGGTGCCACGCCGTCGAGGATGACCGGGGTGCGGCGGGCCGCCGATTGCAGCAGGAAGCCAAGCATTGCCGCGAAGTCAGGCGCGCCGATCGCCGCGAGAAGGTCGAGTGGTTCGCCCTTGAGTTCGCGGCCTCGGCGCATGGCATCGCGAACTGCGGCGCATTTGCGCATCCAGCCCGCGTCGTCAATGCCGGTGCCGCGGCCGACGACTGAAGTGACGTCCGCTGGTGCGTAGAGGCCAATGATGGCCGCGGCAGGGGTGGTGTTGCCGATACCGACATCGCCGAGAATGAGAAGGTCCGCGCCCCCGTCGATTTCCGCATCCGCGAGTTGCACGCCGATCTCGAAAGCCCGCCGGGTTTCGTCGGCGGTCATCGCATCCTCGCGATCGATCGACCCGCTGGCACGGCGTACGCGGTTGCCGGCGATGCTCGGATCGAGGTCATCGACGTAAT
>CAYGMM010000274.1:0-2212 GCA_964351035.1 uncultured Actinomyces sp.
GGCGAGGACGGCTATCCGGTCGCCTGGATGCAGTCCTCGGAGATCGCGGTCGTGCGCAGCCTCGGTGGCGGTGCCGCTGTCGAGCCGAGCCAAACGGCGATCCGTTGGCTGACCCCGACGCGCGTCAGTCCGTGGCTCGTCGAGCAGCACGGACTGCTCGACGACGCGAGCGGCAAGCCCGATCCGGCGAAGTACTCGCAGATCGCCACCCGCGATGCAGCGTTCTACGGACCGTCCACTCCAGGCTATGTCGCGTACGGCGACGTCATCGGGTTCGACTGGGCCTCGCCGTCCGATGGCACGACAGCGTTCTACCCCGATCCGCTCACCTCCGGCGTGCTCCTGCGCGGCGTACCTACGCCAAGTGGGGGAGTGACCGAGGCAAGCGCGGCCTTCGGCGGGAGTTGGCCTTCACTGGTGCCGCTGGAGTTGAGTGTGGGCGGTACCGGCACACCGGGTGCGACGGTCTCCGGTCAGACCATCGATCTGCAGGTTGCTCCCGGCCGCACACAGATACTGCGCACCTCGTCCTCGATCCCCAGCGGTGACCTGTCGCTACTTGACCTGTGGGAGCGGGTAAAGGCGTCGGGTTCAGTGACCGATGCGGCCAAGGGCGCCTACTGGCAACTCAGCCCCTACCGCGAGATCACCGTCGTGCACGCGACGAAGCGCCCGGTCAGCGCGCCGTACTTCGGCAGCCTCGATGCGTGGAGTGGTTCGCGCGATCCCGGTGAGATCCAATGCGCCATCACCGGCACCATGCACATTGACGAGCCGTCCACCGAGTCCGTGTCTCTCACCGGCACGCTGACCACCGGTGTAGACGACGGTCCGGGGACGCCGCCGCCGCAGATCCAGCGCAACCCGGTTGGGGACATCGGCACGGTCAACGTCACCAACCCTGCGCCTGGCGGCCCGAGCGGCAGTACGTCGTGTGCGATGGAGGCCACGGTCCAACTGCCGGACACGCGGCGCTATGACCTCGACCTTGTCGGTACGGCGTACTCCCGATACGCCGAGTACTTCCGGCAGTTGCGCGAGACCACGCACACTGCGGGATCGACCACTGCCATCATCGTGCTTCCCGACTCGACGGGTGCAGCGCAGCCACTCGTGCCGGGTAGTGCGCGAGTGCAGTGGAGCAGCGGCGGGGAAGTCGTCACGGGCACGGTCGGTGTCGCCTACACCGGGGATGCGGCAGCCGGATCGATCACGCCGACGGCTACTGGCTCAATCCCGACCGGGACCATCGTCTTGTCCGCGATCACCGACCCGGTGACGTTGTCGACAAGTCAGTCGACTGCTGGCCGGACGACACTGCCGTTCACCCTGCCGGCGAGTGCCCGGCCGCAAGCACCCGATGTTGCGTGGGTCGTGCCGGCCTTCCAGTGGAATGAGGCGCCCACCGCATCGGTGGGTGGTCGCGCGACCTCGACGCGATCGAGTGCATCGCTCCGCGTCTACCTGGAGCGACCCTGGTTCACCTCCGGTATCGATGAGGACCTCGTTGTCCTGGTGCGGCCGAGGCGCAACGGCAACTCGGTGAGCGACTACGTCTGTCGCTGGGGTGGCGATCCCGCGGTGACGGGCGGGGGCAGCCTGCCATCGACGTGGCCGAAGGCGCCACAGTTCACCAACCGCGCGTACGCGATGGAGAACGTGCGCATGGCGGAGGACTCCTCACTCAAGGTAGCTATCGCGGGCTATCAGGTGGGCCGCGAGGCGGCGGACGGTTCGCTCATCGGTTGGGATGCCGAGCGCGATCAGTGGTACGTCGATATCGATGTCGACATTGACGATGCCTACCGGCCGTTCATTCGACTAGCGCTGGCGCGCTACCAGGCCGGCGCTCCCGAGAATTTGCGACTGTCGCCGGTCACCTTGCTCGACGTCGTGCAGTTGGATCCCGCACGCACCGCGACGGTGGTGGTGCGCCCCGCGGTGAGGAGCGGATACGTCGCTAACGTCGGGCTCAGCGGTCCGTCGTACAAGTCCAATGCGCACGGCAGTGGCCCCGGTCGCACCTTCTTGGTCCATGAACGGCTCAGTGATGACGACACGCCCGGTCCGGACGCGGTGCTGTGGCAGGAGGTTTCGCGCACGGAGATCAGCGGTCGCTACTCCGGCGGCGAGGGCACCTGGAACGGCAGCATCAATCTCGGCTCCGCACCGAGGGCGATTCCAACGGCGACCAGGATCTCGTCGACCGTGA
>CAYGMM010000275.1:0-2194 GCA_964351035.1 uncultured Actinomyces sp.
CCGCGCTGCGCGCCAATGTGCAGTTCGCCGCTCGCACTGCTGGCGACGAGATCACTCAGGAGTCGCTGAGCGCGGCCCAGGCCGAACTCGACGAACTCGGCCGACTCGTCGAAGAGCTGCTTGCCCTGGCCGCTCGGGACGAACCGCTCCGCGAATTCGTCGATCTGGACATCCGTGGCGCGGTGACCGCTGCCGCTGAACGGTTGACCCGCCGCACCCAACGCCCGGTCACCCTTGAACTGCCGAACCGGCCGGTCATGCTCCGCGTCGATCCGGCCTCGCTTGCCGAGATCGTCGGCAACCTGCTCGACAACGCGGCGAAATTCTCTCCGCGCGATGCCGTCATCGTCGCTGCGGTGCGCGAGGGCCCGACCGAGGTGGTGCTCGAGGTCCGTGACGGGGGACCGGGCATCCCCGACGAGGAGCGAGACACCGTCTTTGATCGCTTCCATCGCACGCCGGAGGCGCGGGCCATCCCCGGCTCCGGCCTCGGCCTGGCGATCGTCGCCTCGGCCGTGGAGGAATGCGGCGGCACGATAGCGCTCGATCGCGCCGCTGAAGGTGGTCTGCTCGCTCGGGTCGTGCTGCCGCGGCAGCACTAGACAGGTGGGTCACTGGTCGCCCTCCGTCCGGTAGGGGATCGGAACTCCAACGGCCCATCCGGACGGCCACTGATGGACCACCCGTCGTCGTGGACGGCGTGGTGGTGGAACCAGCACAGTCCGATCAGATTGCCGAGCACGGTTGGGCCGCCCCGGGAGTGGAAGACGATGTGGTGAACCTCGTCAATGCGCCCGCGGCAGCCAGGGAAGCGGCAGCGCACGTCACGCATGAAGACCGCTCGACGTAGAGCTGGATGGATGCTGCGCACCCTGGGAGCCATTGAGACCAACTGCCCACTTCGGTCGACGATGAGGGGACGAAGTGACGCATCGCAACTGAGCTGCCGCGTGAGGGCTGCAGAAATCGTGGCCGCCGGCAGACCGAAGCGCTCCAGCCAGCCCATGGCGGTCGCGTCACCGGAGGTGAGTGACTCCAGCGCGATAGTGACGTTGATGATGGGCCGCTCGCCAGTGATCAGGGGAAGTGCCAGGTCACCGGTGGCGGAGCAGGCCGCGTCCAGGATGCGGCGTAGCGCGTCAAGGTTGACTTGGCCGAGGGGTCGGTAGGTCTCAGCGATGTCGTCAATGGGCCGCTGCCCCATGTCGTCACGGAAGGGCTTGCCCGGATCGGGGTCGGTGGTGGAGTTGACGTCGCGCCGGGCTGATTCGAGGACGCTCATGAAGTGAGCGCCCAGTACCGGATCGAGCACGCCGGTGACGTGCACGAATCCGTCGAGGAAGGTCGATGCGTGCAGGTAGGTCTGGCGACGCTGCTCACGATCGGCGTCGTCGACCGCGTCGGGGTCGGCGCGGTGACAGATTTCGCGGAGCCGCTGGTGGAACTCTGCTGGCTCACATGCGCGGGCAGCCACCGTGATCGCTTCATCGAGCGCGAGCAGCGAGTCTTGAAGCCGAGGGTGCTTGCGGAATAGGCGGCGTAGGACATCAAGGTGCATTCCCGACACCGCTCCGGCTCGCCAAGCGGCGGCGAGCGAAGGGAACGACTGAGCGAATCGACCGCGTTCGACCAGGGTGCGTGCCGCGATGACTCCGTCGTTGCCGCGCCCATGCAGCCAGGCGTGGGCCGATCGCGCGCCATCGGCGGACCACTCACCGGAATCGGCGAAGCGCGCGCCGGCGTGCGCCACGGTGGATTCCAACTGGCGGATGATCGTGCGCAGGCGCAGTAGGTCCTCACCTAGTGCGGCGGCCGACATCACCGACAGGTCGACGTCGGCGAGTGCGGTGGCCGCGTCTTGCGCGACGGTCAAGGCCTGAGCCCAGGCCGCGTCATTACCTCCGGGATCCGCGGCGGTTGGCATCGCCGACAGGTCAGCCGGGGTGATCGGCGTACCGAAAATGTCGGTCTCGTCCTCGGCCTGGGTTGCCACGGGGTCTCCTGGAGAGCGGGGACGCGCACGGCGTCCGTCCAACTTCGAGTGGCACTCCAGAATTTGCGCAACCGGGCTCGAGAGCCTCGGCGCGGGACTCGGCCAACGTTCCCGCGTTTCGTCATCACTCCGATCCGCTGCCCTGACCTGCTAGGCCGGATCGGCCACTACCTGAACTCTGCCACGGGGGTCCGACAGTGA
>CAYGMM010000276.1:0-485 GCA_964351035.1 uncultured Actinomyces sp.
CGTCAACCCTGCCGCAGAGACGGCCGACGTGGCCCTACTCGACGTGGCCCTCGGCGCCGACTCCATGGATGGCATTGCGCTCGGCTGTGCCCTGCGCGAGATCAACCCGGAGATCGGGCTCGTCCTGCACTCCCAGCATCCCCTGCCCAATCTGCCGAGCCGTGTCCCCGCGTCGCAAGACTGGGGCTGGTCCACCATGCACAAGAGCGCCCGCCTCGACATCGATCAACTCATCAAGGTGCTCGTCGATACCGCTGCTGGCCATGTGCATCGCGATGAGGGACGTCGAGCTCGTGGTGGCGACGACCCCGTCGCTCGACTCTCCCCGCGACAGCGTCAGGTGATGTCGTTGGTGGCGGCCGGCTGGGACAACAACGCCATCGCCGAACGCCTCGACATGTCTCTCAGCGTGCTCCGCCAAGACATGTACCGCGCGTACAAGATCCTGGTGCCTGAAGTCCAGGAAGGCCGAGACCTACGAACGT
>CAYGMM010000276.1:495-2176 GCA_964351035.1 uncultured Actinomyces sp.
GGGGTGACCCTGGATCTCGATGACTGACAGCGTCCACCTGCTCAGGCGCGTTGGACGGGTGATCGGCAACGCCGCATATTCGTTGGTACGCCCCTGGCCGGTCCAGCCCCTGGCTGCCCTACCGATGGGCCTTCTGTTCATCATTTGGACCGGCGGAATCGCCGCCCTCAGCAGCGCCGTCAACGTGCCTTCGCCGACCCTTCTCGCCGCCGCGGCGAGTGTGGTCGTGCCGCTCGCACTCCTCATGGGCGCGTACTACGTCTCCTGGCGCATCTACGGCCCGAACCGAGCACCTCCCTGGCCGGTGTACTACCTCATGGTTGTAGGAGTCGCGGCCGCTTCAGCCGTACTGCGCCTCGGGCTCCTCGGGGCAGACGCGCGCGAACTGCAGGAAGTCGTCGTGGGAGGACTCGTCACCTCCCTGTCGGTCCTCGTCTCGGTCATCCGTATCTCAGTTGCACTACTCCTCATCAACGCGGTCTACGGACGGGTCACCGCACGACTGCGCGAGCAAGTACTGGCCACCGAGCAAGCGCTCGAGGTCGCCAAGGAGCAGCAGCGTCGACTCGTCCAGGCCGACGAGGCAACTCGGGCTCAGGTCGCCCATGATCTGCACGACCAGATCCAATCCCCGCTCGTTCTCATCGGAATGCAGCTTGAGCAGGTGGCGCGCAAGTCTGACGCCGAGACCGGTGACCAACTTCGTTCGATTGCCGACGAGGTCGAGTACGTGCGCGGCGAGCGCCTGCACGACGTCATCGAGGGCTTGGCTCCTGACTACGGGCTCGTTGGCTTGCGCGAGGCGCTGGATGGGCTGATGGCCCGCTACGACCGTGCCTTGACGATCCGCCTGGAGCTCCAGGATCACGCTGTCGCCGACGTCGAGCGCGACCTCGCCTGGGTCGAGGCCGTCTATCGAATCACCGAGCAAGCCTTGATGAACGCCGCCGTCCACGGTGACGCCCAGACCGTCACCGTGACCTTGGCCGGCGGTCGAGATGGCGTACGGCTGACCATTGCCGACGACGGTCGGGGGCTGGGGTCCGATTCAGTAGGCCTAGGAACGGCGATCACCGACGCGTGGGCTCAGCAGACCGGTGGTGAGTGGTCCAGGAAGGCGATGGAATCCGGCGGAGTGGCCGTCGAGGTGTCGTGGGCAAAGTGACCGAATGTCATTGGAATGACATCGGACATTGGGTGCGGTAATCAGCCCCTAGCGTCCCGCGCATGGGTATAGGAATCGCCGCTCGAGGGTCCTTGGCAATCGCTATCGCGGCAGGGGCGCTGGTCGCCGTCCCCTTGGGGCAAGCACCCGACGCTCGAGCCGCCAGTGCCACGTTCACCGTCACATCAACAGCGGACTCAGGCGCCGGCACGCTGCGCCAGGCCATCACCGATGCCCAGGCAACCGCCGACGATGACACCATCGTCTTCGACGCCACCTTCAATTCACCGCAAGCCATCACCCTGTCGACCTCTCTGCCCACCATCACCAAGCCACTGACGATCATCGGCCCGGGCCAGAACCTGCTCACGATCGACGGCGGTGGCGCCGTCCGGCCCTTCTACATTGAGGGGACCTCACCACCGACAATTCCCTTGGTGCGGGTCTCCATCAGCGATCTCACGATTAGCGGTGGCGCGGCTGACAAGGACGCCGGCGCCTACGTCAGCTACCCCG
>CAYGMM010000277.1:0-2165 GCA_964351035.1 uncultured Actinomyces sp.
GGCGCCGCGGTACTCCTGTACGGCATCTCCAAGACCGCCATGCCCGTCCTCGGTGTGCTCGCCGGACCTGTCCTGGCCGCAGCCCTGGGTCCGACGACGGCGTCTGCCTTCGCCGTACCCCTCCTTATCGCCGGGGACCTCGTGGCACTGTCCATCTATCGCCAGCATGCCGACTGGCGGCTGATCTGGCGGATCGTGCCCGGGGTGCTCATCGGATTTGCCATCACGGCGTTGATGTTCGCGTTTGTTGACCAGCACATCGTGGCGCGGATCCTCGGCGTACTCATCTTGACGTCGGTCTTCCTGGAGTTGTGGCAGCGCCGTCAGAAGGCGCAGCAGGTCGCTCAGGCCGACGCCGCGGGTGAGGAGTGGGTCGAGGCTGACCCGCACGTCAATCGGGCCGCCGCGGCATTCTTCGGGACCCTCGCGGGCATGACCACGATGGCCGCGAATGCTGGAGGCACGGCGATGACGCTCTACCTGCTGAAGATGCGGGTGCCGATGCTCGCCTTCATGGGGACGTCGGCATGGTTCTTCTTCATCCTCAACGTCGCCAAGATCCCGATCGTCGTAGGACTGGGTCTCTTGGACGGACAGTCGCTCCTCGCCGACCTCGCCTTTCTACCGATCATGCTGGTCGGCAGCATCCTGGGCATCTACGTCTTCCGCCGCATGAACCAGGCCTTTTTCGCCAACCTCGCCCTGGCCCTGAGCGCCGTGGCCTCGATCTGGCTCATCGTTCACAGTTGAGAGTCCGAGCCTGCGGGCTAGCGGTGCCGCCGTGAGCCCGTAGACCGCGACGGTCATCGAGATGATGATGAAGATCGAAGGCAGCAGCCGGTCAGCGGTCGGAACACTCAGGGACACCAGCGTGGCACCCACACTTGATGCGGTGGCCGCAGCCACGATGCCGCGGGGACTCATCCAGCCGATGAAGATGCGCTCATTGCGGGTGAGATCGCTCCGCCGGGTGGCGAGGTAGACGACGAGGGGCCGCACGATGACGATGAGGATGGCGCTGAGACCAATGGCGGGGAGCGCCACCTCAGCAACCGCCTCGACCGGCACCAGCGCGGCGATGGAGATGAAGAGAACGCCGATGCTGAGCGCCACCACCGTGTTGAAGAACGGACCCGCATCGGCCAGGGACTCGCCACGCTTCAGGGCGATGCGTGCCGCGACGAAGCCCATGATGAGGGCGGTGAGCAGTCCGGCGTCATCGGCCAGGTAGTTGGCGAATCCGGCCGCGACGATGACCGATCCAATGATGACCTGCGTGCCCAGCGAAGAGTTGCCGCGGACGAGTCGGCCACCGATGAAGATCAGGGCGATGCCGACCGCCGCCCCAAGGAGACCGATGAGAATTCCCTCGACGAAGAGGAATGAGGCATCGAAGATGGATGGCTCGTCCGTGGCCTTGATGACCTGGAAGATGACGACGGCGAAGAGCGCGCCCACGGGATCGAGCACGTTGCTCTCCCACAGCAGGATCCCCTTCACCCGGGCATTGGGCCGGGCGAACGTGAGGATAGGCGTCACGACAGTAGGACCGGACACGACCACGATCGCACCGAGCATGACGGCGATCTGCAGGCTCAGGCTCAGGATGTAGTACGCCGCAACTGAGGCGATCACTGCCGTGATGATCCAGCCGAACCACACGAGTCGTCGTACGACGGAATGCTCAGCACGTTTGAGGGGTGAGTAATTGAGTTCAGTGCCGCCGTGGAAGAGGATCACCGCAACGACCAGGTTCACGATGACCGGGAAGGCCGCGCCCAGGATGGCGTCGGCGCGCAGCCCAGGGGCCAGGGCACCGAAGAGGAAGCCGGCGGGCAGCAGCAGCACCAGGGCCGGCAGCCTGAGTTTGGGGGCGAGGACCTGACAGCCCACGGCCAAACCGAAGGTGATGGCCGCGGCCATCATCATCTGGGCGTCGGTGGGCTGCTCCACGGGTGAACCCTAGTGAGTGGGCGAACCCCCTCAACGCGCTGCGTCGGGCCGGACCCAGGTGGCTGGGCTCCCACTCGACCCGTTTCCCGCTCGTTGTTGGGGTTTTTTTTGCGTGGAAACCCCAACAACGAGCGGGAAATGGTTGACGGTCTACCTAATCGTGCAGGGGCCGTTGATGACGTCGCCCTTGTCGGCGAGTACGAGGTTCTTCT
>CAYGMM010000278.1:0-2164 GCA_964351035.1 uncultured Actinomyces sp.
CGAGGCCCGCACCCGAGGTCGGATCAGCCTTGTCACCGCGCACGAACGGCTCAAATAACCGCTTCGCGAGTTCCTCGTCGATCCCCGGTCCGGAGTCACGGAAACGCACCGTCACCGCGTCCGGATCGGACAGAATCTCGACACTACGTAGCCCGGCACCATGACTCTCCGCGTTGCGCACGATGTTGTCGAAGACACGCTCAAGGTGCCGACCATCGGTGCGCACCACCGGTCGCTCGCCGAGCAGCAGGGCCAGATCGACGCCGTGCTGCTGCATGATCTGCGTCAGCATGCGCGCAATGTCGACCGGCTCGACCTCGACACTTTGGGTCGCCGTCATGCGACTTACTTCAAGCAGGTCCACGAGCATGCGCGAAAGTCGCCGGACCTGTCGGGCAAGGTGGCCCACAATGCTGGCGTCGCGCGGATCCATGTCCGCCGATCGTTCCTCCAGCAACTCCGTGACACCGGAGATCGCCGTGACGGGAGAGCGCAACTCATGGCTCACGTTGGCCGCGAATCGTTGCTCACGGGCGATACGGGTCTGGACCGAATCGGCCATGTCGTTGAAGGCACTGGCGATCGGATCGAGGTCCGGATCACCGGCCGCCGGCAGCCGCACGTCCAGATCTCCCGCGGCCAAGGAGCGCGCACCATCACCGAGTTGGTCGACGGGCACGAGCAGGCGCCGTACGGAGTACCAGCCGAGAAGAGCACCGAGCGCGCCCGCGAAGATCGTCATGACGACCAGGCCCCACCCGCCAATGACCAGGGTGCGGTCGAGTGTGCGCAGCGGAAAGACTTCGACGAACAGCCCTCGCGAGGTCGGCAGACCGATGACCAGGTAGGGGTCCCCGGCCACGTCGATGCGCTGCTGCGCACCCTCGACCTCGGCCTGGGCAAGCAAATCGGGCGGGAGCGAGTCAGGCGGAACCGCCACGGTGGAGGTGAACCACGTGCCACCAACGCGGAGCATCGGCTGCGAACCATCGACCACCGGGATGACCGCGAGCGCCTCGCCTGGTTTAGACCCCGCCGCCAGTGCCGAATTCACCGCCCGAGCATCAAGGGACGCCCGGGTCAGTGCTGAATCCGACCGCTCGCCGGAGAGATACCAACTAGCGATGACGTACGTCGCTCCCGACACCGCCGCGGCCACCGCCAGCGACAGGATCGCGAAACTCACGACCACGCGAACGCGTAGGCCGAAGGACCGCATGGCTAGGCCTTCATGCGATAGCCGAAACCGCGAATCGTCAGCAGAAGGTCCGGACGCGACGGATCGGACTCGATCTTGCCGCGCAGCCGGTAGATGAGGTTGTCCACGACTCGACCGTCGCCGGCGTTGGAGTAGCCCCAGACCGTGCGCAGCAGGTAGTCGCGGCTGAGGACTCGGCCCTGCGCGGACATCAGCGCCTGCAGGACGTCGAACTCGATGCGCGACACCGGCAGTGCCTCACCATCACGGAACACCTCGCAGGTGTCGGCGCGCAATTCGAGCGGGCCGCAGCGCAGCACGGCGTCCTCGGCGCCGCTCGCGACGGGGCGCCGCAACTGACGCCGGATACGCGCCATGAGTTCCTTGGTGACGAACGGCTTGGTGACGTAGTCATCGGCGCCCGCCTCGAGGCCGGCAACCACGTCGTGGCTGTCGGTGTTCGCCGTGACGATGATGATCGGCACCTCGCTGCGAGCCCGGAGGCTGCGCACCAGATCAAGCCCGTGGATTCCCGGCAGACGCAGGTCGACCAGGACGATGTCCGGCATCTCGTCCTGCAACTGTACGAGGGCGGCCTCGCCGGTCTCGGCCTCCATCACGCGACAACCATCGTTTTCGAGGTTGGTGCGCAGGACCATGCGGCTAGTGGGGTCGTCCTCGACGACCAGGGCCGACTTCGTCGCAGTCAGCATGGTGCGGGTTTCCTCCTAGGAACGCAGGGCGGGCACGACACAGGCGACACACTTGCGACACGACCGCGTGGAAAGACCCTTTCACCCATCGATCGGCCCTTCCAAGTTAGGTAACCCTAACTTGAGCCGCTACAGTGGCCCCATGTCCGGCTGCTCCCTCCGCGAACTCGGCAACCGGCTCGGCACCGTCGTCTACGTTTCGCTGCCGAGTGAGAGCCGGCGCCGATTGGCCGAACTCGGCCTTCGCCCCGGA
>CAYGMM010000279.1:0-2164 GCA_964351035.1 uncultured Actinomyces sp.
GGGCGGCCACCCAGCAGTCGTAGTAGCTGTAGCACTCGCCCGGTGCAGCGTCCGCTTCCCATGAGGAGATCTGGCCAATGAGTCGGTCACGGAACTCGTCCCACGTGAAGGCGCCCGCCTCCGTCAGACTCATGGCCATGCCAAAGGCGCGACTCTGCCACGGTTCGGCGAAGACGAGTTCGCCATTAGATCGAGGGGGAGCAGCGATCCCGTCGAGGTCGAGTTCGACCGTCATGACCCCGTCACCTCGGCCACGCCGCCCATGGCGTCGCGGGTGACCAGCGGGATCAGATCCTCTTCGGACATGCCCTCCGTGCCCGCAGGGCGGCGTGGCAGCACGAAGAATCGCACCTCACTGCTGGAGTCCCAGACCTTGATCTGCGTGCCCTCCGGCACGTCAAGGCCCATCTCCGACAACACAGTGCGCGGCTCCTTAACGACCCGCGATCGGTACGCCGGATCCTTATACCAGCTCGGCGGCAGACCCAGCAGCGGCCACGGGTAGCAGGAGCACAGCGTGCACACGACGACGTTGTGCACGTCGTCGGTGTTCTCCACGACGACGATGTGCTCGCCCTGAGGACCTTTAAAGCCCAGTTCTCCTACGGCGGCGGTGCCGTTATCGAGGAGGCGCGCCTTGTAATCAGGATCCGTCCACGCCTTGGCAACGACTTTGGCGCCATTGAGGGGGCCTACGTCCTGCTCATACGTCTTGATGAATCCATCCATCACAGCCGGATCGACCAAACCCCGCTCGACGAGGATCTGCTCCAGGGCCTCCGTGCGGAGTGCGATCGGGATGTGGTCGTTCACCGTCATCTCGCTGCTCATGACGCGTCCTCCAGGTAGTCCTCGTACATGTCGGTGTTGAGCGTGAACGTTTCGGCATCGGGGCCGAAGAGTTCATGGGAATCGAAGGCGACGGTGTACACCCACTGGGCGTTCTCGGCGATGAAGTGTGCGTGCGTATCGGGCAGAACCTGGGCTGGCTCGACGATAGCCACGGTACCGACATGCCCCTGGGTGTACTTCTGTAAGCGAGTGTGGCCTGGCGCCTTGAGGACTTTGGCGCGGACGCGCTGGCCGACATGGAACTTCTGCGGGGCATCGATCTGGCGGATGGAGCCAGCCGCGGTCGGTGCGTAGTCGGGCTTGTGCGCCTCGGGTGCACCGGGCTCGTCGGCTTGTCCTCCGGACATGTTCACCGCACGCGCCTCGACCGTGCCCGGCGCGATAATGCTGCTGTCCATGAGGAGGTTCTCCGCCCCATAGAGCCAGCGCCCGTAGTAGCCATCGTCAACGTAGTGGGCGCGATCGAGTCGATTCATTGCATGCCGGAAGGCATCGAGGTTGGTGCCGGAAAGGCGCATGGACAGCAGCGCCATCGCGAAAGCACGCTTCTCCCAATCCTCCTTAAAGGGGGGTTCCTGCGGGTCAGGGCGGGGTGCGGCTCCCCAGCCATCATCACCGCCCATGTCAGCGATGCCACTCGCCGGTTGAATGGTGGACACGGCAACCTCCTCATATCGCGGATTCGAAGCGATCTGACGGGAGCGAGAGCATGCTCGCTCCCGTCAGATACGGGGACCATCGACTAAACGGTCCAGGTGTTGATCTGGAACGCGCCCTCGCTCCACGCGGTGAGCGCAGCGTCGAGAACGTCGAGCGGGTTGAACGGCGTCACACCGGGGATCAAGTCGTCCTCGCCGAAGCCGTAGAGCGCACCCATGGCGAAGCGGCACGCGTAAATGGTCGCTCCCTCCTTGAGGAGAGTCTTGAGTTGCTCGTTGATCGCCAGGTGCCCAGGGAAGGCAGCCTGACCGACGCCCGGGTAGCCGCGGGTGCCAGCAGCCGCGAGGACGCCAGGTCCGTACAGAACGATGCTCACATCGAAGCCCTTGCGGACCAGACGTGTGGATGTCAGCAGGTTGACGAGGAGAACCGAACCCTCGTAGGGCACGGTGTGGATGAATACAAAAGCCTTCTGGCCAGGCTTCGCCTTGATGTCGGGGAAGATCTTCTCCTCGACATTGAACATGACCTCGCCATCGGCTGGCAGGGTCCTGTCTACGGTCTTCGGCATGGTGCCTCCATTCGTGAACTGAACTACTTAGATGGCCGGACCCTCCGGCAGCATCTGGACGGGCCAACGCTTGCGATGACT
>CAYGMM010000280.1:0-2132 GCA_964351035.1 uncultured Actinomyces sp.
CACGTCGGTCTGCAGGCCCGTCTGATGAGCCAGGCACTGCGCAAGATGGCCGGTGCGCTGAGCCAGACCGGCACGACCGCCATCTTCATCAACCAGCTGCGCGAGAAGATCGGCGTCATGTTCGGCTCGCCAGAGACCACGACCGGCGGCAAAGCGCTGAAGTTCTACTCCTCGGTGCGACTCGACGTCCGTCGTATTGAGACCCTCAAGGGCGGCACCGAGGCCGTCGGCAACCGCACCCGAATCAAGGTCGTCAAGAACAAGATGGCACCGCCGTTCAAGCAGGCTGAGTTCGACATCCTCTACGGCGAGGGCATCTCCCGCGAGGGCAGCCTGCTTGATCTCGGCGTTGACGGCGGCATCGTCAAGAAGTCGGGTGCTTGGTACACGTACGAGGGCGACCAGCTCGGCCAGGGCAAGGAAAACTCCCGCGCCTTCTTGCGAGACAACCCCGACCTCGCCAACGAGATCGAGAAGCGCATCCTGGAGACCTACGGCATCGGTGCCAAAATGGACGAGCCGGCCGAGGACCTTGATGCACCGATCGATGTCGTGCCGATCGACTAGGGGCTTCGCCTCATCGAATCGTCTGTGAGTCGCATATGAGCACTGCCTTCGATGCTCCACCCGCGGGCCCGGATGACGTCGAGAGTGACCCGGAGAACGTCGCTCGCTTGATCGTTCTTCGTCGCCTCGATGCGCAACCGCGTACGCGGGTGGAACTCGAGCGCTACCTGGCCACGAAGGGCATTCCCGAAGACGTCGCGGCCAAGGTGCTTGACCGATTCACCGAGGTGGGGTTGATCAATGACCGCGCCTACGCCGAGGGATGGGTGCGCTCCCGACACGGATCGCGTGGCCTTGGTCGGCGTGCCGTGGCGCAAGAACTGCGCCGCAAGGGTGTCGCCGACGACATCATCGCGGAGGCGCTTGAACCCATCGACGCCGAGCAGGAGCGATCCAGGGCTCGGGAGTTGGCTGCGTCTCGCTATCCCCAGGTCATGGGCCTGCCGTACCCGACACAGGTGCGTCGACTCATGGGTGCCCTGACCCGACGTGGCTATGACGTCACGATGTCCGGCCAGGTCGTGCGCGAGGTCATCGACGAGTCCGAGCAGGATGAGTCGGCGTACTAGTCGCCGGACCCGGGATTCGACTGGCGCACGGCTTCATCAAGCCACGGTCCGAGGCTCTTGGTCATTGAGTTGGCAAGTCGTCCCATGAGACTGGCCAAGGTCGCAAGTTCGTCCTCATCGAAGACCTCGGTCGCATGGCTGAGGTATCCGATCCGCAGGCCCTGAACGAAGTCAACTACCTGGGCGCCGAGGGGAGTGAGGTTCACCGTGACGCGACGGCCATCCTCGGGGTCTGAACCGCGCTCGATGAGGCCCTCCTCCTCAGCCTCGTTCATCAACCGGCTGACGGTGGATCGTTCGAGGTGCAGTGCCGTGGCAAGTTCAGTGATGGTGACCTGACCGGCCCGCTCCAACTCGCGCAGCGCCTCACATGCCAATACCTTGGACAGGTCCACGGGGCGACCCAGGGCGGGCATGGGCACCGACGAGGTAGGGGGGCGCAGCACTACGCGGCGCATCTCCTGCATCGCATGATCAACCCCGGCGATATGAACCGCCCGGCCTGCCTCGTTTGCGTGTGTCACACAACTACCGTAGCGTGACTTCGAATCGCTTGCAGCATCTCAAAGGAGACCCTCATGGGAGCGCTGTCGCGCTGGGCCGTACGTCGGCCCGTCTGGGCCCTGGTGGCCTGGTTCATCGCCCTTGTTGCCGTGGTCGGCATCGGCTTCCGGTTCGGTGGTGAGCTCAACGACTCCTTCGAGTTGCCCGACACCGAGTCCAAGATCGCGACGGATCTATTGATCGCGAGCGGTACCGACACCAGTCGCGTCGATGGTGGCGCCACGATCGTGTGGTCGCCCGAGGCCGGGCCAGCGGTGGATCCCGCGGTTGCTGAGCGCGTTGTGCCGGTCCTCACCGAGATCGCCGCCCTCGACTCCGTCACCTGTGTGACCAACCCGCTGGACCCGCAGGGCGCGTCAATCGGCCGTGACTGCCCGGAGGGCGGCGGCCTCGCTCCCGCTGCCCTGCAAGCCCTGACTCCGGCAGAGGCGC
>CAYGMM010000281.1:0-2130 GCA_964351035.1 uncultured Actinomyces sp.
GACCGACCTGTCGCGTCAGGTGCGATCGGCTATCGGTCGCGGCGAACGGCGTACGCCATCCCCCGGCACGACGATGGCTTCGTCGGTCCGCTCCGCGGCGATGATCGACACCGCAGCGATCTGGAAACGCTCACCTCGACCACTGTCGTGGTGGCCACCGGGGCCTTTGATCGACAACTTCCGTTTCCCGGCTGGGACCTGCCCGGGGTGATGTCCGGCGGGGGTGCGCAATCGCTGGCCAAAGGCAACGACGTTGCCCCGGGCCAACGCGTGGTCGTCGCCGGCACCGGACCCTTCCTGCTCGCTGTTTCAAGCACTTTGCTCGACCATGGCGCGCAGGTCCCGGCCATCGTTGAGGCCAACCACCCCGCTCGCCTCATGACGCAGGCGTCGGCCTTGCGCGGCGGGCTGGACAAGACCGGTGAACTCATTGCCTACGCCGGACAACTCGCGCGCCATCGCGTGCCCTATCTGCGTCGACACCGCGTCATCGAGGCCTTTGGAGACACTCAGGTCGAGGCGGTGCAGGTTGCGCGAGTTGACGGTGACTGGCGCGTGTTTCCGGGCAGCGAACGCATCATTGAATGTGACGCTCTGGCCGTCGGTTACGGCTTCATCGCGCAGACCGACCTCGCCGGTCAACTCGGCGCGGCCACGACACTGGGTGCCGATGGCGGACTGGTCGTCGAGGTTGATGACGACCTCGCCACCAGCATCGCCGGGGTTTATGCAGCTGGTGAGACCACTGGAGTGGGCGGTGTCGAGGCGGCCCGTGTCGAGGGACTCCTCGCCGGTGCCTCGGTCGCGGCGTACCTAAAGCGACCACCCGCACTCACGCCGCGCGGCATCGACCGGGTACGTCGTGACGTCGCGACATGGCGTGGATTCGCATCCGCATTACACGCCACCTTCCCCGTGCGCGACGGCTGGCGGGAACAGGTGCGTGAGGACACGATCGTGTGCCGATGCGAGGAGGTGCCTGCCGCCAGCGTCCGCGAAGCCATCGATGACCTGGGCGCGCGTGACACTCGCGCGGTCAAACTCTTGACCCGCGCGGGTATGGGCTGGTGTCAGGGGCGCATCTGCGGCTCGGCTGTCGATGGCCTGTGTGGATTCGGCACGCCGCAGTCACTCGCGGGCGCGGCCGCGCGACCGCTTGCGGTCCCGGTACCCCTCGGGGCCATTGCCAACGAGCAGATGGAAGGGTGAGGGCGCGATGACAGTGAGATTCCTCAACGAAGAACAGACGTACGCCGCGGCCACGATCGGCCAGTGCGCGGACGCGCTGGAGGATGCCCTCAGGGCGGGACTGCCCGGTGAGCCCGATCCGGCGCGGATCTTCCTGGATCTGCCACCGGGGGAGATGCTGCTCATGCCCAGTCGCATGACGGGGACGCCCACCGTCAAGCTCGTGACGATCCACCACGATGCCGATCGACCAGATCCTCGAATCAAGGGTGTGCATGTCGTCTTCGATCCTGAATCCCTAGCGCCAGAGGTCATCATGGATGCCGCTGCGCTGACGGTGATGCGAACGACCGCGGTCACCATTGTGGGTTTGCGCGGCATCGCTCCGGCCGACTGTGACTCACTCCTCGTCTTCGGTGCAGGCCCGCAGGGTCGCGCGCACATCGACGCGATCATCGCCGAATGGCCGATCCGCGAGGTGGCCGTGGCGGCCCGCCGCAAGACCAATGCCGACGCGCTTGTCGCCGATGCCGCTGCGCGCCATCCGGAGGTTTCCTTCACCGCGGTGGAGGGTGACGACGTTCGCGAGGCCGTGCGCCGTTCCCGCATCATCATCTGTGCGACGACCGCCTCGGACGCACTCTTCGACGCCGCGGACTGCCGCGACGACGTCGTGGCCGCCGCTGTGGGCACCCACTCACCTGATTGCCGCGAGATGCCGAGCGAGTTGGTGGCGCGTTCGTTCGTCGCGGTGGAGGAGCGGGTATCAGCCTTGCGGGAGGCCGGCGACGTTGTCATGGCCATCAACGCGGGTCTGATGACCGCCGATGGCATCGATGCCGACCTCGAGCAGCTTGCCAAGGGCACGGTCAAGCCGGCCGAGGGTGGATCGCGCATTTTCAAGAGCATGGGCATGGGTTGGGAAGACGCCGTCGTTAGCGC
>CAYGMM010000282.1:0-2107 GCA_964351035.1 uncultured Actinomyces sp.
TCCGAAGAGCGCCGCAGATGATTGACCTTCACCGCCGTGGTCACCAACCGCACCAGTGTGGCGAGCAGCGCGAGGTCGATGATCATCTGCACCATCGCGACGGCGCGTGACGCGGTGATGACGGGAGTGATGTCCCCGAACCCGACCGTTGCCAGGACGGTGACGGCGAAGTAGTACGCCGAGAACGCATCGAGCGGCTCACTGAAGGCGCTCGGTTCGGCCACCGACATGAGGTGGTAGGCCTTGGAGAACATCGCGATCACCATCACCGCGGTCACGATGAGTGTCTCAAGCGCGCGAATCTCCGGGTGGGCCTCGCTGCCGATACGCCGCAGCGACCAGGTCAGATAGCCAATGATGATGGCGGACCACAGCATGAGGTAGAACGCAACGAGCACCCATACGCCAGCGCCCAACATGCTGGCGTCCCCCGTGACCAGGGTGCCGGCGATCACCACCGCGGAGACGGCTCCGCCACGGATCACGCTGATAGCGATGGCGCGCGTGACGGACGTACTCCGCGGCTTCGGTTCCTGCGCGCTCATCCCGACTCCGCCGCGGCCAACTGTCCGCAGGCTCCGTCAATCTCGCGACCGCGCGTATCGCGTACGGTGACCGGCACGCCGGCCTCCTCGAGAGCGCGAACGAAGGCGCGTTCATCCCGCGGATCGGACGCGGTCCACTGCGAACCCGGGGTCGGATTGAGCGGGATGAGGTTGACGTGGACAAGGTGGCCCCGCAGGCGCTTGGCCAGGAGTTCGGCCCGCCACCGCTGGTCATTCACGTCCTTGATGAGGGCGTACTCGATGCTGATCCGACGACCCGTGCGCTCGGCATAGAACCACGCAGCGCTCAGCACCTCCGAGACCGGATAGCGCGTGTTGATGGGTACCAGTGTGTCCCGGAGTTCGTCGTCCGGCGCGTGCAGCGACACAGCCAAGCGCAGCGGCAACCCTTCTTCTGCAAGATCGCGGATGCGCGGCACCAGGCCGACCGTGGACACGGTGATCCCGCGGGCCGACATGCCCAGCCCGGCAGGTACCGGGTCCACCAGACGGTGGATCGCCCCCATCAGTGCCCGGTAGTTGGCGAGCGGTTCACCCATGCCCATGAAGACGACGTTGCTCACACGTTCACGATCACCGGGGATCAGACCGGCCTTGATCATGCGCGCGCCCGCGAGAACCTGCTCGACGATCTCGGCCGTGGACAAGTTGCGGGTGAGGCCAGCTTGACCAGTGGCGCAGAACGGGCAGTTCATCCCGCAGCCCGCCTGCGACGACACGCACATGGTGATGCGGTCTCGGTAGCCCATGAGGACCGACTCGACGCGCGATCCGTCGTGCAGTCGCCACAGCATCTTCACCGTGGCACCGTCATCGCAGGTGAGTTCACGCACCGGGGTCAGCAGATTGGGCAGGAGCTCACGGGCAACGGTCTCGCGATCTGCCGGCGTCAGATCGCTCCACGTCGATGGATCGTTGTCCCACCGGCCAAACCAATGGCGAGAGATCTGGTCGGCGCGGAAGGCGGGCAACCCCAGCTCGCGGATGGCCTCGCGGCGCTCGTCGACGGTGAGGTCGGCGAGATGTCGAGGCGCGCGCCCACGACGTGGGGCCTCCAGGATGAGTTCGCCGGGCTCAGGCATACCGCCCAGTGTGTCAGGCCGTGCCGAGGAAAATCGCGAAGAGGGCCCATGCGGCGAACGCGTTAATCACCAGGGAGTCGAGGCGATCCATGAGTCCGCCGTGGCCGGGCAGCAGGGTGCCCATGTCCTTGATACCGAGATCACGCTTGATGGCGCTCTCGGCGAAGTCGCCCGCCGTGGCGGTCACGGTGCGCACGGCGCCCATGACGAGTCCCTGCCACCAGGGTGCCTCGAAGATCCAGATGAAGGCCGCAACGCCGATCCCCATCTGCACCGCCAGTGACCCAGCGAAACCTTCCCAGGACTTCTTGGGGCTGATCGTCGGCGCGATGGGATGGCGGCCGAACAGGACGCCGGTGGCGTACCCACCGATGTCGTTGCCGATGGTGAGCAGGATGAAGACCACGATGCGCCACGGGCCGTCAGATTCGGCCAGCATGAGCATGGCAAAACCGCCCA
>CAYGMM010000283.1:0-2097 GCA_964351035.1 uncultured Actinomyces sp.
GGCCGATACGGGAGCGGAGATGGTGTGGATATGCATCGCCTCCACACTCTCCATACGACCCAACTTCAGAACGACGTTGTCTCCATCGATTTCTACCGTTGCCACAAGTGCTCCCACCCTGATTGAAGTTCGTACAGCCGCAACCTACCGGTTCGAGGCACGTGGGTGGTGGGCTCGCGACAATGCGCGATAGCGTCGATGCATCCGATGTCCCGCAGGAGGTCCCTCGTGCGCCAACGCCGCCTGATCACGGTCCCCGCTGTCAGCGCCTCGGTAGTCGCCCTCGGGGTGGCCTTGCTCGGACCTGCATCATCCACCGCGGCCGAGTTGCCGGGGGGCGCCGAGTCGGCCTTCACACCGGCGCTGACGTACGTCGACTGCCCCACCGGCGAATCCCTGCCCGCGCGAACACGCTGCGCCGAGCTCAACGTCCCACTGGACTGGCAGACCCCGGATGACGGTCGCACGATCAACATCGCCGTCCGCGTCACGAGAGGCACAAAGAGCACCGGAGGGCTGACCTGGAATCCCGGCGGACCGGGCGGTTCGGCCATCGACGCGCTCAATGCCGTATTCGGCGACATGCCCCAGGAGGTGCGGAACGCCTTCGACATCATCACCTGGGACCCGCGAGGTGTCGGACGCAGCGAGCCGAAGCTTCAGGGCTGCAGCCCACAGCCCTCCATGAATCCTCCGACGACTGGCCCGGTGGACTGGCTGGACTACTGGCAGCAATACGCCGACGTGGTGGGCGCCACGTCGACTGAGTGCTTCGAGGCCAACTCCGACGTCGTGCCCTACATCGGGACGTGGCAGGTGATCCACGATCTGGACGCCCTACGTGTTGCGCTGGGCTACGAGCGCTGGAACTACTGGGGCATGAGTTATGGCACCCGCGTGGGCCGTGCCTACGCTCAAACGTTCCCCGATTCGCTGCGAGCACTCATCGAAGACGGCTCGGTGATGGCCAACGAGTCGATCACACGATTCGGCTCGATGACCCCGGCCGGCGACTACACCACCTTCCAGGTCTTCGCGTCGATCGAAGGCAAGCGGCTTGCGTACAAGATTCGCGTCGTACTGGATTACCTGAACGACCAGACCATTGAGTTCGGCAGCGCGGCAATCACGCGATGGTCCTTCTTGAGTGCTCTTGATGCTTACCTACGAAAGCCTGCCACCATCCCGGTCGCCCGCGGACTCGTCAATCAGTCCTATCAGTATGTGCAGGCCACCAGCGTCGGGAAGCAGAAGCGCGCCCTGCGCGCGCTAAGGCGCATCACTGAGCGAGCAACACCCGATCCGGTGAACGACTCTTACCTTATCTACTTCATCAACTGCGCGGACTTTGCCGACCGCCCCACAGTGGTGGAGCTCGCCTCGATGTCAGCCAACGCAGAGAGGAACTTTGGCACCGCATTCGGCGCGAACGTACTTCGTTCCGCGATGTGCCTGGGTCTCCCCTCCGGGTATTCACCACCCGTCGGCATCACGGACAACACCGTGTCGCTGGCCAATCCACCGCTGTTCCTACTCGCGGCCGGTGACGCCGGTACGCCGTGGGTATGGGGCCGCAGCATGGCCAACACCTTCGCTCGCGCACGAACCGTCACGCTGAACAGCACCGAGCACGTCAGTGCCTTCCGCACGCCGTCGACCTGTGTCAAGGACATCGCTGAGCGGTACCTCCTCGCCCTGGAACGGCCGCGCAGCGATGTCTTTTGTCCCTACGCGCCGTACGTTGAGCCAGCGCAGTAATGGGCCGAAGTTCAACCCCGAACCAGCCCGAAACCGGCCACAACCCGTCCACTAAACTGCCTCTCGGTCCGTCAAACGCGTAAACACGACCTCCAAGCGAATTCTTGACAGGCGTGCTTACACGTCCCGGCCCCGTAGCTCAGGGGATAGAGCAGAGGTTTCCTAAACCTTGTGTCGGAGGTTCGAATCCTCTCGGGGCCACTTCGAACTGTGTTCTTTCGCCTCATCGGCGACCACGGTCGTCCCGGGCGTAGCCTGAACTCGTGACCGACGACCTGCCCATCCTGGAGCGCATCCGTGCCAGTGTCATCGGCGAAGACATCGTCATGCAGGGGCCGT
>CAYGMM010000284.1:0-2096 GCA_964351035.1 uncultured Actinomyces sp.
CAGGAGGCGGGGCCGGCCTCGATCCTGTCCTGGGTGCTCGGCGGCTTCATGATCCTGATCCCCGCACTGGCCTTCGCCGAGATCTCCGCGATGCTCCCGGTCATGGGTGGCATTGGCCGCCTGCCGCAGTTCAGCCATGGCAGCACCGTCGGCATGATGATCGGCTGGGCCGCCTGGGTCGGCTACGTCACGGCTGCGCCGATCGAGACGCAAGCCCTTTTGGAATACGTCTCCAACGAGCAGATGTTCTCCTGGCTGTTCGTGGAGATCGGCGAGACCGGCCAGAACCCACTCAGCATCCCCGGCATCATCGTCGCGTTCTTCCTCCTGGTGATCTTCACCTTCCTCAACTTCTTCGGCGTACGGCTCTTCACCCGCATCAACAGCGGTCTCACCTGGATCAAGATCGCGGTGCCGCTCATCGCCGCCATCGCACTGCTCATGAACTTCGACTCCGCCGCCATCGAGGAGACCGGCTTCGCACCCGAGGGTGCCGAGGGGATTCTGGCCGCCGTCGCGTCCGGCGGCGTGATCTTCGCCTTCCTTGGCTTCCGGCACGCCCTCGACATGGCGCGTGAAGCCGACCGGCCGCAGCGCACCGTCCCGATCGCCCTCATCGGCTCGATCCTGCTGTGCATGGTCCTGTTCGTCCTGGTGCAGATCGGCTTCATCGGAGCCGTCACGCCCGAGCAGGTGAGCGACGGCTGGCCGACGTTGACGTTCAGCGACGCCAACGGACCGATCGCCGCGATGCTTGCCGGCCTCGGACTCGCAGTCGTCGCCAACCTCGTCCTTGCCGATGCGGTCGTTGGCCCGTTCGGCGCAGCCCTCGTTGCCTCAGCGTCAACCTCGCGCCTGACTGTCGCGGTCAGCCGCAACGGTCTCTTCCCGGCGTTCCTGCAGAAGATGTCCGATCGCGGTGTCCCCGCACGCGCGTTGGTCATGAACGCCATCGTCGGGATGGGCATCCTGCTGGTCTTCCGCAACGGCTGGCAGGAGATCCTCGCCTTCAACTCCGGTGCCATCGTGCTGTCCTTCTGCGCCGGACCCATCGCGCTGCTCGCTCTACGCCGCCAGCTCCCGCACTACGACCGGCCCTTCCGCCTCCCCATTGCGGGATTCATCGGCGCTCTCGGCTTCGTGGTCGTGGGCCTGATCATCTACTGGACCGGCTGGGATGTGTTGTGGAAGCTCGCCATCCCGCTCGCCTTCGGCCTACTGCTGCTCATCGTGCGCGCAATCCGCAGCCCGGAATTGCGGGCGACGCTCGACCTGCGCGAGGCAGCCTGGCTACCGCCGTACGTCGTCGGCATCTTGCTCATCAGTTGGCTCGGCAACTTCGGTGGCGGACTCGGCATCATCCCGTTCGGCTGGGATCTGCTGGTGGTCACAGTGTTCAGCCTTGGGATCCTGGCCCTCGCCGTGCACCTGCGACTACCCGCTGCGGATGTCGAGGCCTACCTCGCCGCGGACTCCTCAGACGATCTCAGCCCTGAGCCAGCGCCAACAACTCCTGATCGCTGAACGAACTCTCCACCAGCCGGCCGTTGACGAGTACTGTCGGCGTACCGGTGACGCCGCGCGCGAACGCAGCCTTGGTGACCGCCGAGGCGAAGGGCACGTAACGCAGATCCTCAATGCAGGTGATCGTCTCCGCGCCCGCACCCGCTTGGCTCGCCAACGCCGACAGCGCGTCGGCCTGGAACTGACTCGGCGGCTCACTCGGATCCGCGCTCGCGAACAGTGCAGAGTCGAATGCGACGAAGACCTCGGCGCTTCCACCGTCGATGACGCACGCTGCAGCGTTTGCCGCGCGAGCTGAAGCACCGGGTGGATCAAGTTCACGATTCGCTTCTTTGAGGAAGGCGAGGTTGTACTGCTTGACTAGCAGGTTCGATCCCGGCTGCAGCGCCTTCGCCATCAGCGGAGCACCAACCTGCGCCTCCCACTGCTGGCAGAACGGGCACTGGTAGTCGATGAAAACCTCGACGACGTTCGACGCATTGGGGTCCCCAACGAGGATCGCGCCGGCGCCATCGACCCCGACCGGCATGGGCGTACCGTCGGGCAGGCTCGTGGCCGCGGCAATCGACTGC
>CAYGMM010000285.1:0-2060 GCA_964351035.1 uncultured Actinomyces sp.
CAAGAGTCAGTGTTGTCGGGACCCCTTGACGTCGTGTCAATCCGCCCTTAGCGTGTCCCGCCAGAGTGGTCAGACCAAACTCGAGGACTGTGAATCGAGGTGACTCCGTGGCGCTGCCGTCGAGCCTGCTCGAGGAAATCACCTCCGTCGTGGGTGATCGCTGGAGTGATGCCGAGTCCGAGTTAGCGCGCCACGGGCAGGACGAGTCGTGGCACCCTGCGCTACCTCCGGACATCGTGCTCTACCCCCGATCCACCGCCGAAGTGGCCGACATCGTCCGGGCCTGTCATGCGATCGGGGTGCCCGTGATCCCGTTTGGCGTTGGGACGTCTCTTGAGGGAGGTATCGGGGCAGAGCTGGGCGGAGTCTGCCTGAACCTCTCTGGCATGGATCGCATTGCGCGATTGTCCGTGGCGGATCTCGATGTCACGGTCGAAGCGGGCGTCACACGCGAGCAACTCAACGCGCACATCAATCCGCAGGGACTGATGTTCCCCGTTGATCCGGGGGCCAACGCGACGATTGGGGGGATGGCGGCGACCGGGGCCAGCGGGACGACGACCGTCCGTTATGGCGCCATGCCGCATAACGTCCTTGGTCTCACGGTCGTCATGGCCGACGGTCGCGTGGTCCGCACCGGTGGTCGAGCCCGCAAGACCTCGTCGGGCTACGACCTCACCCGGCTGTTCGTGGGATCTGAGGGCACCCTCGGCATCATCACGGAGGTCACACTGCGACTGTGGCCGATCCCCGAAGCCATGGCGGCGGCCACATGCACCTTCGACCGCATTGACGATGCCGTCGACGTCGTCATCGCGGCCATTCAGCTGGCGCTGCCCGTCGCCCGGATGGAACTCCTCGACGAGCCGGCGATCGAGGCGGTGAACGCCTTCGACGACATGGACCTGCCCGTCGCGCCCACGCTCTTCTTCGAGTTCCACGGCATCCGTGGCGCGGTCGACGCGTGTGCCGACGAGGTACGCCGTCTCGTCGCCGATGTCGGCGGCACCTTCGAGTGGGCGACGGAGGCGGAGGATCGCTCGCGCCTGTGGCACGCCCGGCACCGCGCGTACTGGGCCATGCTGGCGCAGCGACCGGGCAGCAAGGGCTGGCCGACGGACGTGTGCGTCCCGATCAGCCACCTCGCCGAGCAGATCCGGCTAGCGAAGGAGGATCTCGCGATCTCGGATCTCTACGCCCCGCTCGTCGGCCACGTCGGCGATGGCAACTTCCACCTGTGCTACATCCTCGATCCGAACGACCCCGCGGAGTTCGCGCGCGCCGAGGCCCATTACGAGCGGATGATCGACCGCGCGCTGGCGGTGGGCGGCACCTGCACCGGCGAGCACGGTATCGGTGCGGGCAAGCGTGAGTTCCTGCGACGCGAACACCCCGAAGGCATCGATGTGATGCTGGCCATCAAGGCCGCTCTGGACCCCGACACCACCCTCAACCCCGGCAAGGTCGTCTAGGAGGCGACCGCGACACGAAGGAATGCCATGAGCAACTACGAGCGCGGCACGATGACGCTGAGCAACGGCGATCACCTCTCGTACATCAAGGAAGGCTCGGGACCGGTGGTCGTCCTCATCCCGGGCTGGTCACAGTCCGCCGCCCAATGGCAGCACCAGATCGACGACCTAGCCCAGGACCACACGGTGTACGCCGTGGACCTGCGTGGCCATGGCGAGTCTTCTGATGCGGGCGGTGGCTACCGCATCGCGCGGCTCGGCGCGGACCTGCACGAGTTCCTCGTCGACGTAGGGCTAGACGACATCACGCTCATGGGGCATTCGATGGGGTGCTCGGTGATCTGGGCCTACCTCGAGCACTACGGGCCCGAGCGGATCTCCCGTCTCATCCTTGTCGATCAGGCGCCGATGGTGACCGGCAAGCCGTGGCTCAGCGACGAGGACAAGGTGACCTACGGGTGTCTCTTCCCCGATGCGGCATCGCTGGAAGGCTTTGTCTCAGCGGTCAACGCCACCGACACGGTCGAGGGCCACAAGGAGATCATCCGCGCCATGTTCACGTCGAACATAGACGAGGACACACTCGCC
>CAYGMM010000286.1:0-1746 GCA_964351035.1 uncultured Actinomyces sp.
CTCATAGTGCTTGGTGATGGATGACACCTCGAGGCCGTTGCGGGCTGTGTCGAAGCCAGTGAAGTGGGCGAGCACAGCCTGCTCGTCGGGTTTCGCAATTGCGAGCGCCTTGAACAGTCCGCCCGGCACCTGGTTGTCCGGATCCATGGTGTCGCCGATCTGCGGGATGATGAGAACGACGAACAGCCACAGGACCAGCGCAACGATCAGTGCGGTGCTCAGCCGGGGCATGAGCGCGGCCAGCGCCATCGCCAGAGCGCTCCACATCACGAGATACAGCCACGATGCCAGGGCTGCCACCGCGAGGCGCTCAACGTCCAAGGTACTGAACGGCAGATGCCAGGCGATCGCCACTGTGACAGCGACGGCAACGAAGACCGCCGCGACGGCGACCAACCATGCCGCCGCCAGTGCAAGCAACTTGCCGCCGGGCACCACGAACCGACCGAGCGGTCGGGTGTAGAGCAACTGAAGCGTTGCGCGCTGCTTCTCCTTGGCAATCATTCCGTGGCCGATCACGATGGCGAAGAGCGCACCCAGGATTTCCAGATACTCGATCGATCCACGCATGAGTTGAAGCGGGAAGAGCTGTGGCGCGGGTGGAGTGGTGTTGTTGCCGGAGGCTCGTAGGGCCGCGAGGTAGGCGTCGTAGGCATCGACTTTGGCACCGAACTGAGTGGCCGAGACGATGACGGAGACGACGACAGCGATCAGGATGAAGACGAGAACGCCTACGAGGAAGCGATTGCGGGCAAGGTCGACGAGTTCCTTGCGGGCGATGACGACGGCGTTGGTCACGACAGTTCTCCTCGGATGCGATCGCGGCGAGTGCTGAACAGGGCAACGAGCCCCAGCATCAGCGCCACGACCAAGACGGTCAGGGCGAGGGCCAGATCACCGCTGGCGTTGGGATCTCCCAGGATCAATCCGCTCGCCCGCTTGAACTGCTCAGTGATCGAAAGTGGGCTTACCCAGACGTTGAGTACGTCGAAAGCTCCGCCCGGGTCGAGGACGGCGGACACTGGGTTGAGCATGGACACCGGGTTCGCCGCCGTGCCCACCTGCGGCAGGACGAAGGCCACGACACTCCACAGACTGATGGGGATCAACAGTGCTGTGGTCTCCCGAGATGCGTAGATTCCACTCAGCATGCCCAGCGTGACGAACGCCATGAGCAGGACGACCGCAAGCGCGAAGAAGGCCAGGAGGCTTCCGGTGTCGCCTAGTCCAAGCGGCGCGTGGGTGATGATCGAGATGCTGACCCACGTCACGAGGAAGACGACCGCCAGCACCGCGAGCATCCAAAGAGCGATGCCCAGCACCTTGCCTAAGAGGTACTCCCGTACGCCGATGGGCCGGCTCAGCACGAGGTCGAAGGTGCGAGCCTTGCGGTCTCGCAACGCCGACGTCACGCCGACGACGATGGCCATCAGTGCACCGATGAGGACGAGGTAGATGATGGTGTTTCGCGCGTAGTAGAGCGGCGAGACCTGGGCAAACGGATTCGCCGCGGTCGTCAGCCCTGCCTCTGTTGTCTTGACCCACACATCGCTGACGGTGGTGTTGGTCAGCCAGCCGATGAAGCTGGACATGGAGACCATGAAGACGAAGGCCACCAGCAGGGTCATGGGAAGACGTTCGCGTCGCAGGCAGGCCAACTCGTGGCGGGTGGTGCTCCAGACACCGGTCATCAGCGAACCGCCGACTCGACGTGCTGATAGAGAGCCTCCAACGAGTCCTCGCCGG
>CAYGMM010000286.1:1824-2047 GCA_964351035.1 uncultured Actinomyces sp.
TAGGCCAGTTCACCCTGACGCAGAATCCCGATGCTGGTGCAGGTCTTCGTCACCTCGGAGAGAAGGTGAGTGTTCATGAAGATCGTCATGCCGAGGTCCCGGTTCAGCGCCACGATGATCTCGCGCAGTTGTCGCACGCCCTCCGGGTCGAGGCCGGAGGTCGGCTCGTCGAGGAAGAGCACCTGCGGCTGATGCACGATGGCCTGTGCGATTCCAACTCGCT
>CAYGMM010000287.1:0-2045 GCA_964351035.1 uncultured Actinomyces sp.
CGGCGCGCGCGGTGCAGTTCATGCTGCCGGGGATCCCGCAGGTCTACTACACCGGCGCGCTGGCCGGAGCGAATGACATGGAGTTGCTCGCGCGAACCGGTGTCGGGCGAGACATCAACCGACACGTCTACTCCGGCGACGACCTGGCGAGCGAGCTCGAGCGACCCGTCGTGCAGTCACTGCTGGCTCTCGCCCGGTGGCGCAATGAACTGCCGGCGTTCGACGGGGAGGCCACCGTGGAGGCGCACGACGGCGGGATCCGCATCACACGTCGACAAGGTGAGACGTGGGCCATCCTGGACGCCGATCTTGCGCAAGGGGAGGCGCACCTGCGTTGGTCGGGCCCATCCGGTGACGGCGAGACGACGGATCTACTGGCGTCGCCGCCGCGTGTGGGCTGACCCCCTGCCACGATGGTGGCCATGAGTGACGCCGTGACGCCAGAGCCGCAACTTCCCGCCGACATGACGTTTGGCACCGCGACCGCCTCATGGCAGGTCGAGGGTGATGTAGACGGGCGCGGCCGGTGTATCTGGGATGACTTCGCCGAGATCCCCGGCGCGATCGTGGACGGCACCACGGGGGAACCGGCCTGTGACCACCTGGCGCGCTTCGACGAGGACCTGGATCTGCTCACCTGGCTCGGCGTCGATGCGTACCGCATGTCCATCAGCTGGCCTCGAGTTCAGCCCACCGGCACGGGTCCGGTGAGCGAAGCAGGGCTCGCGACGTACGACCGGATGATCGATGGACTGCTCGAGCGGGGGATTGATCCGGTGGTGACCCTCTACCACTGGGACCTGCCGTCGGAACTGCCCGGCTGGACCTCGCGAGAGACGGCGGAAAGATTCGCGGACTACGCCGAGATTGTCGGAGCCCGTCTCGGTGACCGGGTGAGTCGCTGGGCGACGTTGAATGAGCCATGGGTGTCGGCGTATCTCGGGTACGCCGCCGGAGTGCATGCCCCGGGGCGCCGCGCGCCCGCGGAGGCTCTGTCCGCTGCCTACCACCTCATGCTCGGTCACGGCCTGGCCCTGGAGCGCCTGCGGGCGCAGGGGCTGGCCAATCTCGGCATCGTGCTCAACCTGATCCCGGTGTACGCCGATGACGCCGGCGCCGAGGCAGCCGCCGCTCACATTGACGGCCTGCACAATCGGTTCTTCCTCGACCTCCTCGCCGGCCGTGGCATCCCGGCCGATGTGATCGCGGGTACGGAGCAGTTCACCGACTGGTCCTTCGTGCGGGACTCCGACCTGCCGGTGATCGCCGCGCCTATCGACTGGCTCGGCGAGAACTACTACACGGTCAACCGCGTGAGCAGTGGGGCGTCAGATACGACCGCGGTGGGCCAGGATCTCTCGGCCTACCCGGGCTGCCCCCCGGCGGTCTTTGCGCCGCGCGAGCCGGTGACGGCGATGGGGTGGGAGGTCTACCCCGCGGGCATTGCGGATGCCCTCCGAATGGCGGCCGACGCTTTGCCGGGGGTACCGTTGTGGATCGCGGAGAACGGGGCTGCGCGCGCCGATGTCGTCGAGGTGGACGGCATCCACGACGCTGAGCGAATCGACTACTACCGGCAGCACGTCGCGCAGGTCCTTCGGGCTCGTGACGAGGGTGTCAACGTCCAGGGCTATCTCGCGTGGTCGCTGCTGGACAACATCGAGTGGGCCGAGGGATTCACCAAGCGGTTCGGCATCGTTCGGGTCGAGCCCGGCACGCTCGAGCGCATCAGCAAGGACAGCGCCCTGTGGTGGCGGGATCGGCTCTCCGCCCGCGTCAGCCCTTGACCGAACCGGCGAGCAGGCCGCGGACGAAGAACCGCTGAAGTGCGAAGAACACGATCAGTGGCACGACGATCGCGATGAAGGCACCGGCCGTGATCAGGTGTGTCTTGGCGCCATAGCTGCCCACGATGTTGGCGAGGTACGCCGTAATCGGCGCAACGTCAGGCGTGCCGCCGGCGAAGGTCAACGCCACGAGCAGGTCGTTCCACACCCACAGGAACTGGAAGATCGCGAAGGAGGCGATCGCCGGGACCGAGAGAG
>CAYGMM010000288.1:0-2039 GCA_964351035.1 uncultured Actinomyces sp.
TCCAACTGCGTACCGTCGCCATCCTTGCGGGCAGTCAGTTGCTCGGTGGTATCGCGGTCGCGGGATCCGTTGCGGCGCGCTCACTCATCGCCGCCTCGGTGTCCGGATCCGAGGGTGTGGCCGGGCTCGCGCAGACCTTCGGCGTACTCGGTGCCGCGATCTTCGCGCTTCCGCTCGCGCGTATCGCACTGTCGCGCGGTCGCCGCGCATCCTTGGCCCTGGGCTACGGCCTCGGGGCGGCAGGTGCCCTCGTCGTGATCGCGGGCGCTCTGTGGAGTTCGATCTACCTCGTCCTGGCCGGCTGCCTCTTCGTGGGTGTCGCCTCAGCCTCCGGCTACCAGGCCCGGTACGCCGCCGTTGACCTCGCCGCCGATGACAAGCGCGGCCGTCAACTGTCCTATGTGGTGTGGGCGGCCACCATCGGCGCCGTGCTCGGCCCGAATCTGCTGGAGCCCTCCGGCATGCTCGGCTCGGCACTGGGCTTCCCGCAACTGGCGGGGCCGTACATCGTCACCGCGATCACGCTCACCGCCGCCGTCGTCATCCTGGTGCTCTTCCTGCGCCCGGACCCGTATCTGCTGGCGGCCAAGTTGCGCGCCGCTGTCGACAAGACCGCGCAGAAGGAATTCGCCAAGCCGCGCTTGCGTGACGGCATCGGGCATCTCAAGACCAATCCCGGTGCGCTGCTTGGCATGATCACCATCGCCATCGGGCACGTCGCCATGGTCATGGTGATGGTGATGACGCCTATCTATATGGCGCACGTGGATGTCACGCTCACGCTCATCGGGCTAGTCATCAGCGTGCACGTCGCCGGGATGTATGCGCTGTCGCCCGTTGTCGGCTGGGGTGTCGACAAGTTCGGCCGTATGCGGGTCGTCTACACCGGCATCGCGATTCTGTTGCTGTCCTGCGTGGTCGCAGGGCTTTCACCGGCGGACAACGTCGTCATGCTTGGCGTCGGGCTGTTTCTGCTCGGCCTCGGCTGGTCCTGCACGCTCATTTCCGGTTCGACGTTGCTCGTCGATGACGTAGGCCCCGTGGAGCGGCCGTCGGTGCAGGGGCTGTCGGACCTGGTGATGAATGGCGCCGGTGCGGTCGGCGGTGCCATTGCAGGCGTCATCGTCGCCTTCTCGTCGTACGCCGTCCTGTGCGCCGTGGCCGCGATCCCGGTGCTCGCGCTGCTGGTGCTCGCACCGATCCTCGCCAAAAAGGCCGCCGCCCCTCGCGTCTAAGTCACGCGGCCTGGGGCAGCGGTGCCGTCATCCCTGGGGGCAAGCAATCCGCACAGGGACAAATGGTCGATAAACCCCCTTTCAACGTTCCTGTCGACCGTTTGTCCCGCTTAGCGGGAGAAACGGTCGATGAGGGGTCTGTGTGGGCGATTATCGACAATCTCTCCCACCGGGAGCGGGCGTTGCACCCGCTGGGAGGGACACACGCGGACGGGAGGGGGCTAGTGCCCCGTTCCGGCAAAAACGCGATTTTCGTTCACCGTCCTCCGCTAGGGTCCTTCGCGAGTTCGCGTCTTCACGCCCGAGCGTGCCGGAAGGGGAGTGCCCACATGGCCGACGAGGAGTCGACCGCAGAATCCGGCCAGCCCCTGCACATCAGCAGGCGTGCCATCCTCGGGGGTGCTGGACTCGTCGCTGCAGCATTTGCAGTGCCGGGCAGTGCCGAGGCCGCCCTCAAGGCGATCACTGCCCGCGCCAGCGGTTTGAACTTCGCCATCCGCGATCGCGAGAGCATGCAGCGACTTTCGATCAGTTTCACCAACGCCACGGTCAGCGGGGGCCGCATCATCCGAGACGGTCGCACGGCGGCTCGCATGGTCGTCGACCTCGGGCCCCAGCACCTCATCGAGCAGATCCCCCCGGGTAGCCGACCCACGACCCCGGTCAACGCCCGTCTCGCCGGGGCGAGCCGTCTCGCATTCGACCTCCCCGCGGCGGGACTCCCGGCCACCCGCGAGGGTCTGCTCACCTGGCTGGAATGCGAACCCCGCGTCACTTCCCTCGCCGCCTATCCCGAGGGTGAGG
>CAYGMM010000289.1:0-2018 GCA_964351035.1 uncultured Actinomyces sp.
ATGACCTGGGTCAAGAGCCTCGGGATCGTGGTGGCCATGATTGCGGCCTTCACGATGGGCATCTGGACCGCCATCCTCGTGCCCGACGGCCCGTGGCTGTTCCAGGACGAGCCCGAGCCCGTGGCCGTCATCACGCCCACCCCAACGCCGACGCCCGAACCCCTGCCCACTTCTCGGCCGCCGTACGAGGGCGAGGCCCTCGCCTACGGCGACTACGTGCTGGTGAGTGTCAAGAAGTGCCTGAAGAAACTCGACTTCACCGTCGACGCGAAGTCCGAGCGCAAGATCGCCGATGCCATCGCCGACCTGTCGAGTATGGACGACTCGATCCCCGGTGGGGTCCTGGTCCACATCGGAGCCAACGGTGGTGCAACCGCTGGCGAACTCGACCAACTCATGAAGATCCTCGGCCCTGATCGACTCGTCGTGGTCACCACGATCCAGATCCCCGACGATCCGGAGCGCTATACCTTCGAGCAGTCGACCAACGCGGCCATCGTCGGGCTCGCCGAGACCTACCCCAACGTGCGCATCTTCAGTTGGAACTCTCTCTCCATGACCAATCCGGATTGGCTCAACGCCGACGGAAGCATGACCAAAGAGGGCTGTAAGGCGTTCGCGGACTTCGCCGAGCGCATCATGCGCGGCTGAGCACGGCGTATTCTCGAACGGCACGACGACCGGCGAGGGAGGTGCGCGATGCAGGAAAGCCCGTTCGGCAATGAACCCTTGGACGACATTTTCGCCTTCTGCAACCGCCTCGCCTGGCAGGTCGGCGGCCCCATCCTCATCCACGATGCATCCTGGGGCGTGGTCGCCCACTCGACCCTCAACCAGGCGATCGACAAGGGCCGCGAGGCCATCATCTTGCAGCGCGCCGTACCGGACGACAACGCCGAGGCTGCCGTGTTGACCGGCGCCGCGGCTCACATCGCCGCCGGTGAAGATGTGTTCACCGTCAACGCGATCCCGGGGGTCCAAGAGCGCCGCGTCGTCGCGGTTGTGCGTGTGCTCGGAGTGCCCGTCGGCACCATCTGGGCAGCCGAGTCCGCGGGCCCACTGCACCCCGATGTCGAACAAATGATGACGGCGGCGGCCAAGCAGGCGTCGCTGCTGTTCCAGGTGCAGGAGGACCTGCGTCGTCGCCAGCGCGAACGCTTCGTGTCGCTGTTGCTGGCAGGTAGCCATGACGAGCACCTGCTCGCCCAGTACCTCGGCGTCCCGCAGAACACGCCCGTGCGCGTCGTGGCCGTGCACTACGGCGACAACACCGACCTGCGACATCAGGTCGAGCAGGTGCTGCCGACACTCATCGCCGCGGTGCCGGCCGATGCCCTCACCATGCACGGTGATGAGCGTATGTACGTCGTGTTCTACGGGGACGACGCGCACATGTCCTCCCGCGAATTCGGAGAGGAGATGGTGCGCGCGGACGAGCGACTTCTGGTGGGTGGCGGACGCGTCGGCCGTCGCCTCGGTCACGCGGTGCAGTCCCGCCGCGATGCCGACTCCGTGATCACCTACCTGCGGCGTACGCCGGGCGTGCAACTCGGTAGCACCCGGCTGTTGCGCTCAAAGCTTGCCCTCATGAGGGTGGCCGAGTTGCTCGCCACCATGCCCGAACCGTTCGACGGTCCCCTGCAGTGGCTGTCCGGGCTGGAGGAGACCGACCGCGTGGAAGCGATCGCGGCGCTCGACGCCTACTTCGCCAGCAACGGCAACATCAGCGAGGCCGCCCGCAAAATCCATGTGCACCCGAACACGTTCCGCTACCGGCTGGCGAAGATCTCCGACGTCCTGAACGTGGATCTGGAAAACCGTGAAGACCGGCTCCTCGTGGAGTTGGATCTCTTGCGGGTGCGCTTCGCCGACTGACGGGGCGTTGCCGAGGCGAAACCGCGGATCGGTGTGGCTCCATCCGCGGTTTGGTGTCGCCAATAGCCGATCAGGACATGAAGAGGCCCCTCGCCGGTTCGGGGGGGATCCTGCGAGGGGCCGGTTCCACCGTAACCCCTCGG
>CAYGMM010000290.1:0-2002 GCA_964351035.1 uncultured Actinomyces sp.
CCGCGCGCCGACCGTCGTCAGCGGTGCGGCTGGCCAGAGCGGCGATGTGCCCGGGCTGGCCGAGGTGCGCGAGGAGGTTCGGCGCACCGAGGCCGAACTCGGTTCGCGCCTGCGCTTCCTGGTGGCAAAGCCGGGACTCGACGGCCACTCGAACGGCGCTGAGCAGATCGCCGTGCGTGCTCGCGACGCCGGTTTCGAGGTGATCTATCAGGGCATCCGGCTGACCCCGGAGCAGATCGTGTCGGCCGCGGTGGAGGAGGACGTCGACGTGGTCGGCATCTCCGTACTGTCCGGCGCCCACCTCGATCTGGTGCCGCGAATCGTCGAGGGACTGCGTGCGGCCGGATTGGACGATGCGGTCGTGGTGGTCGGTGGCATCATCCCGCCAGCCGACGCCGAGCGACTGATCAATGGCGGGGTGGCGGACGTCTTCACACCCAAGGACTACGACGCCACCGAGATCATGCGTCGCATCGTGGCCCGCGTCCGTGCGGTGCGCGGTGTGGCCGCACAGGAAGTCGGCTGATGCGCCTGGTGGTCGCACGCTGCTCGGTGGATTACGCCGGACGGCTGGAGGCACATCTGCCCGAGGCGGTTCGGGTCCTCATGGTCAAGGCCGACGGGTCGGTTCTGGTGCATGCCGACGGTGGCTCGTACAAGCCGCTCAACTGGATGAGTCCTCCGTGCGCTCTGACGGTGTCACCCGGCGAGGCCACCGACGAGGATGTCTTCGAGATGTGGGTGGTGACCAACAAGGCGGGGGAGACCCTGACGGTGCGGATCCACGAGGTGCACCATGACTCCTCGCACGACCTCGGCATCGATCCGGGACTGGTGAAGGACGGCGTCGAAGCGCACTTACAGAAGCTGCTCGCCGAGCAGGTCGAAACCCTTGGCGCCGGCTGGTCCCTCGTGCGTCGCGAGTACCCCACGCCCATTGGACCGGTCGATCTGTTGTGCCGCGATGGGGACGGTGCGTCGGTGGCCGTCGAGATCAAGCGGCGGGGCGAGATCGACGGGGTCGAACAGCTCACTCGCTACCTGGAACTCCTCAACCGCGATCCCCTGCTGAGCCCCGTGTCCGGTGTCTTCGCCGCACAGGAGATCAAGCCGCAGGCTCGCACCCTCGCCGAGGACCGCGGCATCCGATGCGTCGTCTTGGACTATGCGGCGATGCGGGGCAGCGATGACCCGGACTCACGGCTGTTCTGAAATCGGTGATGGGAGACTGACGGCATGGAGATGAAGACGGTCGGCGTGGTCGGCCTTGGCACGATGGGCGCCGGCATTGCCGAGGTGTGTGCCCGCCATAGCTATCGCGTCATCGCTGTGGAGGCTGGCGAGGGAGCGCTGGAGCATGGCCGGGAGTCCATCGGCGGGTCGACCGAGCGGGCAGTCAAGCGTGGCAAACTCACCGAGTATGAGCGTGCGGCCATCCTTGACCGGATTACCTTCACCACGGCACTGGATGATCTGTCCACCGTCGACCTCGTTGTCGAGGCGATCCCGGAGGATCTCGACCTCAAACGCGAACTCTTCGGTCGTCTCGACGAGATCACCCCGCCGCACGCGATCCTGGCCTCCAACACCTCCTCGCTGTCGGTGACCGAGATCGCGGTCGCTACCGGCCGCCCAGCACAGGTGGCCGGACTCCACTTCTTCAACCCTGCGCCGGTCCAGGCGTTCGTCGAGATCGTGCGCACCGTCGTCACCTCGCAGGAGGTCGTCGACGCGCTGGCGGAGATGGCGCGCTCGCTCGGCAAGGAGCCCGTCGTCATCGGCGACCGCGCGGGCTTCATCGCCAACGCCCTGCTCTTCGGATACCTCAATCATGCGGTGTCGATGTACGAGGCGCGCTACGCCTCGCGCGAGGACATCGATGCCGCGATGCGG
Source organism: uncultured Actinomyces sp. (assembly GCA_964351035.1). Lineage (GTDB taxonomy): Bacteria > Actinomycetota > Actinomycetes > S36-B12 > S36-B12 > Mxb001. The sequence continues at coordinate 1,894 of CAYGMM010000290.1, forward strand.
CTGGGATGTGGCTACCCGATGGGTCCGCTCGCCCTCCTTGACCTGATCGGTCTGGACACGGCGTACGAGATCCTCGACACGATGTACAAGCAGGGGCGCGACCGCCTGC
>CAYGMM010000291.1:0-1996 GCA_964351035.1 uncultured Actinomyces sp.
GGCTCGGTCGCCGAGTACACGGGGAGCACCGCCACGATCGGCACGGACGACTACCTCACCGGTTCTGGAATTACACCTGGCCGGAGTGGGGGCGTAGTTCGGCCCTTTGGCAGGACTAGCAACGCCCTGCTTCCTACCAGTAGTGCAGGCGGGACAGCGGGACGGATGCCACCGGTGGTCCGCCGATCAGGTTGCCATCCCAGGTGACCTGGCTTCCGTCGGCGCCCACCGTCACCTCGCCGAGGCGGCCGTGCCGGACCATCATCGAACTGCGTACGGTTCGGCACCCCCGCGTGATGATCATCGGCCGGCCGGGATCGCTCAGTGCCGCGGCCCGTGCATTGGTGACGATCGCGCCAAGCCGACGCGGGGCCGTCCCCAGGGCGCCGAACTGTTCGGCCAGGCGTAGCGGCTGCGATGTATCGATGGTCGCATTCGGATCCCCGGTGACGCCCCAGGCGGGGTATCCCCCGACCAGCACGAACTGCGGCTTGGCCGCAAACGACTTGGGGTCCCATAGGACGATGTCGGCCCGGTGCCCCGCCATCAGTCGGCCCACCTCGTGCGACATTCCGTGGGCGAGCGCGGGGTTGATGGTGATCTTGGCGAGGTAGCGAAGGATCCGATCGTTGTCGTCGGCCTGCTCGCCCTCAGGATCCGAACTGGCCTGGGCTGCAGCCATGGCAAAGGTCCGCCACCAGGTCTCGCCGGCGCGGCCCATGCCGAGGGCATCCGAGGATGTGATCGGGATGACCCCGAGGTCGTGCAGCCGGTTCTCGGCGGCCATGGTTGATTCGCGAATGCGTGCTCGTGCGATCTGGATGTCGCTCTCGCGATCGGCGGCGAGCCCGTGGCAGTGCAGCACCATGTCGAGGGTCTCCGCAGCGGCGTTGGTGCCGTAGGGGAGTGTCGGATTGGTGGACGAGGCGATGATTCCGTCGCGTCCCGCGAGGGTCAGGACGTCAGGCGCATGTCCGCCCCCTCCACCCTCCACGTGGAAGAAATGTGCGACGCGACCGTCCAGGACTGCCACCGTGTCTGCGGCGGAGAGAGTTTCGTTGAGTCCGTCGGTGTGCACGGCAACCTGCACGTCGACATCGTCAGCGACGGACAGCGCCGTATCGATGGTCATGAGGGTGGCGCCCGTGTCCTCGTGCACCTTGAACCCGCACACGTGCGCATCGATCTGCTCCTCGAGCACGCTGCGGCTAGATGACGAGCCGCGGCCCAGGAGCCCGACGTTGAGCGGTACGTCGATCAGGGCCTCGCGGGCAATCTCGAGGAACCACGGAGACCCGATACCCACCCCCCAGACGGGCCCTGCTTCCTGGGCGAGCACCGTCGTGACTCCCGATGAGATCTCCGCCTCGAAGACCCGCGGGGCAATGGCGTGCACGTGAGTGTCGATGCCTCCGGGCGTGGCGATGAGGCCATCGGCGTCGATGATGACCGTTCCCGAGCCCACCGTGACGTCCACGTCGTCGGAGACTGCAGGGTTGCCCGCGCGGCCGATTCCGCTGATGCGCCCCTCGCGGATGCCGATCGACGCCACGCGGATTCCGTCGACAGGATCCATGACGATGACGTTGGTGAGCACGACGTCGCACGACTCGGCCACGGGCACCGGCGCGAGCCCGATCCCGTCGCGGCCCGTCTTGCCGAATCCGACGTGGAACTCATCGCCTGCGTCGGGGGCGCGATGGGGGATGCGCAGGCGGAGTCCGGAACCTCCTAGACCGATCACATCGCCCGGGCGCGGGCCGTAGGAGCTCATGATCCTGCACGCCTGTCATCGACGATCCGCGCCACGGCTTCCTCGGCCGCTGCAAGGTCGTTGAGAGGCGCCCCGTCCACCATGTCCAGGTAGCCGCATCGACGCAGCGCCTCGATCGCAGCGTCGCGCACCTCTGGGTCATCGACGGGACCGTTGACCAGGCCGGTGTTGCCGACGACGGCACGGTCACCGCGCAGAAGTGTCGTGGGCACGGTGACGTCC
>CAYGMM010000292.1:0-1977 GCA_964351035.1 uncultured Actinomyces sp.
GGAGAGATGGTCGATAACGACCTCAAAACGCCCCTCATCGACCGTTTGTCCCGCTTAGCGGGAGAAACGGCGCAGGACATTGGTGGGGCGGTTGGGACGGGAGTGACGGGTACGGCGTTGCCCGATCGATGGTCCCGATGAATCCGTCGGCGTGTCGCACGACACGGCCAGGCACGAGGTCGGCGACGTCGGTCGGGCGACATAGGGTGTCCAGGTGACATCGGAGGGCTCGAGCAGCGACTTCGTCCACCTGCATGTCCACACCGAGTTCTCAATGCTGGACGGCGCGAGCCGGCTGCCCGATCTGGTCGGCGAAGCCGCGCGTCTGGGCATGCCAGCCCTCGCGATGACCGATCACGGCACCCTCTACGGCGCCTACGACTTCTACAAGGCCGCCACAGCCGCAGGGATCAAGCCGATCATCGGACTCGAGGGCTACTACGCACCGCAGGGCCGCTTCGAACGTCGCCAGTTCGACTTCGGCGGTGGCTTCGACGAGAAGGCCAGTGAGGACGGCAGCGGCGGCCGCGGCAAGCAGAGTTACACCCACATGACCCTGTGGGCCGAAAACACTCCGGGCATGCACAACCTCTTCCGCCTGGCGTCTCTGGCCAGCCTCGAGGGCTACTACTTCAAGCCGCGTTTCGATCGCGAGCTCATGCAGACCTACGGCAAGGGCCTGATCGGCACGACCGGATGCCCCTCCGGCGAGGTCAACCGCTGGCTGCAGGCCGGCAACTACGACAAAGCGCTTGCCGCGGCCGCCGACATGCGCGACATCCTCGGCAAGGACAACTACTTCGTCGAGGTGATGGACCACGGCCTCGCGATCGAGCGCCGCTTCCGCGAAGACTTGCTCAAGATCGCTCGGTCACTCGACCTTCCGCTCATCGCGACCAACGACCTGCACTACGTCAACGCCGCCGATGCCGACACCCACGACGTCCTGCTGTGCATCGGCACGCGCACGACGATGGATGATCCCAAGCGCTTCCGCTTTGACGCCCGCGACTTCTATCTCAAGACATCCGCGGAGATGCGGTCGGTGTGGAGTGAGTTGCCCGAGGCCTGCGACAACACCCTGCTGATCGCCGAGCGTTGCGAGGTCAGCTTCAACGAGGGCGCCAACCTCATGCCGCAGTTCCCCGTGCCCGAGGGGGAGTCCGAGGAGTCCTGGCTGGTCAAGGAGGTTGAGCGCGGGCTCGCTCGGCGCTACCCCGGTGGCGTCCCCGACGATGTGCGCCAGCAGGCCACCTATGAGCTCGGCGTCATCGCGCAGATGGGATTCCCCGGCTACTTCCTCGTCGTCGCCGACCTGGTCCGACATGCCAAGGAGAGCGGCATCCGCGTCGGCCCGGGTCGAGGTTCGGCGGCGGGCGCGATGATCGCCTATGCACTGGGCATCACCGACCTCGATCCGCTGGCGCACGGACTGCTCTTCGAGCGGTTCCTCAACCCCGAGCGCATCTCGATGCCCGACATCGACATCGACTTCGACGAACGTCGCCGCGGCGACATGATCCGCTATGCGACCGAGACGTACGGCGAGGAGCGCGTCGCGCAGATCGTCACCTTCGGCTCCATCAAGGCCAAGGCGGCCATCAAGGACGCCGCACGCGTCCTCGGCTACCCCTACGCCCTTGGTGATCGCATCTCCAAGGCCATGCCGCCGTCGGTCATGGGCAAGGACATTCCGCTGTCCGGCGTCTTCGACTCCAAGCACTCCCGCTACGGCGAGGCCGCCGAGTTCCGCTCCCTGTACGAGGCCGAGCCCGATGTACGCACGGTCGTGGACACCGCGCGTGGACTCGAAGGGCTCAAGCGACAGCCGGGTGTGCATGCCGCCGGCGTCATCTTGTGCCGCGAGCCACTCATCGACGTCATCCCGGTGTGGCGCCGCGAGCAAGACGGTGCCGTCATCACCCAGTTCGACATGGGGGCCTGCGAAAACCTCGGCCTGCTCAAGATGGACTTCCT
>CAYGMM010000293.1:0-1966 GCA_964351035.1 uncultured Actinomyces sp.
CCAGCACTAAGCGATCGCAGGACAGTCCGACCCATGTCGCCGTACGCCAGGGCACAGGTTCGGGCAGGCGAGCCGCAAACGATCCGTGGAGTTCGACGACCTCGAGCGCCCGCACGATGCGTCGGCCGTTCGTCGGCAAGATGGCGTCAGCCGCAGCTGGGTCAAGCGCAGCAAGCCGGGCATGGAGAACCGCCGGCCCCAACTCGACGAGTTCAGCCTCTAGCCGCGCACGAACCTGCGGATCCGTCCCGGGGAAGTCCATCTCGTCGAGAATCGCCTGCACATAGAGCCAGGACCCACCGACGACGATGACGGACCGCCCACGATCCTCGATCTCGCCCACATGCGCACGCGCCCGATCGCGGAATTCGACCACGCTTACGTCGTGGTCGGGTGACCACACATCGAGCATGTGGTGCGGTACGCCGCCACGCTCCGACAGCGGCACCTTCGCCGTACCGATGTCCATGCCGACGTACACCTGCATGGAGTCCGCGCTGACAATCTCTGCGTCCAGGTGTTGGGCCAGGGCAATCGCGAGGTCGGACTTGCCGACCGCCGTGGGGCCCACGAGAGCGATGATCACGACATCACGTCCATCACCCGCCGCAGCGAATCGTGACCATGGTGAAGGTGTCCAGATGAAGTGGGGCGGGGGCTCATTGGGCGGGGATCGTGGGCATCGGCAGGGCGACCCCGGGCACCTCGACGGTCTGGGTACGCGACTCCCAGGCATCGCCTGCCCGGGTACGGCGTACGTCGATCATGCGATCAGCGACCAGGTGATGCGGTGCGGCGTACGTGACCTCGGCCGTCACCAGGTCACCGGGCCGAGGTGTGGGCAGCGCCGGATCGGGCGTGACATGCACCAATCGGTTGTCCGCCGCGCGACCGGAGATACGTGAGGTCGCATCGTCCTTGCGACCTTCGCCTTCGGCGACCAGCACCTCGACGGTGTGGCCCTTGAGGCGCTTGTTTTCGGCCCAGGCGATCTCCTCCACGACCGCGATGAGGCGGTCGTAGCGGTCCTGGACGACTTCCTTGGGGATCTGATCGGCCATCGTTGCCGCCGGCGTGCCGGGCCGCTTGGAGTATTGGAACGTGAAGGCACTCGCGAATCGCGAGGCGCGCACGACGTCGAGCGTGCCCTGGAAGTCCGCCTCGGTCTCGCCGGGGAAGCCGACGATGATGTCGGTCGTGATCGCCGCATCCGGCATGGCCGCCCGAACCCGCTCGATGATCCCCAGGTAGCGCTCGGCACGGTAGGACCGGCGCATGGCTTGCAGAATGCGATCGGAGCCTGACTGCAGCGGCATATGGAGTTGCGGCATGGCATTGGGTGTCTCCGCCATCGCTGCGATGACATCGTCGGTGAAGTCGCGGGGATGCGGACTGGTGAACCGCACGCGCTCCAGCCCCTCGATGTCACCGCAGGCCCGTAGCAGGTCCGCGAACGCGCCACGGTCACCGAACTCCACGCCGTACGCGTTGACGTTCTGACCGAGCAGGGTGATCTCGATGACTCCCTCAGCCACCAGCGCCTCGATCTCGGCAAGGATGTCACCCGGACGCCGGTCCTTTTCCTTGCCCCGCAGTGCGGGCACGATGCAGAACGTGCAGGTGTTGTTGCACCCCACACTGACGGACACCCAGGCGGCGTAGGCCGACTCGCGCCGCGTCGGGAGAGTCGAAGGGAAGACCTCGAGGCTCTCCAGGATCTCGACCTGGGCTTCCTCGGCGATTCGTGCGCGTTCGAGTAGGGCCGGCAGCGAGCCGAGGTTATGCGTGCCGAAGACGACATCGACCCACGGCGCGCGTCGGACAACCTCACCACGATCCTTTTGCGCCATGCACCCCCCGACGGCAATCTGCATTCCGGGATGCTCGGCCTTGATGGGTGCGAGATGGCCAAGGTTGCCGTACAGACGGTTGTCGGCGTTCTCGCGGACAGCGCAGGTGTTGAAGA
>CAYGMM010000294.1:0-1956 GCA_964351035.1 uncultured Actinomyces sp.
CGAGCCCGTCACCCTCACCATCGCCCTCGGCGTCTCCAAGCCCATCGCCGACGGCCAGCCCGAGCCCGTCGCCGTCATCCTCGGTGCAGCCGAATCCTGGCTCACGAGTGCCGGGGGCGCCGCAGTCCGTGCGCGCGAGTGTGTCCGGAACGACGGCAACAGTCACCTGGAGTCCGCCATCCGATCGCGGGAGCGCGCCGATCTCCACCTATCGCGCAACGGCATCACCGGGAGGCGCGACCTGTCTAGCGACATCCACCACCTGTGACATTGACGGGCTCGAACCCGGCGTGGCCTACACCTTCACCGTGGTCGCACTGAACGCCGCGGGCTGGGGGAGTCCGTCGGAGAGTTCGGCACCCACAGTGGCCCCGGAAGTTGAGATCTCCGCGGGACCACGCACGGTGGAAGGTCGGCGAGATCGCGTGACGATCTCCGGGACGGTCGCTGGCCTGGCGCCGGGCACGGTGCTCGTGCCCTACGTGAAACTCGACAATGCTCGGGCTGAAGCCATCGGGCGGGCGCGCATCGTGATCGGCGAGGGTGGGTCCATCACCTGGAGCCGTCAGGTCCGACCGTTCCGACGGGTGGCTGTCCACTTCCGGGCGGACGGGGTGCGCTCGAACGTCGTCTCGTGGCAACCGATCCGGTAGTGCGCGGAGCGATCGTGGGCGCTACGACAGGGTGGGGAGGGTGGCGCGCAACACAGCGCCACCGCCCGCCCCGTTGGCCAGCGACCACGTGCCGTGAAGGCTGCGACACCACGTGTCGATGAGCATGGAGCCGAATCCGGATGCCGTTCCCGAGGCGAGTCCCGTGCCGTCGTCGGTCATGCGGAGGTCGACGGTGTTGGCGATCCGCTGGATCGAGATGTTGATGTGGCGTGCTCGACCGTGGTCGACGGCGTTCAGCAGTCCCTGTTCGATGATGCGGTAGAGGGCCAGACGAGTGTTGGGGTCGGGGACTGCGTCGCGCGCCACATCGACAGTGACCTCCACCGCGGAGGCGTAGGGGTCGGCTAGGTCGGTAATCGCGGTCTCGAGGTCGATGTCCTTCAGGCTCGGACTGAGCGTGCGCACGGCGCGACGGACATCCAGGGCCCGCAGTTGCTCGAGTTCATGGATGATCGACTCCACGGTCTCGCGCGCACCCGCGTGCTCCTCGGCGACGCCCTGCAGCCGGATACAGGAGGCGAGAATCCCGCCCTGGACGCGGTCATGGAGCAACGTTGCTACCGATCGCCGGATGTCCTCATCGGCCTTGAGAAGGGCCTCGGCCTGTTGCTCCACCAGTTCCAGCGCGGCCTGGGTCGTGTCCACCTGGTGTTGCAGTTGTTCCTGCAGGATGCCAATGATGGATTGGAGAATCAGGACGCCCACCAGGGTGCGGAAGGCCGCAAAAGCGATGTCGCCACCCACGGTGAGATCCGGGTAGTCGGGTACATAGCCTTGAACGAATCTCACGCTGGTCGCGAGGACGATGGCGAGCGTCATTGCGCCGAGGTATCCCCAAAGACTTTGGACGAGGCGTCGCGCGTATCTGCGAGCGAGGATCAGCACGGCGAAGACGATGACGCCGAAGGTTGCGGCCGAGAGGATCTCGCCCAGCACCGTGTCGCCCGTGATGAGGAAGGACCGCACGGACAAAACGATCAGGCCGGAGATCAGTCCATCGGCGATTGGGTACAGCGGCCAGGGGCCGGCGTACTGCCACCACCGACGCCGCTTAGGCGCCGTCGTCAATGTCGTCGTCACGCGTCAGCTCCAGGTAGCGAAGAACGGCTTTGGTCCGCAGATCGTCGGCGTCCGGATCGAGGTCGGGGAGCAGCAGTCGGTAAGCACGCGACAAATCCTGACGTACGGCGTCGTGGGAGATGCGCAGCCTCCGGGCGATTTCCGCGTTCTTCACTCCCGTGGCGGCCATACCCATGATGGCGCGATGGCGAATAGTGAACTC
>CAYGMM010000295.1:0-1485 GCA_964351035.1 uncultured Actinomyces sp.
GGGATCCGTCTGCCACATGGCATCGCGCAGGTGCCGGATGGGTCGCAGAAAGCCGAGCTGACGAGCCATCCGATCGCGATCCATCGCAAGGGTCGAGCCATTGGCCGCGCCCGAACCGGCTGGGCTCGCGTCGACTTCGCGCACGTCCACGACCAGACGGCGCGCATCCCTCAGGAGCGGATCCGCGAAGCCGAGGAGATAGTGACCGAACGTCGTGGGCTGCGCCGGCTGGAGGTAGGTGTAGTCCGGCACGACGATCTCAGACCATGCACGCGATCTTTGGCACATGGTCGACACGATCTCCATCACGCTTTCGATGAGGTCGGCCAGCGCCACGCGGCATGCCATACGGAAGGCCGTACGCACTGCTTCACGTCGAGTGCGGCCGAGATGGAGATGGCCAGCGTCATCTCCAATGAGACTGCGCAACCAGTACTCGCGCGATGTGTAGACCTCGCCAAGGGCAGGGTCGTAGCCCACGTCAACGGCCTCGGTCTGCCAGAGATGCAGCAGTCCCTCGATAAGTCGGGATTGCGCCGGGAGCGCGCCTAGGCGGTTCAGTTCCAGGGCATGTGCCAGATCGGCAAGGGTGAGCCAGCGGTGCAGGATCGGCGCGTCACCGATCTCCCAGGCGTATCCAGCAGCCTGAAGTTCCGCAGCTCCGGGCAGGGCGTCACGTTGCTCGCTCATCGCTGGACCTCCGCTAGGACGTGCGGCACACCGGCCATGCCGCCCGTATGCCACACCACAACGGGCTCCTGCTCGCTGGCCAACTCCTCGGCCACCAGCCAAGCCGGTAGCCCATAGTGATCGTCGACAAGCAGGCCACGGCACGCCAGTGCCGTGGCCACGCGCCGCATGTCCTCCCGTTCGAGAGGACGCCGACCGTCGAGCACGCTCACATCACACGACTCAAGCGAGGAGGCATCCGCGCCCAGGCGACTGAGCACCATGCCGGCAAGCCGCGTGACCATCGGTTCGACATCGTCCGGTGCGCGGCTGACGCTAACCCCGACAATCCGAAACGGCGCTCCGACGAGTGCCGTCCCGGCCAAGAGCCCGGCGATGCTCGCCCCCGAACCCACGGGGATGACGACTGTCACAGGATCGGCGATCGACGACCCCTGGGAGATGAGCTGCTGCTGGAGTTCGGGCGCGGCAACGGCGAATCCCAGGGCACCCGTCGCTGCCGCTCCACCGCGCGGAATGGGATAGACGGCGATGCCCTCCGCTGATAGCTCTGCCGCGCGGATCGCGATCGCCTCATCGAGGTGCTCGCGCGGTGTGGACACCTCCTCCACACGGGCTCCCGCGAGTCGGGCCATCCGGATGCTCGTCGTCGGCTCCACCGGCCCCGGCACGAGAAGGTGACAACGAAGACCTTCGCGACACGCGGCCAAGGCGAGGGCCGCAATGAAGTTGGACGTCGACATGCCGCCGCTGACAACACAGGATGCACCCTGCTCGCGGGCCTCGCCCATGAGG
>CAYGMM010000295.1:1495-1913 GCA_964351035.1 uncultured Actinomyces sp.
TCAAGTGGTCTGGTCTTGTTGCCGGCCCACGCGAATCCCGCCAGGTCATCACGCTTGACCCGCAGCGTGCGATCATCCCCAAAGCAGTGAAGTGGAGTAGGGAAATGCCCGAACGAGCAGCGCGGAATGCCCTCCATCGCCTTCACGAGTGGCTCCGGCGCAGGCGCCCTAGTACGTCGTCCGTCATCGCGACGGCCTCGCGCACATCGGGAGCGATAGCCCACTGCCGCACCTCGTCGCGGTCGAGCCCGGCGGCCGCTGCAACCTCGTTGATCACCGCCTCGTGGCCAGGCTGCCCCTCGAGCACCACCTGAAGAAGTTCCTGGGCCCGATGCTTGCCCAGATGAGCCGACAGGCCGACGAGGATCTGCTGGGAGGCCCAGGTGAAGTCCGCTAACACATGATCCCGCATTGCCTT
>CAYGMM010000296.1:0-1908 GCA_964351035.1 uncultured Actinomyces sp.
GAGACAAATGGTAGAAACTGTCCCCATGGGCATGAACATCAAGAACCCGGAAGCTCACGAATTGGCCAGGGAACTCGCGGCGCTCGAGCACACGACCGTCACCAACGCGGTCATCATCTCCCTGCGTGAAGCCGTGGCCGTCCGCCGGCGACAGGCATCCGCAGCCGATCGGCTCGGCCGGATGAGCGCCCAGGCCGACCGCTTTGCGCAACTCGACGCGGGCAACCCGGGGCCTTCCCTGGCTCAGATCAATGAAGGTCTCTACGACGACAGTGGCCTTCCCCGGTGATCATCGATACCTCGGCCGTCATTGCGATCCTCGGCGACGAGCCAGATCGCCCCGACTTCGAGCGGGCAATCGCTCATGCGGCCCGGCCACGCATGTCGGCGGCGGCGTTTGTCGAAGCGGCGATCGTCGTCGATAGCCGTGGGAACCCGCTCCTGTCTCGTGTCTTCGACGACTTCATCGCCGATGCCGAAATCGTCGTCGAGTCAGTGACGGCATCGCAGGCGAAGATTGCCCGCGAGGCCTATCGGGATTTTGGCCGAGGCAGTGGCCACCCGGCCCGCTTGAACTTCGGTGACTGCCTCTCCTATGCCCTCGCCAAGGATGCCGACGACGACCTGCTCTTCAAGGGCAACGACTTCACGCATACTGACGTGCGCTCCGCGCTCACCTAGCTGATGGCGACAGCGGTCACATATGTGACTCGCTGACGGGAGTGTCCGGTTTGCCGTACCGTGACCGAAATGAGGTCCCCCCGCTTCCGCCCTGCCGCGCCGTCCGCCTTCTTGGCCGCCGCGGCGCTCATTGTTGGAGTGCTCATCGGAGCGCAGCCAGCATCCGCAAACGGCTGCATCACTCCAGCGGCGGGAACGGCCGGCGATCCCTACCTGATCAACGACGTCTCGAATCTGAACTGCCTCACGAACAATGGCTCGTACTACTGGCACCACGGCTACCACTTCCGGCAGACGGCCGACATCGATATGGCGGCATCTCCTTGGACAAACGGCATCGGCGATGACAGCGACACCTTCAATGGCACGTACGACGGAAACGGCTTCACCATCAGCAACCTGACGGTGACGGATGACACCAAGGTCGGGCTCTTCGGCGTCACAGAGGGCGCAACACTCACCGACATCACTCTGGTGGATGTCACCGTCACCGGTACGGGCACGGTGGCTCCCGACCCTTACACCTACGTCGGCGGACTGGTCGGGCAGACGCGAGCGGGAACGACGATCACCGACTCGGCGACGAGCGGAAGCATCACGAGTGCCGGGTTCTCCGCAGGCGGAATCGCGGGAGAGGCCGGAAGCGGCACGGTGATCACCGGCTCGTCGTCAAGTGCGTCAGTGGCGTTTTCGGGGTTCACGGGTTCGATGGCCGGTGGTCTCGTGGGCAACGGTGATCTCGTGGCGGGTGACCTGACCATCACCGACTCGTATGCGACCGGATCGGTATCCGGTCTGGGCGTCGTAGGAGGTCTCGTTGGTGCTGTGCAGGCACCGGCCACCATCAGCCGCTCGTACACCACCGGGGATGCCACTTCAGTCCTGGGACCGGTGGGCGGACTCCTTGGTTCGGTTGGCACGGATGACACAACCGTGGTCGCTGTTGATCAATCCTTTGCCGTGGGCGATGTGAGCACATCGAACGGAGCGGCAGGCGGTCTCGTTGGTCAAGGGGGAGTTTCCGGGAGTGTGAATTACAGCGGTCTGACGATCACCGACTCCTACGCCACCGGTGCCGTGACGACCGGCGCACCGTCGGCTCCCGCGGGCGGTCTTGTGGGCGATGCGGTGACTGATGCGGGCAAGGGTCTGACGCTGACCCGGACCTACTCCATCAGTCGGCTAAACCCGGCCTCCACGGCACCTACGCCCCCAGTCGCCCTCCCC
>CAYGMM010000297.1:0-1530 GCA_964351035.1 uncultured Actinomyces sp.
GGTATTGGTCATCTCGGTCCTGCTCACCCTGCTGGTGGCGCGCTTGGTCTTCGTCCTGCTCATGGCGCTCATCACGCGCGGTGATGTACGCCGACGGATCGGCATGCGCGAGGCGATCGTCCTGGCGTGGGCCGGCACACGCGGACCGGTGTCGGGATTGGCGGCGTTCTCCCTGCCGCTCGGTGTGGGTGTGGAGGCACTCGTCGACCAGAGCCAACTCCTCCAAGCGACGACCTTTATCGTCATCGCGCTCACCCTGCTGCTGTCGCCCACGCTCGGCTTCGTGGCGCGAGCGGTCAAACTGCGCGGGGACGACGATGCCGACACCGGCGCGGAGTTGCGCGCCGCCCTTGCCGCTCGAGGACTCGCCGCGCTGGATGACGCCCTGCAGGAGGCTTCGCTCGAGCGTCGACCTCTGTCGGCCGAGGCCGAGACGATTGTCCGCTCGCGCCTGACGATGGATCTGCGCACGGCGGAGGAAGAAACGGGGGAGCTGCCGGTCGTCACCGATGGGGGAGCGACGGTTCGCGATGTCTGGGAGCTCGAACGGATCGTGCTCAAGGCCCAGCATGACGAACTCCTTGTGCTGCGCGATTCGGGCTGGCCCGATGCCGTCGTGCGTCCGGCCATGCACGAGATCGACCTGCAGCGCTCGGCTCTGCGCGCACGTGCGCCGCGCAGTGAGGACTAGGCCGTCAGGGGAGACGGCACTAGGTGCGCCCGAGGCGGTCCTGCGCCTCGGCGAACGCGGAACTACGCGGCTGTGCCCACTCGGGGACCCGGGCGGGGAACCCTGCAGCCTGCAATGTCGACACGACCGCCTCGTCGTCATCCCACATGTCATCAACACCGCATTCACGATCAAGTCTGCGGACAACCTCCAGTTTGAATCGCGCAGCCGGACGGCGATCTCGATCGCCACGCATCACCAGGTGATCACGGTCGACGGGTAGACCCGCGTCGCGCAGCCACCGCTCGGTGACGCCACGCAGCCGCTCCGGACGTCCGGTGACGTAGACGATCTCGCGTCCGTCCTCCGCGGCCTGCTGAACCGCCGCGATCCCGGCTTCGATCGGGGCATCATCCGCGGCTTCGGCGAAGAAGGACATCCAGTCCCTGGTGGAGCCCTCCAGATGACGCTGTCGGTGCGTGACGTCGGCGACGACCCCGTCGATGTCTACTAGGAGCAGTGCGCGATCCGTCATCCCGTCATCGTGGCATGCTCGGGCCATGACCAACGGTCCCGTCGAACCCGTGTTCGAACCTTTTCTGCTGGTTGCGGACGCAGTCGCCGCACAGCGTCCCGATGTGGACCCCGCCATGGCGGGCGAGGTCTTCATCGAGGCGGCGACGCTGCTCCACAACGGGCTTGTCCTCGACGGCCTCACATCAGCGGATGCCGCTGCCGTCGTTCACGGGCTGAGCGAGGATCTGATCGAGCCGGACACTCTGATCCGCAGCGCGGATGGGGAGGGGTCAAGCCTCGTTGAGTGGCGAGGTGGGGCCGGTGCTTGTCCAAAAATCCGTCAA
>CAYGMM010000297.1:1540-1907 GCA_964351035.1 uncultured Actinomyces sp.
GAGCCGGACCCGGGGGCGGCGATACGGGCCCGTGCGATGAGGATACGGGCCCGTGCGATGAGAATGCCGGCGAACGCCTCGGGCTATGACGATGTCGATGCGGCCCGTGCGGCGTACCTCAATGCCGCCGCAGTGCTGCAACTCTGATCCGCTGCAACTCTGATCCGCTGCAACTCTGATCCGCTGCAACTCTGGTCCGCGGCAGCTCTTACTCGCAGCAACTCTGATCCGCAGCGCGGATGGGGAGGGGTCATGCCTCGTTGAGTGGCGAGTTGTGGATGGGTCTTGTCCAAAAATCCGTCAACAACTCGCCACCCACGTGTCAGTGAAATGACATAATGTACGTTATCGGATAAAACTCCTGGGC
>CAYGMM010000298.1:0-1881 GCA_964351035.1 uncultured Actinomyces sp.
GCTTCGCCTGAACCTCGCCCAGTTCCGTGAGCTCGAGGCCTTCGCTGCCTTCGGCTCCGATCTGGACTCGGCCTCAAAGGCCCAGCTTGCGCGCGGTACCCGACTGGTGGAGTTGCTCAAGCAGGCCCAGTACCAGCCGCAGGCGATGGAGCGCGAGGTCATCTCGGTGTGGTCCGGCACCAGTGGCCAGCTCGATGACGTTCCCGTTGAGGACATCCGCCGGTTCGACTCGGAGTTCCTGGAGTTCATCGGTCGCGACAAGCCCGAGATCTTCGATGCCATCCGGCAGACCTCTGATCTGTCCGATGACACGTTCACGACGCGCACCGCGGCCATCAACGAGTTCAAGAAGCAGTTCACGACGCACACCGGCGAGATGCTCATCAAGGACGAGCCGGTCGAGGCGCTGACGGACGAGGACATCGATCCCACGCAGATCACCCGGACGCGTCGGGCGTAAGGGAGAGCGGTCATGGGTGCACAGCTGAGGGTCTTCCGTCGTCGGATCAGGTCGGTCCAGGCGACGAAGAAGATCACCAAGGCAATGGAGCTGATTGCGTCGTCGCGCATCGTCAAGGCGCAGCAGCGCCTCGAGGCGTCGACGCCGTACCTGATCCATCTCACCCAGGCGATCTCGGCTGCGGCATCACACGCCAGCGACATCACGAACCACCCGCTCGTCGCTCGTGACGAGGCACCGAAGCGTGCGGCGATGCTGCTCATCACCGCCGACCGTGGCTTGGCCGGTGCCTATTCGGCCAACGCGATCCGCGAGGGTGCGGCGTTGACCCGATTGCTGAACGAGCGCGGTGTCGAGGTCGTGCCCTACGTCGTGGGGCGCAAGGGCGTCGCCTGGTTCAAGTTCCGCGGCCTGCCGATGGCGGGGGAGTACACCGGCTTCACCGATCAGCCGACGTACGACCACGCTCGCCGGATCGGCGATGACCTCCTCGAGGCGTTCTTGAAGCCCACCGACGAGGGTGGCGTCGACGAGATCCACATCATCTACACGCACTTCGTCAACATGGCGACCCAGCAGGTTCGGGTGCGCCGTGCGCTGCCCATCGAGTTGGTCGAGGAGACCGTCGACTCATCGGCGGGCGAGGGTCTGCCCTTCCCGCTGTACGAATTCGAGCCCGGTGCCGACGCTGTGCTCGATGCGTTGCTGCCGCGCTACATCGACCACGCCGTCTACTCGGCGCTGCTGATGTCCGCCGCCTCGGAGCACGCGGCCCGCCGTCGCGCGATGAAGTCGGCGACCGACAACGCCGAGGAAATGATTCGTTCCCTGACCCGGCAGGCCAATCAGGCTCGCCAGGCCGAGATCACCCAGGAGATCAGCGAGATCGTCGGCGGCGCCGACGCGCTCGCCTCCGCCTAGCCCGCACTTCGACCACCGCACCACGACGTCCGCACGAAGGAAAGAGGACTCAGATGACCGCCACGATGGACCAGGCGACCGACCAGGCAAAGGCACCCGGCGTTGGTCGAGTAGCCCGCGTCACCGGCCCCGTCGTTGACGTGGAGTTCCCGGTCGAGGCGATGCCGGAGCTGTTCAATGCGCTCACGGTCAACGTCAGCTTCGACGAGGGCGAGGAGGGCGGCGGTTCGCGCATGCTGACCCTCGAGGTCGCCCAGCACATCGGCGACAACATGGTGCGCACCATCTACATGCAGCCCACCGACGGCCTGGTCCGCGGCGCTGATGTGCAGGACACCGGCGCTCCGATCTCGGTGCCGGTCGGCGAGGTCACCAAGGGCCACGTGTGGAACACCCTCGGTGAGCCGCTGGACGTTGACAAGGCCTCGCTGGACATCAAGGACCGCTGGGGCATCCACCGCCCGGCCCCGTCCTTCGATCAGCTCGAGTCCAAGACCGAG
>CAYGMM010000299.1:0-1871 GCA_964351035.1 uncultured Actinomyces sp.
AGGTCCGTGTGCCCGAAAGGGCGTGGGGGTTCAACTCCCCCCTCGCGCACCCATACCCATCACCTCAGTGGCGGGTGAGGTTCACTCTCCGGATACATCGATGAGTGCTCGGCCTCACTCGCGTCGAGAAGCGCGAGATCCTCGGGCGACAAAGCCACGCCAACCGATCGCACGATCGAGGCCACCGTCTGCGGTTTGCTCGCCCCAGGAATGGGAATCATCACCGGGGTTGTCGCGAGTAGCCAGGCGAGCACGGTCTCCTGGGCGGTGGCGCCATGGGCCTGTCCCACTTCGGTAAAGACGGTGTAGCGGGATCCCACCTCGTGGGCTTGTTCGGACCCGCCGAGCGGCGACCAGGGCAGGAAGGCGATTCCGTCCTGTGTGCAGCGGTCGAGCACATCGCGATCGACGCGGTAGCGCGGGGACCACTCGTTCTGGACGGATACGACGCCTCCGTCCTCGGGTCCGCCCAACTCCTCGAGGGCAAGCTCGAGCTCAGGGAGCGTCACATTGGACAGGCCCAGCGTTGTGGCAAGGCCAGCCGCCTTGACCGCGCCCAGATTGCGTACCTGCTCAAGGAAGGTGCGGCCCGGATCTGGTCGGTGAAGTTGGTACACGTCCATGCGATCGACACCGAGGGCGTGCAGGCTGGCCTCGGCCGCCCGCAGCAATCCTTCGCGTGACGCATCGCGACCCCAGATCTCTCCATCGCCACGGGTGATCCCGCCCTTGGTCGCCACGACAACGCCATCGAGGGATCCGGCGTATGAGCGCAGTGCTTCACCGACCAGCGCCTCGTTGTGCCCGACGGCGTTCCACGCTGGGGCGTAGATGTTGGCGGTGTCAAGGAGGGTGATTCCCAGATCGAGCGCGCGATGAATGACGGCGATGCTGCGCTCGCGGTTGCCGATGTGCTCGGGGAAGGACAGGGGCATGCAGCCGAGTCCGACGGCAGATACCGACCACGGGCCGAGCTGTCGCTGAGGGAGGGAGGTCGTCATGCTCCTGACCCTAATCCGAGAGGGCTGCGTTCACGATGATCGGACAGCCGGACGACCCGGCCCCGCCTAATCTGTCGGAGCGGCAGAGTCGGCTGGGTTGAGCCACGTCAGGCCGCGAAATCGTGCGAAGCCGCGATCGAATGAGACCCAGGTGGCACCGTGCTCGATCGCCCATGCGGCGAGGGCGACGTCACTGACTTCGGCACCTCGTGGATCGTGCTCGGCAGCGAAGGAGGTGAAGATGCTCCACCAGCGCGGCCCACATTCCACTATCCGAGTATTCGGCCAGTCCAGGAGGCCTTGCAGATAGCGAAGGGCCTCATTGGGAGCAGCCGGGGTATTAAGGATCCGGCGATCTGTGACCACGCGCATGAAGCCGGTGAGAACAGCTGGGAAGAGAATCAGGTGCTCGCGGGTTGCTGCAGTCTCTTCAAGTAGTTGGCCCGCACGAGCGTGATGTGGGGAGTCGACGTCGAAGGCGTAAATGAGAACGTTGACGTCAACGGATCGCATCGATGCCCTGGCCCTCGTCCAGCACTTCGTAAATGGCCGACATGTCATTGAGGTCGATACCCGGCCGGACTCCGCCCGAACTCATCGTCGGTAGCGGGGCGAAGTCCGAGGGCTGCGCGCTGGCTACGCGCTCGAGGTAGTCACGGAGCGCATCTTCGATCACGGAGCCCACGGCGCGCCCGGACATGGCGGCGTGGACCTTGGCGTCGGCGTAGAGGGTGTCGTCGATGGTGACAGTTGTGCGCACATGTGCATCTTAACATCTAGGCTATGCATCAAGATGCACGCGAATGCGGGGAACGAGGAGAGCCATGAAGCATCGTGCGATCGTCACCGGCGGCAGCCGCGGCATCGGCC
>CAYGMM010000300.1:0-1870 GCA_964351035.1 uncultured Actinomyces sp.
GCGGCTCCAGCCACGGGGCGCTGAGTGCTCCGCCTTCGGGCTCGCCCCAGAGGAGAGTCAACTCGGTGCCGACCGCCGCGTGCGCGGCGTCTACGACGCCCAGCGTGAGCATGGCGCGCTCGTTCCAACTCATGCAGGGGTAGACGGACACACCGACCGTCGCACCCTGCGCATCCTTGAGTGCGTCGTACTGCCAGGTGGCATATGTCGCGCGGGGTAGATCGATGTACTTGCCGGGAATCTCTCCGGGTGTCGCGTAGCTCGCGAAGAGTCGCCCGAGATCATCGGAGTTCCACTCCAGCGTCACCTTCGAGCGGTGCGGCTCAGCGACCGCGCCTTCGAGGGCCTCGCGGCCAATGAAGTCGTGGTTGAACTTCACCAGGTGGGCATAGCCGATGTCGGCCGGAGTGAAGTAGTAGTCGTCGATGTTGGGTGAATAGAAGCTGCCGCCCAGGGACCAACCGATCTCTTCGGCCGTTGCGGGAAGCCACTCACGGAAGCCCCGCGTCCCCTCGCCGGAGAAGATCGCCGGCATGGGTCGCGGAATCCAGCCGAGCTCGACCGCCGTCGTGAAGTAGGCCATGGAGCCCACCTGGCGTAGACCAAACTCCTCGCCCGCGGACACCAGCGCGGCCTTGACCTCAGGCCCCTGATCCCAAGGACCCCAAATCTCATAGCCCGGGCCACCGGCCATGGTGTGCCGGAGCGCGAATGCGCGATGCTCGGCGATGGTGAGCGTGATGATGTCGAAGGTGCGCGACTCCGGCAGCGGAGACCCATTGAGCCGCTCGAGAAGCGCCGCCGCGTGTGGGCCTTCCACCTGGTAGCGGTAGACGTCGCGGCGACCCGCCGGATTCTTGGAGAAGATCTCGTCTCGCTCCAGCTCGATATCCCAGGAGCCGATCTCCGCCTGGTATTCGAGCCAGTTGTGTCCTGCGGCGCGCCCGACAAGGGCGATCTCTTCGGGGTTGGTCCAGTAGAGAATGCCGTCGCCAATCACGTGACCGCTCGGGCTGCAGCAGACATAGTGACGGGCCTTGTCCTGCTTGAACGTCGAGAAGCCGTTGACTCCTGTCGCCGTGAAGAACTCGAGGGCGTCCTTGCCCCGGACCGTGGTCGTCGTCATGTGGTACGACTGGTCGTAGAGGGCCACGGACTCCCGCCAGGCCCGCTGCTCGTCGCGCCAGTTGGTGCACTCCGGTGAGCCGAATTGGGTCGGCTGGCGCAGCACGGCATCGCGCACCACAGAGCCCTTGGGGTTGGCGTACAGGACGTCGACAATGCTGGTGTTAGCGTCGATCACGTCCTGGAGGGACGGGGTCTGTAGTGCGGTGGTCACAGAAGCCTCCTTGTCGGGTAATCCGGAAGGTACGTTCGGCGTCCCACATCGCACTAGTCCGGCGTTTCGCTCCGGCGAACAGGGTTTTCGGGAACCATCACCAGGCACAATGTCGAGATGTCCGACGACGTACGCGCGGCCCTGCTTGCCAGGCAACAGGAAATCGATGCGCGGTCGGCTGAGTTGACGGCGCCACCGGACTCGACTGGCGGTATCTCCTTCGGCAAGCGGGTCGGTGACGGCACGAGCATCGCCGTCGAACGCCTCACCCAGGTCGCCGAACATGAGCAACTGCTCGCGCAGTCCGAACAGATCACTCGCGCTCTGGCCAAGCTCGACAACGGTACCTACGGGATCTGCGACCAATGCCGTGCCGCGATCCCCGAAGGGCGCCTAGAGATCCACCCGTGGGCCACCCTGTGCGTGCCGTGCGCGAGCAACAGTTGACGCAGCAGCGCTAGGAGCCGAAGACCACGGTGCGTTGACGGTTGAGGAATACCCGGTCCTCAGCCCACAGCCGCACCGCGCGTG
>CAYGMM010000301.1:0-188 GCA_964351035.1 uncultured Actinomyces sp.
CGGATCCCATGGCACAGTCCCCGAGTGAGCACATCCCTCCCCCACCGCCCCTGGTGGCGCGACGACGTCACCCTCGCCTGGCGCACCGATACGACGATCCTCGTCGGCGACGGCGCACGGAGAGTCCGCGTCGACGACGTCGACCATGAGTTGATCGCCTGGCTCCTCACTCTGCAGGGCCAGTGGAC
>CAYGMM010000301.1:198-1858 GCA_964351035.1 uncultured Actinomyces sp.
CGAGGCGCTCGATCGGGCAGAGGCGCGTGGGCTCGGTCGCGCGGAGCCTCGCCGTCTGCTGCGCGCCATCGTCGACACCGGCGGCCTGGACGACGCGAGCGTCGCCGCACCGATCTGGCTCGAGGCGAGCAACGACGTACGCGACCGGCTGGCGGGAGAACGGGCCGCGGTCCGGCACGCCTACGGCAGGGCCAAGCGTGCCGATGACGTCATGGCCAACCGACTCGGCGCGGGAGTCGCCATCGCGGGCGGCGGCCCGGTTGCAGATGCGGTCGCGGCCACCCTCACCGCTTCGGGCATCGGCCGCATCATCACCGCACCGCCCGTTCGCTCCACGTCACTCAAGGGCCGAAGCCGCGCACGCAGGATCGCGTGTCAGATCCTCTGCGACAGCCCCCATGCCGAATCCGCCGTCGACACCGAATCCCTCGCCCTTGACGTCCCCCATCTACCGATCAGCGTGCACGGCGCCCAGGCCAGCATCGGGCCGCTGGTGCTCCCCGGTCGCACCGGTTGTTTGCGCTGTCGTGACCTCCACCGCGCCGACGCGGATCGACACTGGTCACGCGTCGCCGTCCAGTTGGAGCAGGGTCCGCGCGCTGTCGCCCCCGCCGCTCTCGTACAGGCCGCCGCCGCCTGGGGTGCACTACAGGTACTGACCCTGATTGATGAAGGACCGGGAGGGGTGACGTCGGGCGGGATCGAGTGGACGTTGACCCTGCCGAACGTCGATGTGCGCTCGACGAAGAGACCCCACCACCCCCTGTGCGGATGTCGGTGGTGGGCTGCGTGATCGGCTAGATCACGAACTCGAATTCGGCGAGGTGCCCGCGTGCGCAGGTCGGGCAGGCATAACTCACCGCGTTTCCGCGGCGGGTGAACGCCCATTCGACGTGCGCACCGTCATCGACGGCTTGGCACCAGCAGCACATGACGGCAGCCATTCGCACATGGTGCGCTTGTCGCGGGAACTTCTCAATTACCTCGTCGGCGCGTCGCGCAACTACTCGTCGGTAGCGATGGTGTCCCCACCGACAGCCAGCAACTCCAGCAGCGCTTCGCCGTACCGATTGAGTTTGTCCGGCCCAATGCCGCTGATGCCGAGCAACTCCTCCGCGGTCGTCGGCCGCATCTCGGCCAGCGCCTGCAAAGTGGCGTCGGTGAAGATGACGTACGCCGGCACCGCACGTTCACGCGCCTGCTCCAGCCGCCAGGCCCGCAGCGCCTCGGCGAGTTGCTCGTCGGCGCTCACCGGGCAGCCCTCGCAGTGACCGACGGTGCGCTCCTTCGGCGAGACCAGCGCCTTGCCGCACACCCGACAGGTGGCGGGACCGCGACGCTTGGCCGACCGTCGGCCTCCACCGGAGCCGGCGCGTGTGCGGGACCGACCGGGCTCGACCGGACTCGCCCCGGCATCATCGAGGAACCGGCTGCGCGACCGATTGCCGCGCCCACCCGGCTGCCGGGCCCGCGACCAGGTGAGCATGAGTTCGCGCTTGGCGCGCGTGACCGCGACGTAGAACAGGCGGCGTTCCTCGTCCAGCGCCGGACCCACCATCGACTGCGCATGCGGGAAGCTGCCCTCGGCGAGACCCGCAACGACGACCGCCTCCCACTCCAGACCCTTGGCCGCGTGCACGGTGGCCAGGGTGATGCCCTC
>CAYGMM010000302.1:0-1856 GCA_964351035.1 uncultured Actinomyces sp.
GATCCACCGCCACATCACCTGACGCCGGGGATCACGCACGGCGAGGGTATTCGCGACGATGAGCGTCAGTACGGGTGCTGACGTCCCGACGAGACTCGACAGCACTCCCTCGGCGATACCGAAGCGGTAGGCGGCGTTCCAGAGGAAGACCAGGAACCCGATGGCGGCAATCGACACGATGGGTGGTCGGTCCTCACCCATCTGTCGAAGGAGTCGTCGTTGGGACTCCCGGCTAGTCATGCCGAACCAGAGTCGGTGACTCAACGGTCGCAGGCGCGCGGTGATGTCGGATTGGAGATCGGCGGCGTCGTGGGCGAGACCCCGTGCGCTCGTGGGTGAGGAGGCCAAGCGGCGGTTCCACGCCCGCGCGAACTCCTCTGCCTCGTCAACCGTGCGATCGACGCGGCTGAGGAGGGATCGTAGATCCGCCCGGTAGTCCATGGATGCCTGCAGGGCTGCGCCGATGATGACCCCCCAGCCGATGAAGGTGACGGTGGCGGAGATAACCCGGTCCGTGAAGCTCAGTGGATCGCCGGCATCGGACGTGGAAACAAGGGCAGCGAGCGCAGCCGCGCGCGCAAGAGATCCGACGACGACGGCGGCGAGGACGCCGAGCCTTCGACGGGCCATGCCGAGCCAGGTGCTGGCGGCGTAGACGACGATGAGTGGGGCCATGGCGAGAACCCCTGCGCCAATCCACTCCATGCGCTGGATCGGCGTGGCCTGTGGATTGCTGGCGGCCGTCGCGAGGACGCTCGCAATTGTCACGCCGGCGATCGCCCGCCATGACAGGGTGCGCGGCCCGAGGAAGATGGGGCTACTCACCGAGGTACCTGGCCGGTCAGCGTGAAGTACTCCGCGGCCAGTCGCACCCGCTGATGGTGTGTGGGCATGCGCTCGAGGCCGAAGTGATCACATAGTCGAGTGATGGTTGCCTCGACGGCCTTGTCGGATACGCCCCGTTGTCGCGCGATCTCGGGCGTGGAGAGTCCCTCGGCCACCATACGCAAGGTCTCGATCATTGATGCGCTCAGCGGGTGTGCACTGTCCTTTGCTGAGGCAAAGGGCGCGGTGACCGCGTCTTTCAGCGTGTCGATGATGTCGCGTACGTCGGTGATGCCGGGTTTGCGGAGGAAACGCATGCCACGCGGCAGTGCGGGGAGGTTCGCAGCCTTGAATCGCGGGTCGTCGTACGTCGTCAAGAGCACCAGGGCAATATCGGGACGACGTTCGCGCAGGGCGATGGCGAGGTCGATGCCGTTGGGACCGGCGCCCAGGTCAAGGTCGAGTAGAGCGGCAGCGGGTACGTCGTCCAGTGCCAGCGCCTCACGTGAGGTCCCGACGGCTGCGATGACACGTACGCCGTAGCGCTGAAGTGCGGCGGAGAGCGTGGAACGAGTGAAGGAGTCATCCTCGACGATGATCACAGCGGGTGGCGCGGTGTCACGCTCAACGGACTCACCCATGCGATCAGGCTAGTGCCGAGGCTTCCATCGGACTTGGAGTTGGTCCCGATGTAGGGAGTTCCCTATGCCAACGTTCTGTGGTCGAAACCTGCCACCGGGTCTCGGGAGGCTGCCGCCATAGATCGAGGCTAGCGGCACCCACCTGCTGGCGCCGGGCGAGTGCCGCCGTTCTACGGTCCAAACCTGCCACCCGGTGGCGGGTTTCGACCACAGAAGGCGGTCCCTAGTCCCTGGCGCCGGTCAGCATGAACGTCGTCACGGCGGTCGTCGCCGCGACCCCCAACACCGACGGCCACGCGCCCACCTGCTTGGCGAGCGGATGGCTGGCGCCGAAGGCGCCGATCATCACCGTCAATGCCGAGACGGCCTTGACCGGGCCGGCCTGCTGCC
>CAYGMM010000303.1:0-1848 GCA_964351035.1 uncultured Actinomyces sp.
AGCGCGGCGCTGGCTGCGGCGGTCGTGATGACCCGACGAAGTCGGCGTTGTTGCGGCACGTGCGTCCTCATCCCTCTCGGCCTACCGGGCTGAACTCATCGGCACGAGCATTCGCTCTGGTCGTCGGCGGAGTGCGCCGGCGACGTTGTCCGAGGTACCGAGTCCGTCCGGTTCCGACTCTCACGAGCCGGATTCGGCTTGGTGCTGGTTCTCTTTGTGTCGCAGCCATGTCGCGAACGTGTCGCGCCATGGCCAAGTCCGATGGTAACAGTCAGGTCACGGTCGTCAAACCGGAGTCCCCTGCCCGGTGGACAACTCCCTCAAAATCAGACATTTCACCCTCCATTCCCCACGACGGTTCGCCGGAGCGGGGCGGGACTTCGCCGTCCGCCGAGCGCGGGCACAATGGTCGCCGCAGGGGCGGTAGCTCAGCTGGTCAGAGCAGCGGACTCATAATCCGTCAGGTCGTGGGTTCGAGCCCCACCCGCCCCACCGGGTTCAGCTCACGGCGCCGCACTGCCTCGGCTAGGGCTGCGAACGCCGCTCGTACATGTGCGCGTCGGCCTGGCGAATGAGGTCATCGAGGCTCTCCACGTGATCGGTAGCCAGGCCCACGTGGAGGCCGCCCTTCCAGTGGTCGGCCAGGTCCGTCATGTCGACCCGCTGGCACAGCCGCCGCTCGAAGTCCGCCGCATCCAAGTGTTCGCCCAGCCCGAGGACCAAGAATTCATCCCCGCCCCACCGCACGAGGAGGTCTCCCGAGCGCGACACCTGGCGCATGGCGTCGGCTGTCCGCTTCAGGACCAGATCGCCGGCGAGGTGACCGTGCGCGTTGTTCACGTCGCCGAGTCCTGCGACGTCGATGAAGATGGCCTGCACTGGCTGGCCCGCACGAGATGCGGAGCCGAGGAGGAGGGGGGTGGCCTCATCAAGTCCGTGGCGGTTCATGAGACCGGTCAGTGGGTCACGGGTCGCAGCCAGGGCAAGTTCGTCGGCCATCCGTGCGACATCCAGGGACGAGCGCCGACGAGCGAAGAGCAGGGCGGCCGATGCTCCCAGCGCGGTGAGGTAGGTGATGATCCACGCGGCCGCCTCGTCGGGGTCCGTCATGGCGAACACCGTGCTGGTGATTGCCAGCATGACAACCGCGCCCACGGCGAAGGGCAGCCATCTCAAGGTGAGAGGGCCGACTACGGCGGCGGCGAGGACGAGGACGCCAAAGCTGGGGCCGCCGGGGAACTCGGTGAACTGGTAACTCGTGGCAGCGGCGTTCAAGACGACCGCCATCACCCACAGCCACGGCGTTGCTGAGGGAGGGGTGATCCGTCGCCACACGAGAACGGCGACGACGAGGAAGCCGACACCCTGGATGACGTCCGACGCCAGGTAGGCGGTGGACAGAGCCGTGCCGGACGCCAGCGTGAGGGCGTCGAAGAACACGATGATCGCGGCAAAGAGAGCCGTCGCGATCGGCACTTCGCGTTGGCAAGTGTCGAGCAGGACACGCCGTTGGCGCTCGGCCACGGATGGGGCGGGTTGATCCGCAACCGTCATGGTGTCCCCACTTCGTCACTCCGGTCGGCCCGAGTGCCGACCTTTGCTGATGGGGCAGTTTACGTTGCCGCGGGCCCAGTGTCCGCGCACAACGACGGCTGGTTGCCGCCGGGTTCTACTCCTCCGTCGGCGCCGGAACGCCGGTCAGGATGCTCTCTTCGGGAGCGGGTACGCCGGTCAGGATGCTGTCGCTCGGCTCAGGATCGTCGCCACCGGAACTGCCGCAACCGGCGATGGAGAAGGCAAGGACGGCCGCGGCCACGCCGCCGAGAATTCGCTTCATAGGGGCACCGT
>CAYGMM010000304.1:0-1833 GCA_964351035.1 uncultured Actinomyces sp.
GTGCGCGCGGCGTCGGCCTGCCGTTCGACGGTGGCCGGAATCGACTTGGTCGTCTCGGCGATGACATCGTTGGCGATGTCGCGGGTGATCTGTTGGGAGGCCAGGAGTTCCGGGTTGCCCACCAACACGGACTCCGGATCGGAAAGCACCTCGTACGCCGCCGTGACCTCCTTGAAGCGCTCGACGGCTGCGGGGTCAGGGTTGACGTCCGGGTGAAGCTCGCGGGCCAGTCGCCGGTAGGCACGCTTGATCTCGTCGGGGCCGGCGTCGCGCGCGACGTCAAGCAGGGCGTAGTAGTCAGTAGCCACGGGCATCAGTTCTCGTCAAGGATTCGGCTGAGGTATTGCGCGACGGCATGGACCGAGGACATGGTGCCCGGGTAGTCCATGTGCGTGGGACCCACGATCCCGACCCCCGCAACAACCGACTCACCACGACCGTATCCGGTCGCCACCACGCTGGTGCCCTGCAGGTCCTCAACCGGGTTCTCGTGGCCGATGCGGACACTCACTTCACCGGACACCTCACCGAGCAGACGGAGCAGAACCACCTGCTCCTCCAGTGCCTCGAGGACCGGCTCGAGACTGACCGAAAAGGCATCCCGATTGCGCGCGAGATTGGCCGTGCCACCGAGCATGATGCGCTGCTCGACGGTGTCGAGGGTCGTCTCCATGAGGGTGCTCACCACGACGGCAACCGCGGGGCGCTCGTCGCGGGGGAAGGAGTCGGCGAGATCTTCAAGAAGAGTCGTAAAGTCCTCGCACTTTTGGCCGACCACTGCTTCGGCGGTGCGTTGGCGAAGTCGGCCAAGCGCGTCGTCGTCGAAGGGAGCCGGCAGGTCCACCGACCGTTGCTCGACCCGACCGGTGTCCGCGATGAGGACCAGGAGCAGCCGCGTCTCACTGATGCGGACGATTTCTAGGTGCCGGACGGTCGACTGGACGAGTGAGGGGTATTGCACGAGGGCGACCTGCCTGGTGATCTGTGCCAGGAGGCGCACGCTGCGCGCCACGACGTCGTCGAGGTCCACGGCACCGGCAAGGAAGTTTGCGATGGCGCGCCGTTCGGCCGCGGACATGGGCTTGACCCCGGCGAGGCGATCCACGAACGCGCGGTAGCCCAGATCGGTCGGGATCCGGCCGGCGCTGGTGTGCGGTTGGGCGATGTAGCCCTCGTCCTCCAGCGCCGCCATGTCATTGCGGATCGTGGCACTGGAGACCCCGAGGCCGTGGCGCTCGACCAGTGCCTTGCTGCCCACCGGTTCACGGGTGGCGACGTAGTCCTCGACGATGGCGCGCAGCACGGCGAGCCGACGTTCCTCGAGCATGACACCTCCCTCACCAGGTTCGTCCCCTGCCGCGTTCACCGGAGCCGCTCGCATGACCTGAAACGAGCCTGGCACTCAGCAACCGCGAGTGCCAGTCTACGGCGTCCGGCATCATGGGTCCTGTCGACGAGGAGGTCCCGTGACCAACCCCACCCCCGAATCCGAGCCCACCGAGCCTGCGGCGACCCCGGACAGCCCGGCCGAGCCCACTGCCGCGGCCCCCGCTCCACCGCCGCCACCTGCGGCTCCAACGCCGCCGCCACCCACCCCCGCACCACAGGCCGGTGCTGGTTATCCGCCCCCGGGTTACCCGTCGGGCTACTCAGGCCAAGCCGGATATGGCCAACCCGGATATACGCCGCAGCCCGGATATGCGCAGCAGCCGGCCTACCCGACTGCCGGCTACCCGACTCCCGGCTACGCCGGCTATCCGGGCTACCCGCCGTATGACCCCTACGCGAAGTCTCGCCTCACTGCCGGTCTGCTGGGCATCTTCCTCGGCGGGT
>CAYGMM010000305.1:0-1826 GCA_964351035.1 uncultured Actinomyces sp.
AGGAGGTAGTGGACGACGACCCCGACGATCAACAGTGGGCTCGGATCGCGGTTGAGGGCTGCGAAGGCGCCGACTTGAACGGCCGTGGCGGTCATGGCACCCAGGACGATCATGACGATGTAGGCAACCGATGATTGCGTGGGCGCTCGTCGCGTGGTGAGGCGATAGACGCTCCACTCGACCCCGACGACGAGTAGGGCTAGAGCGATCGCGAAGAGTGTTCGACCGATGCCGACGCCCACGACATCGAGGTCGGAAGTCGACGAGTTTGGCTCGGCAAGGAGCACAGGGGTGATGCCGAAGTGCTGGGTGACCGTGATGAAGACGACCATCCACGCTGGCCGAAGGGGCCACGGACCGAGCCATGCCCAGCGGACCCGACTCATGGGAGGTCCGCGCGGTGCGCATGGGTGGCGCGCAGGTAGGCCAGCACCGCCGAGGTGCGCAAATCGGTGCCGGGCTTCGGATCAGGCACGAGTACGGCGTAGGCCTTGGACAACTCCTGTCGAACGGTGCCGGGGGCGAGGCTCAGCTCAGTGGCGATGGCGGTGGCGTCGCGTCCGGATGCGGCCAGGGCCATGATCTCGCGCTGTCGGGGGGTGAGTGACTCGACCGGATTGCCGCGTGTCTCACGCCGGGCGGCCAACACTTCGGGGTCAACGACATTCAGCCCGCGCGCTGTGGCGAGGATGGTGTCGACGAGCCTCGGCAGACGGAGGTCGGCGCGCTTGGCGATGAAGGACCAACCTTCGCGGTAGCGGTCGGGGAGGCCGCTGATGAAGTCCGGCACCGTGTGCTGGCTGAGGATGACGATGCCGGTATCGGGCCGAAGTTCACGCAGACGGATGCCCAGTTCGATACCGGTGAGTTCACCGTCGCCGAGCGCAAGGTCGAGGAGTGCCACGTCGATGTGTTGCTCCCGTGCGATCTGGAGGGCTTCGGTCGACGTGCCGACGGCGGCGACGACGTTGAGCTCAGGAGCGGTTCGCAGCAGATCGGTGAGGATTCCGCGCAGGGTTGGATCGTCCTCGACGTAGAGGACCGAGCGCGGTACGAATGGCACGGGACAACCGTAGGGTGCGTTGCCAGGCGTGAGCCACGGTTCGCGCAGTTGTCATCGGGACTGCGTGACAGGTGTTCGGTGTTTGCCCAACCGCCGTGAAGCGTTCCTAGGGTCAAGGGGTGGTCTCTCTCGGGCTCAGTGCGCGAATCGCGCTCGTGTGCGCGCTCGCCCTGGCTTCCCTGTGGTGGGTTACTCCGGCCAGGGCATCCACGTCGTACACCTTCGGGTTCGTCGGTGCCAACCAGTCGGTGGGGACGGTGCAGACCTGGGTCGTGCCAGCCGATGTGACTCAGATCTACATCACTGCCCGCGGTGGGGATGGCGCCGGAGACACGATGCCCAACGAAGATCCGCGCAAGTACGGCGGTCACGGCGCGGTCGTGACGATGACATCTCCCGTCACGGTGACCCCCGGGGCAACCCTGTCGATCTATGTCGCTGGTCAGGGTGACCCCGGTCGTGGATGCAATTGCGCGGGCAAGGGCGGTTGGGGCTACGCCTCGGGCGGCCAGGGCGGGTCGGGGTACGCCGGTGGTGGTGGAGGAGGTGCGAGTGCCGTCGTGAGCAGCGTCGACGGACTCCTCATCGTGGCCGGTGGTGGCGGAGGAGCAGGCGCGGAAGTTGGTGCTGACGGCGGAACAGCCGCCCACCTGGGTACGGCGGCCGGCGGGCCTGGTCTCGGCACCGGTGCCGGCGGCGGGGGCGGTGGCGGGTTAGGGGGGGCGGCAGCGGGGCCCGGCTCCGTCGGGGTGGGAGCTACCGC
>CAYGMM010000306.1:0-1823 GCA_964351035.1 uncultured Actinomyces sp.
GCGCGACGGCCGGCTCTCCTACGCCGAACTGGGCCGTGAGGTGGGCTTGTCGACATCCGCCACGCACCAACGGGTACGCCGCCTCGAACAGCGGGGGATCATCTCCGGCTACCGCGCGACAATCGACGCACGCGCGGTCGGTCTGCCGCTCACCGCGTTCATCGATCTCACCCCGCTCGATGCCTCCGCGCCCGATGACATTCCCGACCGCATCCGCGGGATCCCCGAGGTGGAGTCCTGCTGGTCCGTCGCCGGGGCCGCGTCGTACGTCCTGCGGGTCCAGGTCGGCGAGCCAGCCGACCTCGAGGACCTACTCGCGCGGATCCGGGCTGCTGCGGCGGTCTCCACACGGACCACCGTCGTGCTGTCCACCGCTTTCGAGGGTCGACCACCCGCGGTATAGCGAGCGGTCCTACGCCGATATCTCCTCGGCGATCGCGGCGACGAAGGCATCGACATCGGACTCCGTCGTGTCCCAGGAGCACATCCAGCGAACCTCGCCGGTGGCATCGTCCCAGGTGTAGAAGCGGAACCGCTCTTGCAGACGCGCGGTCACGTCGGGGGGGAGGATGGCAAAGACCGCGTTGGCATCGACTCGACGCAGGACCTCAACCCCCTCGATCTGTCGCACGCCTTGGACGAGTCGCTGCGCCATCGCATTGGCGTGCGAGGCATTGCGCAGCCACAGATCGTCGGTGAGCAGCGCCACGAGTTGGGCACTAATGAAGCGCATCTTGCTCGCCAACTGCATATCGGTCTTACGAACGAACGGCACCCATCGCGCGAGTTCAGGGTCGGTGACGATGACGGCCTCGGCACCCATCGCACCGTTCTTCGTCCCTCCGAACGACACCGCATCAACGCCGAGGTCGGTGGTGATCGCTCGCAGCGAAACACCGAGCGATGCGGCCGCATTGGCGAGCCGCGCGCCGTCAAGATGAACCCGGAGTCCGTGCTCATGGGCCCGCCGCACCAGGGCGCCGAGTTGGTCGACGGTGTACGCCGTACCCAACTCTGACGACTGCGTCAGCGAGAGAGCCGCCGGCTGGGCGCGGTGCACATCACCCATGCGGTAGATCTGCGCATCGAGAGCCTCGACCGTGAGAAGTCCGTCTGTGGTGGGCGCGGTCCATAACTTCAGGCCGGCGACCTTCTCCGGTGCACCACCCTCGTCAACGTGAATGTGCGCCGTGTCGGTGCAGACGACAGCTTCCCAGGACCGGGTCATCGACTGCAGGGCCACGACATTGGCTCCGGTGCCGTTGAAGACCGGGAACACCTGCGCATCGGCGCCAAAGGTGTCACGCACGAGATCACGGAGGTGCGCGGTCGCACGATCATCGCCGTACGCCACATCGTGACCGTCGTTCGCCGCCGCAATCGCGGACAGCACCTCCGGGTGGATGCCGGCGTAGTTGTCACTGGCGAATCCGCGCCACGTCTGGCTCACGTCACTCCTTGGTCAGGTCGACCCGCGCCCCGTTGGCAACGGCATCCCCCTGGAGTATTCCCTTGATCGCCGCACCGAGCGCATCGACATCGGTGTAGCCGGGGAACTTCCGGTCCGGCTCAGCGGCCCTCATCTCTGCGGTCACCAGCGCCTTGATCGCCACGATCACCGCGCGCGCCGAGGAGTCCGTGAAGGAATCGGCGAGGCCACCGAGCCAGGACTCGGCCGCCGCCTTGGCGGTGGCATAGGCGACGTTGCCGGCGGTGGGTCGCTGGGCGGCAGTGCTCGACACCATGACGTAGGCACCCCCGCTGGCGAGCAGCGCATCACGGAACGCCACCGAGGTGACCCGAAGCGTCCCGAACACCCCGGG
>CAYGMM010000307.1:0-1809 GCA_964351035.1 uncultured Actinomyces sp.
GCGCCGATCATCACCGTCAATGCCGAGACGGCCTTGACCGGGCCGGCCTGCTGCCACCACAGCACCGTGCAGGCGCCCGCGCCGACGGCGAGGACGGCACCGCCGAGTTGGCGCTTCTTGGTCGATCGGGCGACGGCGTACCCGCCGATGAGTGAGCCAGCGGCAAGGGCTGCAGGGAATGCGCGCATGGCAACACGCTAAGTGCTACTCGGTGGAATGTGCCACCGGACGGCAGATCTCGGCCGAAGAATGGGGTCGTCAGGGCGACGAGATGCGACCAATCCGCTCGATCGGGGTTTCCTCGTGCGGCTCGGCGACGGCGCCGGGATCGATGTCGGCGACGTCGATCTGCGGTGAACCCCACTTGGCCAACGTCGACTCGATCGACTTGCGCGCGCTGTCCATCTTGCGCGCGATCATCCGGCGCGCGGCCCACTCGGTCTCGTTGCTGCGCAGCGCAGCCTCAATCGCGTCTGCCTGCGCGTCGGTGCAGTCCAGGCCGTACGAACGCTGCAGCGCTAGTCGCGCCTCGATGCGGTAGTCGTGGCCGCGGCGGACGAACTGACCGGGCTTGGAGTTCATGCCGTTCTTCAGGTCGACCGTCGCAATGACAAAACTCGTGATCGGACGCCATCGCGTCTCGCGCGGAACCATCGGTGGCCGGGTCGAGGGTGGGCCCATCCACCACGGTGGCTGCAGCACCATCTGATAGCCGTACTTGTTCACCGGGTCGTCGTCGTGGATCACCATCAGCTGTCGCATCTGGCCGGGCGGCAGTGGCGGAGCCTGACTCGGCTCTGCCACGAGCAGGAGTTCGTGCTCGGGGTCCATCGCGTCAGGGTTATCGCGCCAGCGTCGCCAGAACTCGGTGCGGAAGGGGACACCGAAGTAGCAGCCGCCAGAGACGCCAAGGTGCTCCAGGGCGGGGATCCCCGCGAAGTGGCCGGGCACGGTCGATACGTCGAGCGCGACATTGGCACCGAGACTCTCGCCCATGAGGACGACGCGCGGACGGCGTTCGGCCGGGATGTCCTTGAGTCGTGCCTGAATCCCCTCGAGGACGTAGCGCGTGAGCATGATCCCGTCGAGGGTCTTGCTCATCGCGAGTGCGCTGGGCACCAGCGCGTACTGCGGCACGATCGTCGCGCAATTGCCACGGGTGAGATATTCGAGCGCTTCGATGATCGTGTAGTTGACATAGCCAACACCGGTGGGGCTTGCCACGCAGATGATGCTGCGTTCGAAGCCGCCACACGCTTCGAGGTCAGCGAGGCCGAGGCGAGCGCGCTCCTTCAGATCGTGGGCGGACTCGTAGCCGCACACCACACGCACCGGGTCGACGGCGGTCTCACCCATGACCTTGGTGATCTGGTCGTGGGTGAGCGCCATGGTCACGAATCGACGGCCCTCCTTGCCGATGGCATCGAAGGGCATGGCGCTGTCGGGGCCGGCACTGACATGCGGGTTGGTGGGCGGCTCGGGGTACGCCGGCTCGATGATGTCGTCGGAGTGCTCGAGCCGCGCGGTGACGCGCTTGATAGCGGCGCCGCCGAGGGCGGTCATACCGGCGAGGATCGCGGCATGTGCGAGGAAGGAGCCGGCGGCACCGGGATCGTGGCGAATGGCCTTGCGCATGAGGCGCTCAAGACCGTGCGCGGCCAACTGCTCACCGACCACGAGGGTGGTGAGACCCACGGCGCTCGCAACGCCGATCCCGGTCGCGGTGAGGAGCGAGCGAGCATTGATGCCGGTGACCCGGTGGTTGTCCGGATTGACCACGCCGTACTTGTGGGCGCGGCGTACGGAGAA
>CAYGMM010000308.1:0-1809 GCA_964351035.1 uncultured Actinomyces sp.
CGGTCCTGCATGGCTGCCACAGTGCGTTCGATGCGGTCCGCGCGGGGCGTCGGTCCGCGGAGGTCAAGCGCCCGGTCTGCCCATGTGTCAAGCAGTGACGCCAACGCGGTGTCCTCAAACGCACGGCCCTCATCCATCCGCATCTGAAGCGTGGGGGAGGGCTGCCAATCGGTTCTGGGAATGGTGATGTCGAAGTCGTTGTGGGTGCGTCGGGCGCACCGCTGGGCGGCGTACCCGTTGAGCAGGATTGGCTGACCGTCGGTCACTGGTCCACGGCCTCCCAGCCTTTCTTGACGTTGCTGGCGATCATCTGCTCGGCGATCTCCATCGCGGCCTCTTCGGTTGGGGCGAGCCGCACCTCGCGCGACAGGGGTGACTTGCGCGTGGAACTGTAGTCCGTCCAGTGCACGACAAACGCCGGGTAATCCCCGGTGCTCTCCTTGTTGGTACGCCACACCAGGAGCTTGCGCACGTCGACCTTGTCCTTGCCCTGCTTCGTCCAGACTTGGCGGCGTACCACTTCACTCGCTTCACCGGCGCCGATCGAACCCACTGAGTCCGTCGCCAGGTAGGGCTCGAGTTGTCGCCAACCGGCGTCGAGGAGGGTCGGGAGTTTGTCGGTGCGCAGGCGCTGCAGGACGGGCGAGAGTGCCGTCACCGAGTCGACGCGACCGATCGCGCGCCATCCGACCGTCGGGTCGAACATCAGCCGTGACTGTTTGATGGGCATGCCGCGGGAGTCCTCGGACTGCAGGTCCAGGGCCCGGATCTCGACGACGATGCTCGGCTCGACGAAGCGGTAGAGGATGTTGTCGCTGGCATGACGGTAGGCACTGGGCTGGATCATCGCCGTGAGCCGCTCGTGCAGTGCGACGCGAGCGGCGCTATCGCCGAGAGCTCCCACGGCGGTGATGGGCACCCAACCGCCCTCTGGATGTGCGAGGGCCACCAGGATGGAGCGCGCTTCAAGACCACCGGCCGCGTTCTGGCGCTCAGTGAAGGCGACAATCACGGCATCCAACTCGCGGGTGGGCTTCACCTTGTAGGTGCGCCCGTCGGAGGACCGCACGACGATGCCTTCGGCGCCGCCAAGGACGACGTGGTCGTGGTAGGCGTCGTTGATCTGCGCGTGGCCGTCGGCGTCCGCGGTGGGGACCACCCGCAGTGGGCCTGCATCCGGCAGGAGTTGACGCAGGCTCGTGAGTCGATCCCCGTAGGGTGCCAGCGCGTTCAGCGTCCCGGCCGAGACCACGTCGAAGGCCGCGAAGGCGAGTGGGCCGGGGCTCACTTCTCCGCCCAGGGCGGCTCCGACATCTCCCACGCGGCCACGGCGACCGCTCGGGGTGGCGAGCGTCTGTCGAACTTTCTCGGTCAGATCCTCAAGGTCCGTGAAGATGCGACACGTGTGATTGGCGAGGAGCCGCTCCTTGAACGCCTGGAGTTTCGTCACGAGTTCAGGTTCGGAGTCGCGAAATTCATCCGGGACCGCGGCGTCATCGGACTGCACGAAGATGCGCAGAGGCTTGCCGCCTGCCGCAGCCTGCTGGTACTCGATCTCCGTCATCGACATGCCACTGCCGGGTTCCACGTGACCGTAGCGAGCCCCAATGATGCCGACGTACATGTCGGTGGCGTCCACCTTCTCGCGGATGTAGTCCGCGGGAGTGATCTCGTCGGGGACGAAGTCCTCCATGCCGACGTAGGTCATGTCGAAGTCCTCGACCACGGAGCGAATGGCATTGCGCTCGTCCTTGAGGTCTCGGCTTGTCGAGCTCACGAAGATTGTCGATGGGGTGCTGGCCGGCGGAG
>CAYGMM010000309.1:0-1786 GCA_964351035.1 uncultured Actinomyces sp.
ATGCCGCTCTCGCGGCACGACTCGGCTCACTCGGGGTGGAGCGACTGCGCCTGCTGGCTCCGGCCTCCGTCGAACTTCTTGCCGCGGCTCACGCGGCCGGAGTCGCCGTAGATCGGCAGCCGGTGACCGACCTTGGCAACGTGGAGCTGCCGCGATGGCTGAAGGAGCAGGCGATCTCGGTGACCCGGCATCGCCACGGCCGTCTGCTGCGGTAGAGGGTCAGCCGGTCGGCGAGTCAACCACCACCGCACACCTGAGGATGATCCTCGTCCAGCACCACCATCCTCGTCGAGGACGATGGATGCGGGCCCCAACTCCCGTGGACAGCCGGGACCGGCAGCGCTGGCGGCTCACGGATCGAGGTGAATCCCGGGGCGGTCGACTTGAGGTGACACGTGCGACGTAGTGGCAATGAGACGCGTGCGAGCGCACTTCCCCTCGGCACAAGTATCATATCTGATAATCTTGCCACATGGCCCAGGAGCAAAAACCGAGTGAGGTTCTCCGTCAGGTATTTCGCTCGGCTGCCCGGCTGCAGGAACTGGTGCCCGACGCCGTACTCGTCGGCGGGTCTGCGGCGGCGCTGTACGCCCACCATCGTGACTCCTTCGACCACGATCACGTCGTCGCCGATTTGGCCGACCGGTACGAGCAAGTACTCGACGCAGTCGAGGCTTCGGACGGCTGGGCCACGTCGGTCCGCGCTTCGCGCCCGCCGGTGACGATCCTGGGCAGCCTGGACGGAGTGGAAGCTGGCCTTCGGCAGATGCGTCGCACCCGGCCGCTCGAGACCGTCGAATTCGAGTTGGACCCCGACACTCGGCTCCTTGTCCCAACCGTGCAAGAAATGCTGCGCATCAAGGCCTACCTGATCGTGCAGCGTAATTACGTGCGCGATTACCTCGATGTCGTTGCCTTGACGGAGGCCATCGGAATCGACGACGCCGTTGACGTGCTGCAGGGCATCGATGACTACTACACGGATCGATCGCAGGAAGACGGTTCGGTTCTCACCGCACTCGTCGCGGCGCTTGCAGAGCCGAACCCGCGCGATACCGACGTGATCGGCGAACTTCCTCGCTACAAGGGACTCGCACCACGATGGCATGACTGGTCGGCTGTCGTCGAGCAGTGCCAGGACGTCGCGTTGCGTCTCGCGGGAGCGCGATGATGCCTCTGCAATTCCGCAACGTCGACGCATCGCCGACTGACCCGGTGACGACCTGGCCGTACGAAGCATTGGTCACGGCGGTCGAACGTGGGCTCGTGCCCGATTGGCAACCCATCTTCGCCGAACTAAAGGCGAATCCTTGGGGTCCGGTATCACGGAAGCTCGAGCGCTACCTGCGATATGCACCGCGAAACGGCGTTACCACGCTCTTCCATCTTGCCATTGAGCGCGCGCGTGCAGACTGCGAAGAGCGCGAACGCGCAGAGGTCGCGGCCCAGGTGCGCGCAGCGATCGCGGCATCGGGACTGACCTCCGCGCAATTCGCCGAGCGCATCGGCACATCGGCCTCGCGGTTGAGCACGTATGCCACAGGTTCGGTGTGCCCATCCGCACACATGCTGCTGCGTATCGTCTCTTTCGCTGGAATGCGGCCATCGTGACCCGCTAGGGCCTCAATCGAGACCACGAGCTGGGGTCACGCGCACGCTAGGCGCCGCGGTCGGCCGGTCCCGATGGTTTGGAGGTGCGGGGCGCTTTGACGGTCTTGGTTGCGGTGAGGGTGCGGACCTCGACCTTGCGGTCAGTCGCGGTGCCGTCACCGCCCATCGATCCGGC
>CAYGMM010000310.1:0-1783 GCA_964351035.1 uncultured Actinomyces sp.
AGGTGACCTTGAGCACCGGCGAGTAGATCGAGTCGACGGGGATCTGGCCGATCTCCGGGCCAGGCTGCTTGTTGAGCGCGGCCGAGACGTAGCCGCGGCCACGCTCGACGACGAACTCCATCTCCAACTTGCCCTTGTCGTTCAAGGTGGCGATGTGCAGGTCCGGGTTATGGATCTCAACGCCGGCCGGCGGTGCGATGTCCGCCGCGACGACCGGGCCGGGGCCCTGCTTGCGCAGGTACATGACCACCGGCTCATCGTGGTCGGAAGAGACCACGAGCTGCTTGATGTTGAGGATGAGCTCGGTGACATCCTCCTTCACCCCCGGAATGGTGGTGAACTCGTGGAGGACGCCGTCGATGCGGATGCTGGTAACCGCGGCACCCGGGATCGACGACAGGAGCGTGCGGCGCATGGAGTTGCCCAGGGTGTAGCCGAATCCGGGCTCGAGGGGCTCGAGGACGAACCGCGAGCGGAACTCGCTGATGGGCTCCTCGGTGAGAATGGGGCGCTGCGTGATGAGCACGTGCTGTCCTTTCGGCGACGACCGCTATATGACGTCGGGTTAGGTGAGGGACTACTGGCTGAGAAGGACTACTACTTGGAGTAGAGCTCGACGATCAACTGCTCCTGCACCGGGGTATCGATGACCTGGCGCGACGGCAGCGAGTGCACGAGGATGCGCATCTGGGAGGGGATGACCTCCAGCCACGCCGGCACCGGACGCTCGCCGATCTCGGCGTGGGCGACGACGAAAGGCGTCATCTCACGCGAGCCGGGGCGAACCTCGATGATGTCGTTGGCCTGCACGCGGTACGACGGGATGTCGACCTTGTGACCGTTGACCATGAAGTGACCGTGCGTCACCAGCTGACGCGCCATGTCACGGGACTTGGCGAAGCCTGCGCGGTAAACAACATTGTCGAGGCGGGACTCCAGGATGCGCATGAGGTTGTCACCGGTCTTGCCGGTGCGCCGGTGCGCCTCCTCGTAGTAGTTGCGGAACTGCTTCTCGAGGACGCCGTAGATCCGGGTCGCCTTCTGCTTCTCGCGAAGCTGCAACAGGTACTCGCTGTCCTTGGACCGGCCGCGGCCGTGCTGGCCGGGGGGGTAGGGACGCTTCTCGAAGGGGCACTTGGGGGACTCGCACTTGGCGCCCTTGAGGAAGAGTTTGGTCTTCTCACGGCGGCAGCGCTTGCAGTCCGCGTCGGTGTAACGAGCCATGGTGTGTCAGTTCTCCGTTCTCAGACGCGGCGGCGCTTGGGCGGGCGGCACCCGTTGAAGGGGACCGGGGTGACGTCCTGGATGGAGCCCACTTCGAGGCCGGTGGCCTGCAGCGAGCGGATGGCGGTCTCGCGGCCGGAGCCGGGACCCTTGACGAATACGTCGACCTTGCGCATGCCGTGCTCCATGGCCCGGCGCGCAGCGGCCTCGGCGGCCAGCTGAGCCGCGAACGGCGTCGACTTGCGGCTGCCCTTGAACCCGACCTGACCAGAGCTCGACCAGGCGACAACGGCGCCGGTCGGATCCGTGATGGACACGATCGTGTTGTTGAACGTGCTCTTGATGTGAGCATGCCCGTGGGCGATGTTCTTCTTCTCCTTGCGGCGCACCTTCTTGGCGCCGGCCTTGCTACCACTCTTGGGAGGCATATTTCCTTCGTTCTCCTGAGGTCATCGGTCCGCTGGTCCGGGAGTGATGTGCTCCGGCGCAGACCCGCGGACTGCTACTTGCCGGCCTTCTTCTTGCCGACAGTCTTCTTGGCCGATCGCTCCGCAACCCG
>CAYGMM010000311.1:0-1765 GCA_964351035.1 uncultured Actinomyces sp.
CGGCACCCTCGCGATCGAGCACCAGCGTCGAATCCGCGGTGCGCCGTACGACGTAGTTCTGGTTGGCACGCTCGGCAGCGTCGAAGACATCGTCGGGGTCCGCTCCGATGGCCACGATGACCGGCTCAACCCACGAGCGATCCGGCGCGAGTGCATATGCCCGATGCAGGGCGTAGCGCTCGTCCGCGAGCCACTGGATCAGCAGCCGCTGAACATCGTGGGCCTGCTCCCACGTCATCTCTTCGTGAATTGCGGTGCCTATGACCCAGCAGGACTGGACGGGAAGAGGTGCACCGACCGGGCCGGTGAGTTGCTGGTTGAGGTAACTGGACAGGATGAAATCGTCGTTCATGACGGTGCCCTTCTCGCGCTTCCGTCGCCGACTTGGCGAGCGGCTGCTCTTCCTCCGGGGCCACCGTCCGCGAGTGGGGCGGTTGGCAGACGGCCAGCCGGAGGGCTTGGCGCCGTCTTCTTGAGCACCTTCAGGATGACACAGCGGTCCGACAGTTGAATCGAGCGGCTACCCCCGTGACAATCCCCTCATGTTGACCGTCTCCATCGCCCCGGACGGCCCAGACGTCGCCGAGTACTGGCGAGGACGACTCGAGACGCTCGCCTGGCTCAACGATGGCGCCTACCTAGATGACAATGGCGAGAGCATCGATATCCGCGCGCTTGTCGACAGCAGCGTCTCCCGGACGATTGACATCCCACCGGAGCGAGATCTGCCCGACGTCGTACCGCAGCCGACGGCCAAGACTCACGTCGAAGTCGCCAACGAATCCACGTTGAGCGCCGCCCTTCGGCTAGTCAAGGCTGGCGAGACACCGCTGGTGCTCAACATGGCAAACGGCGTAGCACCCGGAGGGGGTTGGCTGCACGGGTCGCGAGCCCAGGAGGAGAACCTCTGCCGATCATCGGCACTGTGGTCGACCCTGCAGGACAGCGCGATGTATGCGACGCACTCGGCCAGCGGCAACTACGAGTCCAGCGACTGGATGATCGTCTCCCCCGATGTGCCGGTTCTGCGAGCAGACGACGGCACGCCGCTCGATGAGCCGTGGTTGGTCTCCTTCATCACCTCAGCGGCACCGGTCGCCTATCGCATGGACCCGACCCGTTCCGCGGAGTTGCTGGAACGCCGCATCCATCGACTCCTGTTGGTGGCGGCCTCCTTGGGTTACCGGTCACTCGTGCTCGGAGCCTGGGGCTGTGGCGCCTTCCGCAACGATCCCGTTCGGACGGCCGCCGTCTTCAGCGAGGCCCTGGCCGGCCCATTTGACGGTGTCTTCGATCACGTCGTCTTTGCGATCACCGATTGGTCACCGGAGCGGGCAACGCTCGGCCCCTTCGTCGATGCCTTCAGGGCAGCAGCGTGAGTTGTGGATCTGCTACCAACCAGCGAAGGGGCGGATCGCCTGCGTGTCCTGGAAGGCGCTCGGGAACGGCTGATCCGTGCCCGTAAGGATCTCGAAGAGTATATCCGCGGGGTTCTCCGGACCTTCGGAATCCGAATGACCGGGAACAGCCACGGCCGGCAGCGCCAGGCCGGCCTTCAGCAGGTCGCCTTCGAACCACTCGTTGAGCCAGTCGGCCACGCACATCGGCAGCGTCCGCAGGATGTCGAGCAGATCGCGCCGCAGCAACAGACCGCGGGCACCCCAGCCGGCCCGCAGCAGTTCCAGCACCCCGGCCGACGGATCGGGCGGCACGCGTCGCAGCAGCGGGGCCACCTCGGGCCGCAGCCGGTCGAAGTGTTGGCGAT
>CAYGMM010000312.1:0-1759 GCA_964351035.1 uncultured Actinomyces sp.
TGAGGAGAGCCCGAGCTTGGTCGGGGGAGAGGTCGGCCACGCGCCCATCCTGCTGGTGGTGTGGACTGCGCGCACGCCGACATCTTGTTGACTGGCGAGTTGTGGACGGTTTTTCCGGCCGAAACCGTCCACAACCCGCCACTCAACGACAGCGTGGGATTCTCTCTTCAAGGCGAGACACCGCCGCATCGTCCGGATAGCCTGCTCGCCATGAAGTGGGGGAAGACGCTGGGTTTGTCGGTCGTCGCTGCGGCGGTTGCCTTGGCAGGTGCGGCCGCGCTCCCGGCCCGGGCTGCTTCGGTCGAGTGGGTGAAGGTCTCGTCCGCTCAGGCGAAGCAGATGGCGACGCAGACCGGATTCGCCTGGGATGACGGTGTGAAGAAGGGCACGCCCAAGAAGTGCTGGCGTGCCGTCGTCCTGTCGAACACTCCTGACGTCGGGATTGTCTACAAGACCAAGTGGGGCAAGGCCCACTCCTACGACGCTGATCACACCTGTGGAGTGACCGAGTCATATCTTGCGCCAATCGCGGTGAAGTCCGGCGGCCGGTGGGTGCGCCTCGCCGACATCTACTTCCCTGACTGCAAGCAGCTCAAGAAGGACCTGATGTCCTACGGCGTTTCCCGCACGGACGCGAAGTTCGTCGTGGCGAACCAGACCTGCGGGTAGCCCCCCGAGGTACTCGCACGTGAGACCCTGGGGCGGTGACTCCGCTCAAGCGCTCGGCCCTCCGCCTGCTTGTCCCTGGCGCCGCCCTCGTGCTCGCCGTTCCGCTGTCGGCCTGTACGTCGAACTCGGATGCGACGTCGGGGGCAACCGCAACCTCCACGGTGGAGGGTTCTGCCAGCGGGGCGACATCCGACGGCGCGGTGGACTGCTTCGCTGCCCGTGGCGCGATGACCGACTACTCCACCTCCCTGGTGGAGTTGGCCAAGGCCTTGGAGAATGAGGACGTGCTCCTGGCCGTGGCGTCGGCAGACGCGATGTCGTTCTGGGCGACGCGGGCACTGGAGGAACTCCCGGGGGCGCCCGCCGAGGCGGCCGACTTCGTCACGGCATCCCAGGACGTCGCCACCCTGGTGAAGCAGGACCTCTCCGATGAGGTGCCATTCCCCGACATCATCACCCAGGTGACGCAGGCGTTCGCTGCCGATGCGTTCACCGTGGGCGGCGATGCCCTCGATGCCTATGCCAACGAGGTCTGCCCCGAGTCACCCTCGCCAACTTCGAACTAGGCCTGGCCGATCCAGGTGGAGATCGGCTCGGACGCGAAGTAGATGACGAAGGCGATTGCCACCACCCACATCACGACCGGGATCTCCGACCACTTGCGCTGGAAGATCCGGATGACGACCCAGCTGACGAAGCCGGCACCGATGCCATTGACGATCGAGTAGGTGAACGGCATCAGCACGATGGTGAGGAACGCCGGAATGCCAATCGCGAGGTCCGTGAAGTCGATCTTGCGGACCTGCATCATCATCATGGCGCCGACCACGACGAGCGCGGGTGCGGCGGCCTCCCACGGCACGACGCTGACCAGCGGGGTGAAGAACATCGCCACGAGGAAGAGCGCCCCGGTCACCATCGCCGCGATGCCGGTGCGGGCACCGTCACCAACGCCAGCGGCCGACTCGATGTACGCCGTATTGCTCGACGCGCTGGCCGCACCGCCGACGATAGCCGCGGCCGCGTCGACGGCGAGGATCGACTGCATGTGCGGGACGTCGTTGTCCTCATCGAGCATGTCGCCCTCGGC
>CAYGMM010000313.1:0-1754 GCA_964351035.1 uncultured Actinomyces sp.
GTCGACTCATCCGGTCGTTCGGTCATCGTCGTCGGCCCGCAGCTGCAGCTGCACCAGTGTGGTCTGCCCAAGAAGATGGCGCTGGAGCTGTTCAAGCCGTTCGTGATGAAGCGACTGGTTGATCTCAACCACGCGCAGAACATCAAGAGCGCCAAGCGCATGGTCGAGCGTTCGCGTCCCGTGGTGTGGGATGTCCTCGAAGAGGTCATCGCCGAGCACCCCGTGCTGCTCAACCGCGCACCCACGCTGCACCGTTTGGGCATTCAGGCGTTCGAGCCGCAGCTCATCGAGGGTAAGGCCATCCAGATTCACCCGCTGGTCTGTTCGGCGTTCAACGCCGACTTCGACGGCGACCAGATGGCCGTGCACCTGCCGCTGTCGGCCGAGGCGCAGGCCGAGGCTCGCATCCTCATGCTGTCGAGCAACAACATCCTGTCACCGGCGAACGGTCGTCCGATCACGACGCCGACCCAGGACATGGTGCTCGGTATCTACAACCTGACAATGGCCGTGCCGGTCGCGGGCGATGAGATCCCCGCGTTCTCCTCGCTCTCTGAGGCCGTGATGGCGCATGACCAGGGTCTGCTCACCCTGCAGCAGTCGGTACGCCTTCGTCTCACCGACGTCACGCCGCCCACCGGGTGGACGGCTCCCGAGGGCTGGCAGCCGGGCGATGCGTTCGTGCTGCAGACGACCCTGGGCCGCGCGATCTTCAACGAGGCGTTGCCGGAGGACTTCCCCTTCGTCGACTACCAGGTCGACAAGAAGCAGCTCGGCGCACTGGTCAACCAGCTCGCCGATCGGTACCCGAAGGTCGACGTGGCGCGCACGCTCGATGCGCTCAAGGCACTGGGCTTCCACTGGGCGACCCGCGCGGGCGTCACGATCTCCATCGAGGATGTCGTCACCCCGCCGGCCAAGGCCGAACTCCTGGCCGCGGCTGAGGAGCGCGCCAGCAAGGTGCAGACGCAGTACGAGCGCGGTCTGATCACCGACTCCGAGCGTCGTCAGGAGCTCATCGAGATCTGGACGCGTGCCACCGATGAGGTTGCCCGCGCGATGCAGGACAACTTCCCGCGTCAGAACCCGGTCTTCATGATGGTCGACTCCGGTGCTCGCGGTAACTTCATGCAGGTTCGCCAGATCGCCGGTATGCGCGGACTGGTCGCCAACCCGAAGGGCGAGATCATCCCGCGTCCGATCAAGTCGAA
This sequence comes from uncultured Actinomyces sp., assembly GCA_964351035.1. Classification (GTDB taxonomy): domain Bacteria; phylum Actinomycetota; class Actinomycetes; order S36-B12; family S36-B12; genus Mxb001. The sequence continues at coordinate 1,212 of CAYGMM010000313.1, forward strand.
CTTCCGTGAGGGCCTGTCGGTGCTGGAGTACTTCATCTCCACCCACGGTGCGCGCAAGGGCCTGGCCGACACCGCGCTTCGTACGGCGGACTCTGGTTACCTGACCCGTCGACTCGTTGATGTCTCGCAGGACGTCATCGTGCGCGAGGTCGACTGCGGGACCGATCGTGGTCTGGCGGTCACCATCGCCGAAGCCGGCGAGGACGGCACCATGCGTCTGGTCGACAACCTCGACACCGCCATTGCATCGCGCGCCCTGGCCCGCGATGTCGAGGTCGACGGCAAGGTCGTGGTTCCGGCCGGCACCCTGCTGACCATGGACACCCTCGAGCAGATCGCGGCGGCGGGCGTGGGCGATATCCGCGTCCGGTCGGTCCTGACCTGCGAGAGCAAGGTCGGCACCTGCGGCATGTGCTATGGCGAGTCGCTCGCCACGGGCAAGCTCGTCGACGTCGGCGAGGCCATCGGCATCATCGCCGCCCAGTCCATCGGTGAGCCGGGTACCCAGCTCACCATGCGTACCTTCCACACCGGTGGTGTCGC
>CAYGMM010000314.1:0-1750 GCA_964351035.1 uncultured Actinomyces sp.
CTACACGTGTTCGCGTAGGCGAGAGAGAAGGAGCAAGCAATGACTGCGACGATCGACGCCGGTACCCGGCGCGTCACCACTGCTAAGGCCATCTCTGAGGCGATCGCACAGGAGATGCGAACTGATCCCAATGTCTTCGTTATGGGCGAAGACGTCGGCCCCTACGGCGGAATCTTCGGATCGACCGGCGGACTGTTTGACGAGTTCGGAGCTACCCGGATCATCGATACGCCGATCTCCGAGACCGGCTTCATCGGTGCGGGCATCGGCGCCGCGGTCGAGGGCATGCGCCCCGTGGTGGAGTTGATGTTCGTTGACTTCTTCGGGGTGTGCTTCGACCAGATCTACAACCACATGGCCAAGATTCACTACGAGTCGGGCGGCAATGTGAAGGTGCCGATGGTGCTCATGATGGCCGTCGGCGGCGGCTACTCCGATGCCGCACAGCACTCCCAGTGCCTGTGGGCTTCCTTCGCACACATGCCGGGCATGAAGGTCGTGGCCCCGTCGAGTCCCTACGGCGCCAAGGGCCTGATGATCTCGGCGAGCCGCGACGACAACCCGGTGATCTTCATGTTCCACAAGGGCGTGATGGGCCTGCCGTGGATGGCGAAGAACCCACGCTCGATCGGGCCGGTGCCGGAGGAGGAGTACACGGTCCCCATCGGCAAGGCCGCGGTCGCTCACGAGGGATCCGATGTCACCGTGGTGAGCATCTCGATGTCGGTGCAGCACTGCCTCGATGTCGCCGAGGAGCTCGAGGGTGATGTCAGCGTCGAGGTCCTGGACCTGCGCTCGCTCGTACCGCTGGATCGTGAGGCGATCCTCGCGTCGGTGGCGAAGACCGGTCGCCTGGTCATCGTGGATGAGGACTACAAGTCCTTCGGTATGAGCGGTGAGGTCATCGCGACCATCGCCGACCATGACCCGTCCATGCTCAAGGCACCGGTGCAGCGCGTGTGCTACCCGGATGTCCCCGTGCCTTACGCCCGCGTCCTTGAGTACGAGGTGCTCCCCACCCGCGACAAGATCAAGGCCGCGATTGCCAAGGTGATGGGCTGACCGGATGAGTCACGTCATTACCTTCCCGCACATGGCCAAGGACGATGATGCCGAAGGCGTCGTGGCCACGTGGTTCGCCCGCACGGGGGAGACCGTGAAGGCTGGCCAGGTGATCGCTGAGGTCATGGTCGACAAGGTCTCGCTCGATGTCGAGGCTCCTGTCGATGGCGTCATCACCTGCCTCGTTGAGGAGGAGGGCACCGTCAAGCAGGGTCAGGACATCGCGCGGATCGACTAGTGCGCACAGTACCTGGATGCACTCACCCCCCTGGGCGCATCCAGGCACTTGCGCGTCCGGCCGGTGTGGCTAGTCACCCCATCTCACGTTTGTCACCTAGAACCAGGATTTGGCCGGGAAGATCAGGTCCGTAAGCCCGCTTCTGGGTGACAAAAGTCGCCGTAGTCAGTCATCCATGGCGAGGACATCTCCTATGTGTCCTTCTTCCGATCAGTCCACGACCCAAGCCCTGCTGCCAGCCCGATGACGGGCAGCATGAGCAGCATGAAGATCCAGTAGGCCACGGTCGCCACGATCGGATCGATGATGAAGACCCACAGCAGCCCGCGGCCGATGCTCGCCCCGGTGAACTCGATGGGGAAGAGCGGCGCCTGCCCGCCGGCGAACGCCGTCCAGGTGATCCAGAGCAGCCAAATCCCGAAGACGGCTGCCAGTGGGATGCCGACCACA
>CAYGMM010000315.1:0-1724 GCA_964351035.1 uncultured Actinomyces sp.
CCCTAGGGCCAGTCCGATCAACGTGAGATCTGTCGAGGCCCGCCGCTTCAAGCGCTTGTACAACACCGTCGTGCCCATGCCGCCGAGACTGATCGTCGCCAGGAGGAGTCCGGCGCCTTGAATGAGTCGCGGCTTGCCCAACTGGTTAAGCAGGGGGACGACCATGGAAACGATGGGCAGTACGCCGACACTCGCGACAGCGACGAGGAGGAAGAGGCGCCGCGCGTACGGCGTCGTGCGGAAACTCCGCAGCAGCGTGAGTGGTCGCGTGGATGCTGCTGCCGTGGGTGTCGGAGCATCGGGCAGGACGAGATTCCGCCAGCGAAGAGTCCACAGCAATGTCGGCACGGTGAGCAGGACAACCAGGGCGAAGTCCGCCGCGAGATAGTCGAAGTCCACCAGCAGCCCGCCGATCAGTGCGCCGATGGCGTACGCCGGCGCCTTGGCGACCTGCCATCGACTCCACGTGCTGCTGGCCGCGCCTTTCATGACCTGGGTCCCGATGACGGGATAGACGACGGCCCGCACGCCGATGTTGAACCCCTCAATCGGGCCGATCATCAGCAGGACCGCGAACGCGAGTTCGAGCCGAAGCGTGGCGGGCACGAGCACGCCAACGATCACCAGTCGGACGATCGCCACTGTCAGGAGCGTTCGGACGCTGCCATGCCGAGCCACAAGGCGTGGCGCGAACGACGTCCCGACGATCCCGCCGACGGCTGTGAGCGTGAGGAAGGCGGCAGTGAGGATGCCGCCGTAGGCCGGAAATGTCGTTGAGGTGATGTACGTGGCGACGATGAGGAAGATGGCTGAGCCGGTGGAGTTCAGCGCCCCCATCAGCAGGAAGGAGTTGGCGCGCGGCATTGCGGCTCGAGTTTGCCGCTGGTCGGTCACGCCGGGCGACGCTACCGGACTGGCCAGGTAGGGACCGCGGGCCTAGCCCCGCGGTGGGCACGACTGGACTCGGTGGCGGACATGCCGTGCAGCGCCGGAGAGCCCCCTCGCGTTTGTCACCTCAAAAGGGGCTTTCGGCCGGAGAATCTGGTCAGAAACACCGCTTCTAGGTGACAAACCAGGGGAGGGAGACGGCTACTCGGCGAGCGCCATGCTCCGCTGGATCCGCTGAGCGGCTCGGGTAAGAGCCGAGATGGTGTCGGTCTCCTTCGACCGGGGCGGCTGCTCGGGTCCGCGGGCAACCGCGACGGCCCCGAGGAAATCCGTCGTTACGACGGGGGCGGCGATGCACTTGACCCCGAGGGCGTACTCCTCCTGATCTCGGGCGATCGGCAGTCCTCGGCTGATCTCGCTCTCAAGCACCGTGCGGTTGGTGACCGTGCGCCTGGTCAGGGCGTGCAGGGGATGCCGGGCGAGGTAGTCCCGGCGCTCATCCTCGGCCAACGCACTGAGAATGCACTTGCCGAGCGCCGTGGCATGGGCCGAGTCGTGCATGCCAACCCACAGATCAATGGATGGCGCCTTGGCCGAGTCGACGATCTCGACGACATTGATCTCACCGTCGACGTAGGCGGCGAGGTAGACGGGGCTCCGCAGTTCAGCGCGCAGGCCGGTCATCGCCGGTCGCGCTCGCGCGAGGGTGGCGGCCATCCGATCCTGGGTGGCGACTTGCAGCAGGGTCGGCCCGAGCACGTAACTGCCGTCGTCGAGCCGCTTCAGATATCCCTCGTGGGTCAGGGTCCTCAGCAGGTGGTACGTCGTCGGGAGGG
>CAYGMM010000316.1:0-426 GCA_964351035.1 uncultured Actinomyces sp.
CTTAGTTGATATGTGTGAGATCTATTGATTTCCTTGGCCAATGTCCCGAGCGCGTGTGGTGTCCGGAGTTGTTTCCTGCCTAGTTATCGGCACCATCGCGTTGGCTGGTCCGGGCACTGCAGCGGAGTCTTCTGCCATTGTCCGACCCGCTATCGGTGGGACAACCCTCGCGGTCATCGGAGACATTCAGTTGGGAGCCACCCCGACCGGCGTGATGGTGACCGCTGACGACACGGTGCTGGTCACTGCGGCGACGCGCCAAGGCGATGACACGATCACCGGAGGCGCGGTGGCGACGATCAATCCGAAGATCATCAACCAAGCCATCCCTTCCCAGAGCGGGCCGCCCGAAAGGGCAAGCGGTAGAAGCCCGCCGATTGTCGTTGCAGCCGTAGGAGAAGGCCGACGGCAGCGCGACGGCGACGG
>CAYGMM010000316.1:436-1184 GCA_964351035.1 uncultured Actinomyces sp.
CATCGTCGGTTCAGGGTGTCGATGTAGGCGCAGTGTGGTGGCCGCGGGACATTGCCTCGGGCACGGCCGCCGCTAACGGGGACGACACGGCGGTCATCGTCGGCAGCATCTGTGGTGCACCGGGAGAAACCTGTGACGATACGGCTGCGATTGCCTACTGGAGTGTTCCTGACGACACCGTAGTGATCACTAGGGTGCTCGGTGACCTGACAAGTGCAACCCAGGTCGCGGTCACCGCTGACGGAGGAACCGCCATTATCGGGCGTGAAGGCGTCCGCGACGATAGCCTCGTCGTGCTCTCGTCCCCCTCTGCGGCGGTCGAACTTGTCCCACTCGGCCTCGACGACACCTTGAACGTATCGACCGTGTCTGCTGTGACCACGGATGACACTGTCTGGTTCGCCGCCAGGCCAGATGTGAACGCACCGAACGTCATCAATGTGGGCTACTTCTCGCTGGATGACACGACCGTGGTGACCCGTTCGGCCACAGCGTGCGGGAACAAGCCACCCATGATTGCTCTCACTTCGGGAGTAGTCGCCTATCCCCAGACATGCAGCGACGGATTGACGGACGACCTCGGGCTGCGTGCCAGCTCAGGTGCTGGAACAGCCGCCTCGTGGGCGGTAACACCAAGTATCGTCTCGAACCTCGCGTCGGATGATTCGTATCTGTTGGCGGGCGATGTGATCGTGGCTGGCGCGAACTTCACTCTTCGATTCTCCGTGCTAGATCCCATCTCCCAAAC
>CAYGMM010000316.1:1194-1711 GCA_964351035.1 uncultured Actinomyces sp.
AACGGTCTCCGGATCGGTCACGCTGCCCTACGTGGTGCTTGATTCCGCGAGAGCACCCGGCAGTGGTCTCTACTACGTCGTTCAAGGTCCGGACATGGACGAACGCTTGGCCACTTCACTTGCCGTCATCGACAATGTCGCAGTCAGTGGCTTGTCGGTGTCCGGAGGAAGCGCTGGTACGTCTACATCTTTCGACGTGACCGCTACCTCCGGCGCCACATGGGATGACAGCACCATTGAATCGGTGACCTTCGGTGGTGCGAGTGCGTCGTTTTCCAGGGTGGGTAACACCGTCACCGCCGCCGCCCCGGCTGGCTCGGGATCCGTTGCCGTCGTGGTGCATCTCAACGGTGGCAACTCACTCAATGTCGGCACGTTCACCTACCCGAGTCCTCCACCGACGTATCCGCCGTCGGCGCCGCGTGATGTGACGGCGGTTGCGGGGGACAAGGCGGCAACGGTGTCGTGGTCTGCTCCAGCATCTTCGGGGTCGTTCGCGATCCCGAACTATCAGGTG
>CAYGMM010000317.1:0-1703 GCA_964351035.1 uncultured Actinomyces sp.
CCGAATGCCAAAGAGCAGGAACGATCGCGCCGTGTGCCGTGACGACATCGAGCGTTCGTTGAGCTTGCTCGTCGAACTCATCGGCCAGAACGAAACTGAGGGCCGTCGATGCGTCGATGACGCAGGTCACCGGCGTCCCTCGTCGATGAGATCTCGGAGTGATTGCGGCCCCGGACTTGATGCGAGCCGAGCCGCGAGCAGGTGCGCCGTCGCCGCCTCAACAGTCGAATCGTCGTCAGCAGGGACCAGGCGAACCATCGCCTTCCCGCGGCGGGTGATGACGATCTCCTCCCCCGCGCACGCGCGCTCCACCAGCGCGGAGAGGTGGGCCTTCGCCTCATACAGAGCAATCTGAGTCATCGCAAAAGACTAGATGAATTGGTCAGATCACGGTTAGCGACTTATTCGCTCTAATTCGTGCTAGGGTTAGCGCGAAATAGTCGCTAATACGAATGGGGGATCACATGCGCACCTACCTCGATCAACTGCACGTGGGCGCCGGCACTCAGATCGGACCGGTCACCACCTTCCCCGTCTGGACAGCCAGCGGCCCACTCTTCGCCACACCCGACACTGCAGGTCTCGTCGCCAGCGAGCTCGCCGAACCTCGAGTCGACTCGCTGCAGGTTCGGCGGCATGCAGACCCGAGTAGTGACCCACGATGTCATCGTCACGGCGGGTCGCCCGCTCGCTATCGATGCCACCTGTGTCGAGGCTGGGCGATGGAGCGGCGGCACTACCCACTCAGTGGGCGGACGCGTGCCCGTCCGCGTCATCGCCGAGCTGCGCGGCCTTCGACGTCCGCAGGCCATGCGACATGACAGTCGGGATCGTCAAGGTCGCGTCTGGGAGAGCGTCTCGCGGTATGAGCAGCACTACGGCCGTCGCTCGACGTCGAACCTCGACGAACTCATGAATGACGTTGCGATGGAGCGGCCTGTTCAACGCAACTACCGATCCCTCGCTGCAGATCTAGCCGGCCACGCGCAGCGTCGACTACCCGGCCAGAGCGGAATCGTCATCGGCGTCGCTGGCCAGCCGGTTCTCATGGAGGTCTTCCCCTCATCTCGACAGTTCGCTCACCACCTGCCGGCGCTGCTGCAGGGAATCGCACTCGATGCCGCCCTGCTACCCAGCGAGCCAACTCCCGCCCGGCGCGCTCGACGATTCGTTGAACGACTGATGTCCACGGAGTTGTCTGCCCAGCAGGAGATTGAAGACGGCGTCATCTACGGTGCAGCCTCGGGCTACCTCGATGTCCGGGCACTAGACGTACGCGCCGATGCGCCAGCCCATGTCCTCGCGATCAACTCTCGGCACGACCTCGTGCTGGCGGCCTGATGACAACGCTTGACGACGTCTATCTGCACCCCGAGCCCGCGCCACCCACAGAGATCGTGCCCGGCCTGTGGATGGGTGGCACACGTCGCGACGAGACCATCGGCGTAGCTCAGCCGATGCTGGGCTACTCCGCAGATCGCAAGTTTGACGCCGTGCTCACCCTGTACGCATGGGCGGCCCCGGTCGGTTGGGGAATTGAGGAAAGACGATTCGGCTTCCCCGACCGTCAAGTGATCAAGGAATACATCCCCGTGATCGACGATTTGGCCGAGTGGACCTTCCGGCAGTGGGTATCAGGGAGGCGAGTTCTCATCCGATGCCAGGGCGGCATGAACCGCTCGGGGCTGGTCGTTGCCCTGGTG
>CAYGMM010000318.1:0-1125 GCA_964351035.1 uncultured Actinomyces sp.
GGGGGGCACGCGGTGGCCCTGGTGTGGTCCTTGGGCAACGTCTACGGCATTGGCCCGGATGACGTGTGGTGGTCTGCCTCCGACGTTGGCTGGGTCGTTGGCCACTCCTACATCGTGTACGCGCCGCTGATCGTGGGCGCGACAACGGTGATGTACGAGGGGAAGCCCGTCGGCACTCCCGACGCCGGAGCATTCTGGCGAGTCATCGCCGATCACGGCGTCAACGCACTCTTCACGGCACCCACGGCGATCCGGGCTATCAAGAAGGAAGACCCGGAAGGTGAGTTGCTGGCCCAGCACGACATCTCGAGTCTGCGGGCCCTCTTCCAGGCCGGCGAGCGCCTCGACCCGGATACCTTCGAGTGGGCGACGCAGCGACTCGACGTACCCGTCATCGACAACCGGTGGCAGACCGAGACCGGCTGGCCGATCCCGGACAACCTCCGGGGCCTCGATCCGATGCCGCTGAAGTCCGGCTCGTCATCTGTGCCGGTCCCTGGCTACGACGTGCGCGTCGTGGATGAACAGGGGCAGGACGTGGCGGCTGGAGTCGAGGGCAACATCGTCGTGCGGCTACCACTGCCGCCCGGGACGTTGCCGACGCTATGGGGTGACGACCAGCGCTACATCGATTCGTATCTGTCCGTCTTCCCGGGCAACTACGCCACCGGTGATGGCGGCTATATCGACGAGGATGGCTACGTCTTCGTCATGGGCCGTACCGATGATGTGATCAACGTGGCTGGTCACCGACTGTCCACCGGCTCCCTCGAAGCGGTGGTCGCTTCACATCCGCGCGTTGCCGAGTGCGCGGTGATCGGCGTGCGCGATGAGCTCAAGGGCCAGGTGCCACGGGCGTTCGTGGTCCTCAAGGCGGGTGTCGACGGCGAAGGTGTCGAGGACGAGATCGTGGCACTGGTTCGCGAGCAGGTCGGCCCCGTCGCGGCGTTGAAACAGGTTTCCGTCGTCGCCGCCCTACCGAAGACGCGCTCGGGCAAGATCCTGCGCCGTTCCATGCGCGCGATTGCCGACGGTCGCGAGGAGGCGCCCCCGTCCACCATCGAGGACATCCGTGTCCTTGATGCACTCGGGCCGCTGCTGCGAGGTGAGGCGTGACCGGTCCCC
>CAYGMM010000318.1:1135-1703 GCA_964351035.1 uncultured Actinomyces sp.
GGGTGCGCATCGCCGATCTGAGCCGCGTGCTCGCCGGACCTTACGCCACCATGCTGCTCGGCGACCTCGGAGCGGAGGTCGTCAAGGTCGAACGCCCCGGTGTGGGTGACGACACCAGGTCCTGGGGTCCGCCGTACGCCGACAACGGCATGGCGACGTACTTCGCCGGGGTCAATCGCAACAAATCCTCGCGCTCGATCGATCTGTCGAGCGAGGAGGGCATGGCCGAGGTCCGTGCGCTGATCGCCGAGAGCGACGTCGTAGTGGAGAACTTCCGCCCTGGCGCGCTTGCCGCCATGGGCCTGGGCTACGAAGCGCTCGCTGCGGAACACCCCGGCTTGATCTACTGCTCGATCAGCGGCTTCGGTTCCGGAGAGGGCGCCTCACTGCCCGGCTACGACCTGCTCGGTCAGGCGATGGGTGGGCTGATGAGCGTGACGGGCCCTGGACCGGGTGAGCCGACGAAGGTGGGCGTCGCTCCCGTCGATGTCAGCACGGGGCTGCACGCGACCGACGGCATCCTGGCCGCGCTACATCACCGCGACGAGACAGGCGAGGGGCAGCACGT
>CAYGMM010000319.1:0-1669 GCA_964351035.1 uncultured Actinomyces sp.
CGGTCTGCAGGTCGAGGTCTTGCAGGTTGGGGCTGAGGGCACGCACCGCGCGGCGCACGTCGATTGAGCGAAGTTCCTCCAGGTCATCGATGACCTTCTGGACATCTGCGGGACTCCCACCATCGCGCACCAACTGCAGCCGTAGGCAGGCGGCGAGAAGTCCTGCCTGCACGCGGTCGTGCAGCACGATCGCGACCGACCGTCGGATCTCCTCATCCGCCTTCAGTAGTGCGGCGGACTGTTGCTCGGTGGCGCGCAGGGCAGCTTCCGTGGCGGTGATCTGCCGCTGGAGTCGATCCCGAGAGGCGCCGATGAGGATCTGCATGCCGAAGATCAAGGGGAGTGCGCGCCAGAAGTAGATACCGAACTGACCGAGCGGGCTGACGTCCTCGTAGGAGAGCAGCACGCCCTGCCACAGTCGCACGCCTCCACCGATCGCCGTGATCGCGGTGATCGTGATGGCATAGCCCCAGCCGGTGGCGACGAAACTCGGCAGGAAGCGCTTGGCGAGCCAGAGCAGCCCACCGACGATGACCCCGAAGATGACGGAGTTGAATAGCACCGGCAGAGCTTCGTTCGGGGTGAAGAGGCTCACCTGGCTGACAAAGGCCATGACAGTCGTAAGAATCCCGAGGGTGACGGGGTAGAGCGGCCACGGCCCGAGGTAGCGCCACCATGGGCGCCGGTCAGTTGCCGTCGTATGCGTCGTCATCCCGGATCAACTCTAGGTATGTCAATATCGCGCGCGTACGCAGGTCGTCCGTCGGATCAGCATCGGGGACGAGGACCTTGTACGCGCGGGACAGATCCTGGCGCACCGCGTCGTGAGAGACGCGCAGCCGGCGCGCGATCTCCGGGGTCTTCACGCCCGCGGCTGCCATCCCCATGACGGCTCGCTGTCGCATGGTGAGCCCTTCGAGTTCGGTCGCACCGCTGCCGTCGAGTTCAGGTGCCACCACGTCACTGAGCCCGAGCGCGGTCTCGCGCAGGACGCGTACGACCTCGTCAATCGACATGTCGCCGGACTTGGCGAGGGTGCTCCAGCCGAAGAGGGCGTCGGCCGGGACGACCCGCGCAACCGAGTCCAAGCGGTACTGCGAATGAATGACGATGCCGATGTTCTCGTTCAGCCCACGCAGGGCCAGACCTAGGTCGATCCCGTTCATCTGGGTGGTGCCGAGAGCGAGATCGAGCAAGGCAACATCGGCGTTCGCGACGATGCGCTCATCGAGCACCTCATGCGCCATTCCGGTCGCGACCACGACCTCGATCTCGGGTCGGGACTCCAGCAGTTGGGTCATGATGCCGCGCAGGGCAGGATCGTTCTCCACGTAGATCACCCGAGTGGCCCGCACCCGGTCAGGGTTGCATATTTCGGGCGTTGGTCATGGCGGCTTCACAGGTGTGAGGTGTGGCGTGTCATGCCCGCCGAGCGGGCCGCTTGCCACAGCGGGCTTGGCGCTGTTCGTCCCGGCTATCCCCTCTTGCGCACCGTAATCGTCGGGCTCGAGAACGTGAAGTTGCGGGCGATGATTCGGACACCGCCGCTGCGGTACCCGATCGACGTGGTCGCTGCCTGCTCTTCACCGTCCTCGGTGGAAACTTCGACAACCAGTTTGCTTTGCAGGGCCTTGGGGTTCTGTCCCCAGAGGCACCTGGCGTACGCGCC
>CAYGMM010000320.1:0-1653 GCA_964351035.1 uncultured Actinomyces sp.
CACCGCGTACATCGCCGGGAAGTCCAGCGAGCAGCCCCGGCATTGCAAAGTTGCTCAACAGCACGACGCCGAGTCGCGGATTGCCGCGACGCATCCGAATTCCGGCCTGGGTCCCGTCGATACCGGGGCCAAGATCCACGTCGGCCAGGAGCACGTCGATCCCCTGCGGGTCAAGGGACGCCAGGAGTTCCTCGCCGGAGGCGCAACTGCCGACGACCGTGACATGGTCCAGACGATTGATGAGCCCGGACGTGAGGAGTTCGCGGTAGAGGGGCTCGTCCTCCACCACGGCAACGCGCAAGACGCCGGTCACCCCGCCAGTATGGCCGCGAACGGCCCGCGGCGGGCCCGTGCTAGCCCGGTACGGTGGAGCACCGCCCGGGATCCGCCGTTGGGAGTCGCCCCCATGAACGTCGACGCAGTCGTCGCCCATGTCGATCGTCTGCAACGTCGGATCCCCCTAGTTGGCTTTCCCCTGGCCGTTGTCCGCAAGTACGGCGAGGACGCGGGCGCGCGGATGGCCGCCCTGCTCACGTACTACGGATTCCTCAGTTCGATTCCCATCCTGCTCATCGTCGTGTGGATCGCCACCCAACTGCTGCGCAGCAGCCCTCAACTGCGGGACGACTTCATCGCGGCCGTGGTGCCCCAGGGGATGGGCGAGGCGGTCAACTCGGCCCTGGCGGCCATGCCAACCTCGCCCTTGCCGCTCGTGATCGGCATCGTCGGCCTGCTGTTCACCGGCAACGGAATCGTCTTCACGGCGTACGACATCATCAATCAGATCCAGGGCGTGCCGCACCGCGAACGCTTCGGCTTCTTCCCCCGCTACTTGCGGGCCCTCGCCGCCCTCCTGGTGATCCTGCTGGGTATCGGACTTCTCGGCGCCCTTGCGGTGACCCTGTCACGGGTTGACTTGGGCGGGGTGGAGGTGGTCATCGGTCTCGCCGGATCGTGGCTCGTCATCGCCGCCATGCTGCTCGCCGTCGTCGCCCTGCTATCGGCGCGACCAGGATCGTGGCGTGCGGCGTGGCCCGGTGCCGTGCTAGGCACGGTGATCCTGGAGGCTCTGCTGGTCCTCGGCGGCTGGGCGCTCGGCCTGCTCGTGGCCCGGTCGGGCGCGGTCTACGGGCCCTTTGCCGCGGTCGTCGGTTTGTTTTCACTGCTCTACCTCGTCAGCCAAGGGATGGTGTTCGCGGCGGAGATCGCCGTGGTTCGTCGCAAGCGGCTGTGGCCGCGCGGCCTGGTGGCCACCGACCCCACCGAGGCCGACGAGCGCTCGCTGCAACTGCGCATCGGTGTCGAGCAGCGCACCGAGGCCGACCGCGTCGTCGCCGGGATCGAGTCCGGCTAGCCCCCACCGTTTCCGTCCGTTGTGTGTGATTTCGGTGCCCCGGTAGCAGCCACATTGGTCGGAAGCCGGGGGCGGTGTGTGCAATAACCCGAAGGGGGGGGATCATTCGCGGGCAGCGGTCGGCAGGATGCGGCTCATGACCAGCCCGACCTCGGCGGCCGCAACGCACAATGTGCTCATCGGATCGTTCCGGACGGACGGCGGCTCCCTGCACATCTCACGGGCTCTGGTCGGCGGCATCCTGGCGACTGTTCTCTCGGCGTTGACCATCGGCCTGTCGGATCCGACCTACTCACTCC
>CAYGMM010000321.1:0-1645 GCA_964351035.1 uncultured Actinomyces sp.
TCGGCGTGCGCTCCTTGAACTGTGCCTTCAGATGCGTGTACGCCGATTCGCTCTTGGCAACCACCATCAGTCCGGTGGTGCCAACGTCGAGTCGGTGCACGATGCCCTGGCGCTCAGCCGCGCCCGAGGTTGAGATCCGGTACCCCGCGGCGGCCAGACCGCTCACGACCGTCGGCCCTTCCCAACCCGGACTTGGGTGCGCGGCGACACCGACGGGCTTGTCGATCACCACAAGGTCGTCATCGTCGTACCGAATGACCATGCCCTCAACGGGTTCCGGTGCTCGCTCGACCGGGGCATCGGGGAACGTCACATCGATCCAGGTATCGGCGACGAGACGATCGGACTTGCCCAGCGGCTTGCCCTCGCACTCGACGGCACCGGTCGCTGCGAGGTCGGCGGCGGCCGACCGGGACAGCCCCAGCATGCGCGCGAGCGCGACATCGACCCGTTCGCCCGCGACACCCTCCGGAACCGGGAGGCGACGGGTCTCAGGCATCGCTTCCGACGCTACGACCGGTCAGCGGGATGCCGCGGATCGTGAGGAGCACCATCAAGATCGCGGATCCAACGATGCTCATGTCGGCCACGTTGAACACGGGCCAGTAGGGCAGTTGGATGAAATCGACGACGTAGCCCTGACCCGGCCCGGCGTAGGCCTCGCCGAATCCGGGGGCGCGAATGATGCGGTCGACCAGGTTGCCCATCGCTCCGCCGAGGAGACCACCGAGGGCAATCGCCCACGCGATGCTGCCGAGTTTGCGGGCCGTGCGGATGATGACGACGGCGACGATGACAGCGATGAGCGCGAAGACCCAGGTGAAGTTGGAGCCAATGCCGAAACCGGCACCGGTGTTCTCCACGAAGGTCAGGCGCAGGATCGAACCGATGACCTCGATGGGGCCTTCACCGGCGGCGATGCGCGGCTGCAGGGTCGCCAGGACGATCGCCTTGGTGATCTGGTCGATGACGATGACACCGAGAGCGACGCCGAGGGTGACCCAGAGCAGTCGCCGGCGCGCCAGCGGAGCGGTCTGCGTGGCTTCGAGCGAGTCCTCCGGGGCAGCGGCATCGGGCGATGCGGACGCGGAGTCCTCAGGCGTGGTCACCACGACAGATTACGGGACGGAGCCACGTCGTCTCACCGCGTACCGTCTGTACGGCACGCAAACGGTACGTCGTGAGACGACGTCGCGGGCGACCTAGTAGGAGCGACGCTCCTCGATCTCCTTGCAGGACAGACACATCGTCGCCCGCGGGAAGGCCTGGAGCCGCAACTTGCCCACCGGCTTGCCGCAGGACTCGCAGATGCCGTATGTGCCATTGCTGATGCGCTCCAGCGCATGCTCGGTCTGCATGAGCATGTCGCGGGCATTGTTAGCCAGCGACATCTCGTGCTCGCGCTCGAAGGTCTTGCTGCCGGCATCGGCCTGATCGTCGCCGGCACCATCCCCGGAGTCGGCCACCAATTCGGCGATGTCGGCCTCGGTGATCTCGATCTCCTCCTGCAGCCGCTGGACGTCCTTTTTCAGCTCCTTGCGGACCTCCGCGATCTCTGCCGGGGTCCACGGGGACTCGTCCTCGCGTACGACGAGCCGACGATGCGACGCCGCGGCCTTCTTCGCGGGCGCGGCCTTCTTGGCCG
>CAYGMM010000322.1:0-1643 GCA_964351035.1 uncultured Actinomyces sp.
TTCACACCAGGGCCGGTGGGCCTCTCCTGACGACGATGTGGGCTAGTGATCCACGCAGGATCACGAAGTGCTGCGAGAGGTCGATAGTGAATGGGTCGGCGGCGACAGCCGAGGGACGTGGGCGCAGGACCGACGCGATCCGGACGAGTAGGGCCAACAGTGGCGACGCCACCGCGATGATGACGGCGACCAGCGCTGCAGCAGCACTGTGCAGCAGCACCATCAGGGCCGCTGAACCGGTGAGGTGGTCAAGGAACGCCGACGCATTCGCGTCAGCCACCTGACCGGCGACGCCGTGGGCGTGGCCACCGCCGCGGCCGGTGTGAAGGGGATCGAAGAGCACATGCCCCGCCACCTGGAGCGCCATTACCGTCAGAACCAGACCCCAGCGGCCGAAGCCGAACTCCAGAACCGCGGCACCGACGAGGGCACCCACTGCGCTCAGCAGAAGAAGCATGACAGGCTGGACGGCACCACCGGCAGAGGCGTGGGCGGCAGCACCGAGCAGTACCGCGACACCGCCGACTGACGCTCCACCCACCCACCGAGGCATGCCCTCACGGTAGCCGCTCGAGGGCGGGAAGACGTGGACCGGGGCATACGATGGGGCATTCCTTTGGAGAGGCGGGTGGCCGTGGCCGCGCAGGGCTCGTTCCGCCTCATGCCCGTCTTCCTGCTGGAGACGACGAACCTGCTGTCCGGTGTCTCGAACGGCGTTGTCGTGTTCGCGATTCCCTGGCTCGTTCTGCAACGAACCGGGTCCATCACCTTGGCCGGCCTCGTCGCTGCTCTGTCCTCCCTGCCGGGGATCCTCTCAAGCCCACTTGCTGGGTGGGCGGTCGACTACTTCGGCCGCCGCATCGTCAGCATCGTGTCCGACGTTCTCTCGGCAATCTCGGTCGCTGCGATCCCCCTCGTGGCGATGCAGACCGACCTCAGCGTGGCGAGCATCCTCGCGCTCGCGATGCTCGGCGCCTTCTTCGACCCGGCGGGCTACACCGCCCGCAAGGCCCTCATTCCCGACGTCGCGGCAGCCAGCGACATGTCCGTGCCGAGGCTCAATGGAATTCATGAAGGCATCTTCGGACTCGGGTGGATTGCCGGCCCGGTGCTGGGTTCTGTGCTGGCGGAGGCTTTCGGTGACGTCGCCGCCTTCTGGGCTCCCTTAGCGCTCTTCATCATCGCTGCGATCCTCATCGCGGTCCTGCGCGTCAGCGACGCCGGGCAGGTCGCCAAGGCCGAACGCGCGGCCGCCGGCGAGGCTCCCCTGTCCGCCTGGGCCAACGCCGTCCTCGGCGCCCGGCTCATCTGGCGGGACCACACTCTGCGCGCGATGACCATCGCCGTCATGGTCATCGCCGCCATCTATCTGCCCACCGAGACAGTCCTCCTCCCCGCCCATTTCACCTTGCTAAAGTCCCCCGCCAGCCTCGGCATCGTCCTGGCCGCTCTCGCCTCGGGAAGCGTCATCGGATCCTTCGCCTATGGCTGGCTCAACCGGCACCTCACCAACCTGCACCTGGTTTACATCGCCGTCGGCGGTGTCGCGGTCACGTATATCCCCATGGCACTTCTACCGCCGGTAGGCGTGATGGCGACCTTCGGCTTCCTGTGCGGCCTTGCCTGGGGGCCGATGCAACCAC
>CAYGMM010000323.1:0-1636 GCA_964351035.1 uncultured Actinomyces sp.
CTACGCGCGGCCCTCGCCGAGGGTGATCGCGACCACGCCGACGATCACGATGGCGATCCCACTGACGGTGAGCACCGACAGGCGTTCGTGGAAGATCAGCCACCCACCGATCGCCGCTCCCATCGTGCCGAGACCGGCCCAGATGGCGTACGCCGGACCGACGTTCAAGGTCTTGAGCGCGAACGCCAGCAGGGTGAAGGCCAGCGCATAGCCCACCACCACACCGATCGACGGCCAGAGTTTGGAGAATCCCTCACTGGCCTTCAAGGACAGCGTGCCGACGACCTCGGCGGCAATGGAAAAGAGCAGCAGCACCCAGGCCACCACGACCTACCTCTCAGCCGTCGCCGGCATTCAGATTCTCCACGCGCAGAGCCTGCAGGCGCGGCGGGGATTCCGGTGACATGAGCACCTCGATGCGCACGTCCCCCCGGTCGCCGGTCATGACCCATCGGGCATGGGCCGGACTGGCCGAGGAGACGGATCCTCGCACGAACGGGCCGAGCGCGGTCAACTCCTGCCACTGCGCCTGCCGCTCGTGCCGGGGTTGGTCGAGATCCAGGTTCATCGCCGCCATCTCATCCAGGGCGCGGTCGTCCCACTGAATCAGCAGCCCCTCGGCGACCTCCATCGCAGCGATCGTCTCCGGCCAGAGGGCGCCGAGGACACTCGCGGAATCAGCGGGGCCCGTCTCGCCAACGATGTCGTCAAGCAGTGCCGCACAAGCCTTGCCCATCGGCGCATAGGTGCGATTGGCAAGCGCGACAATCCCCCAGCCCGACCGCGGATGCCAGCGCATGTGCGATCCATAGCCGGGGTAGCCCCCACTGTGATGGATGAACCGACCGGTCCCCTGATGCTCGGCGACGTACAGGCCCATCCCATAGGACTGGGCGACGAGGCCGTCAGGCCCAGACTCAAGCCGCGCGAAGGTCTGCGGTGATTGCATCTCGCGCCGTGACCACCGATTGAGGGGACCCTCAATGGGTTCGGATCGCCAGGCCGATGACAGGAACTTCACCCATCGGGCGAGATCCGGCACCGTGCTCCACAAGCCACCCATGGGACTGAAGGCACCGGGCGTCGGCTCCTGCTGCTCAACCTGCCCCGACGCGAGGGGGTGCCAACCCACCGCTCGATCGGTCGTCTCTTCAACGTCGTACGTCGTTCCCATGAGTTCGAGCGGGTGCAGGATCGCGTCGCGCACGACCTCCGTGTACGGCTGCCCCGTCGCCGCCGTGATCACTCGCCCGAGGAGTGCGTAGCCGAGGTTGGAGTACTCGAAATCGAGGCCCGGGACGCGGCAGACGCTGAGGCCGACGGCGCCGAGTTCATCAAACTCCTCCACCGGCAGGCCCTCCTGGCGGTCGCCCCAGGGATCATCGGTGGGGAATCCGGCGGTCATGGTGAGCAGGTGGCGGATGCGCAGTTCAGGAGCGTCTTCCGGAAGCCCGTCTCGACGCAAGCGAGGCAGGTACGTCGACACCGCGTCATCGAGGCGCAGCACTTCGCGATCACGCAGCGCCAGCACGGTCGCGGCGGTGAAGCTCTTCGTCATCGACGCGATGCGGAACTGCCGACCGATCGGCCCTCCGCCGATGGATTCGTGGGCCACCAACTCGCCGTGGTGGAGGAG
>CAYGMM010000324.1:0-1630 GCA_964351035.1 uncultured Actinomyces sp.
AGTGGCGCGCCCACGCCGAAGGTGATGATGCCCGCGGCCTGCAGAGCCACACGCCACGACAGCAACGAGGTGCGTTCTGACGGCACACCGGTGATCTCCGCACTCATCGCGGTGAACGGAACGACGTACAGCGCATATGCGGTTGCGGCCAGCGTGTACGCGACCAGCACCCAGATCGCGGCGCCCACCCCGAGCAGTCCGCGCGGGACCGCGAACATCAGCGGCAGGGACAACGCGAGGCCGATGCCACCGAGGAGGAGCAGTGGTGCCCGCGAGCCAGAGTGAGTGGCTGTTCGGTCCGACAGTCGACCGACGAAGGGCATGAAGACGACGTCCCAGACCTTGGGGAGCAGCACGATCAGTGACGCCAGACCGGCGGAGACGGCGAGATCGTCGGTCAGGTAGATCGCCAGCAGAAGGCCCGGCACCGTGCCGAATGCCGTGGTCCCGAAGGCGCCCAGGCCGTAGCCGAGGACGACTTTCCGGGACAGTGGACGGTTCACGTGGGAGACGGTATCCGCACCCGACATTTGACGGGGAATGCCGCGAGTCTCTAACTTAGGGTGTCCTAACTTAGTCTTACCTAAGCACTTGGCCCTACTCAAGGAGAACGCGTGTCCCGCACCTTCCGCCTGGTGGCCGCTGCCGCCGCAGTCGGCCTGGCCCTGCCCCTCCTCGCTGCCTGCGGGGGCTCGGCCGATGGCGGTGATGCCGAGGGGCCGCTGACCGTCTACTCCGGTCGCTCCGAGGAACTCGTCGGGCCGCTCTTCGCCCAGTTCACCGCCGACACCGGCATCGAGGTCCAGGCCCGGTACGGCGACACCGCCGAGCTGGCCGCGCAGTTGATCGAGGAGGGCGATGCCAGCCCGGCCCAGGTCTACTTCGCCCAGGACGCCGGAGCGCTCGGTGCGGTCGCGGCGGCCGGACTCTTCGCCCCGCTGCCGGAGTCTGTCGCGACGACCGTGCCCGAGGCCTACCGCGCGCCCGACGGCACCTGGACCGGAGTCAGTGGACGCGCCCGTGTCATCGCCTACGACGCTGAGCAACTCACGGCGGACCAGGTTCCTGACTCGATCTTCGCCCTGACCGAGCCGCAGTGGAGCGGACAGGTCGGCATCGCTCCGACCAATGCGTCCTTCCAGGCATTCGTCACCGCGATGCGCGTCTCGCAGGGCGACGACGTCACGCGTCAATGGCTGGAAGGTCTCGTGGCGAACGACGTACAGACGTACGAGAAGAACGGGCTCATCCTGGATGCCGTCGACACCGGTCAGATTCAACTCGGTCTCATCAACCATTACTACTGGTACGAGAAGGCGGCCGAGGTTGGTGAGGACGCGATGCGTGCTCAGATTGGCTTCACCAAGCCCTCCGATCCCGGCAGCCTCGTCAACGTCGCCGGCGTCGGCATCCTGGCCGGTGCCGCGCAGAACCCCAATGCCGCTGCCTTCGTCGAGTGGTTGCTGTCGCCGACCGCGCAGGAGTGGTTCGTCACCAACACCTACGAATATCCGCTGCTGCCGTCCGTCGCCGCGGCGGAAGGTCTGCCTCCGCTGGACTCCCTGCGCGGACCCGATGTGCCCCTGGCCGAGCTTGCTGACCTGCCGGGCACGCTGGTGATGCTCGAAGA
>CAYGMM010000325.1:0-1623 GCA_964351035.1 uncultured Actinomyces sp.
TGCGGACATCCCCGATGAACGCCGAGAAGATCCGGTCTACTTCCGATCCAAGGGTGAGCAGCTTGGGCGCGACGGCGCGCGAGCACCACTGCCGTGGGCTGGCGATGCGCCGCCCTACGGCTTCGGCGGAGCGCACACGTGGCTGCCGCAGCCAGGTGACTGGGCGAGCCTCTCCGTCGCCGCGCAGGAGCCGGACCCGAACAGCACGCTGGCGCTCTACCGCGCATCCATCCGGCTGCGCCACGCCCACCCGGGCTTATCCGGTGATGCACCCTGGCGCCTTGTCGATACCGGCGACGATGTGATCATCCTGGAACGCGGCAACGGCTTCGTCAGCGTGAGCAATTGCACCGATGAGCCCATTGCCAGCCCGAGTGGCGTGCTCCTGCTGAGTTCGGCACCCATGGCGGCCGGCGGCCAGATCCCGCCGGACACCACCGCCTGGTTCCAGACCTAGGCCGCACCACATGGCACTGGAGTTGATCGGCTCGCCCGACGAACCCGACCTACTCTTCCTTCCTTGGCAATCCCCCCTGGCCGACTGGACGGACGATCTCGTCGTCGCGCTACCGCTCGGCATCTCCCGGCACATCGTGCGATTCGTCCAACTCCACGATCGGATCTACGCCGTCAAAGAAGTGGAGGCCGCTCCCGCCCAGCGCGAATACGACCTGCTCTTCGACCTCGACCGCATCGATGCACCGTCCGTCGAGCCCGTCGGCGTCGTTCTCGGCCGTCGCACCGGTGAGGGCGAGCCACTGCCCGCCGCCCTCGTCACGCGCCACCTGCGCTTCTCGCTGCCTTACCGATCGCTGTTCTCGCAAACCCTGCGGGAGAACACCGCGGCAAATCTGCAGCGCGCCCTCGCCGTACTCCTCGTTCGGCTCCATCTCCTCGGTTTCAGCTGGAATGACTGCTCGTTGAGCAACACGCTCTTCCGGCGCGACGCCGGGGCTTTCGCCGCCTATCTCGTCGATGCCGAGACCGGTGAATTGCACGACCGACTCAGCGGCGGCCAGCGCAAGCGGGATCTCGGCATCTCCTGCCCCAACGTCGTGGGGGAAGTCATGGACCTCCAAACCGGTGGACTGCTGGCCGAAAACGTTGACCCCGTGGCCTTCGGCGAGGATCTGCTCCGTCGCTACCACCGCCTGTGGGACGAGGTCACGGGCACCGTGACGTTCGGTCCGGGTGAGCGCTACCTCTTCGAAGCACGCATCCATCGGCTGAATGATTTGGGCTTCGACGTGGCCGAGCTGCGGGTCGAACCGGATGAGGACGGCGTCACGATGCGCGTCTCCCCGAAAGTGGTGGACTCCGGCCATCACGGACGCCGCCTGCTGCGGCTGACTGGACTCGATGCCGAGGAGAACCAGGCTCGCCGGCTCCTCAATGACCTGGACTCCTGGCGGGCGCGCTACTACCCGGACAGCGACGAGGAGATCATCGCGCACCGCTGGGTCACCGATCGATTCGAGATGGTCGTGCAGTCGGTCCCGCCGGAGTTACGCGCCAAGCTCGAACCGGCCCAGGTGTTCCACGAGGTCCTCGAGCATCGGTGGTTCATGTCCGAGCGTCAAGGGCACGATGTCGGGCTGACACCGGCGATCGAGGATTACGTCC
>CAYGMM010000326.1:0-1621 GCA_964351035.1 uncultured Actinomyces sp.
AGCCGCGTGTCGTCGGCTCGGTTCTGGAGTACCTCTTCGCGCCGGACGATCCCGAAGCGGTGTTCGCCCGGGCCGCGGATCCCGCCGTCCGGATAGTCAGCCTGACCGTCACCGAGGGCGGCTACCTCAAGAACCCGGCGACGGGTGAATTCGACCCAGGGCACCCGTCGGTCCTCCATGATCTGGCCGACCCAGCGCACCCGCAGACGGCGTTCACCTACATCATCGAGTCACTGCGGCGTCGGCGTGCGGCTGGCGTACCGCCGTTCACCGTGCTCTCGTGCGACAACCTGCAGGGCAACGGGGACATTGCCCGACAGACCATCGTGAGCCTGGCCCGCCTGATGGACCCCGAACTCGGGGACTGGATCGATACCGAGGTGGCCTTCCCCAATTCGATGGTGGATCGCATCACTCCGGCGACGACGGACGCCGACCGCACCGCAGTGCGCGACGAGTTCGACATCGACGATGCCTGGCCGGTGCCCGGTGAGCCGTTCACCCAGTGGATCGTTGAAGACCACTTCACGCTGGGACGGCCCGAATGGGAGACGGTCGGTGTGCAGTTCGTCCAGGACGTGCGCCCGTACGAGCTCATGAAGTTGCGCCTGCTCAACGCCTCGCACCAGGCGATCGCCTACCTTGGCGGCCCACTCGGCTACGTGCTGGTCGACGAGGCGATGCGTGATATTGCCATCCGTGACTTCCTGATGGCGTACATGGTGCGCGAGGCTGAGCCGACTCTCGGGGAACTCCCCGTGATTGATCTCCCGATGTACATCGACACCCTGATCGAGCGGTTCAGCAATCCACACATGCGCGACACCCTTGTGCGACTGGCGACCGATGGCTCGAATCGAATGGCGACGTTCACCCTGCCGACGATTCGCGAAAACCTGGCCGCGGGTCGATCCGTCACCCTGGGTGCGGCCATGGTCGCCGCCTGGGCCTACTACTGGGACTTGATCGGGCAGGGGACGATCACCGCGCCGGAGGTGCCGGGGGATGTCCTGGCTCTGGCCATGACCGATGCGGCACTGGCGGAGACGACTGACCCGGGTGCTTTCCTAGCAATCGAACCGATCTTCGGCGATCTGGCGAGTGATCCGGCGTTCCGTGTGGAGTATCTGAGGTGCCGGGAGTCGCTGCGCCAGGTCGGCGTGCATGGCCTCGTGGCGTCCGCGCTGTCGTAGTGCTCGCCTCGTGATCGTGAGCGGTCCGGCCATTGGCCAGCGCAACTCATAGGGCCGCTCTCAGGAACTTCTCAGCGATCGTTGGCATCATCGAGTTGTGCGCATTCTCGTGGTTGATGACGAGGTCAACCTCGCGAAGTCGATCGAGCACGGTTTATCGTCGGAGGGTTTCCGCGTCGAGGTGGTCCATGACGGTGAAGAGGCTCTCTGGGCCGCCACCGAACAGGACTACGACGCGATCGTGCTGGACCTCATGCTGCCCAAGCTGAACGGCTATCGCGTCGTCGAGCGATTGCGCGCCCGGGAGATCCAGACGCCGATTCTCATGCTGACGGCAAAGGACGGCGAGTACGACCTCGCCGACGCGCTCGACCTCGGCGCCGACGACTATCTGACCAAGCCGTTCAGCTTCGTTGTGCTGGTCGCCC
>CAYGMM010000327.1:0-1618 GCA_964351035.1 uncultured Actinomyces sp.
TCCGAGGCCACCAGCCCCGATGCCTACGGCCAGGTGATCGCGGGTCTGGCGCAGACCGAGGGTGTGGCCGGGACGTCGCCGAGCCTGGAGGCCCTGCCCATCTTCGCCAAGATCGCCCAGGCCGGCGGTCAAGGGGGTGGCGAGCAGCAGACAATCCAGGCCATTGCGGTCTATCCCGATAGCGCGCCGCAGGATGAGGCCACGAGTGAATTGCTCGAGCGGCTGCGCACGCAGACCGATCCGGCCATCGAGGAAGCCACCGGCGTCAAGCTCTACGTCGGCGGTACCCAGGCGATCACCAGCGACTTCACCACGGTCCTCGGTGACGCGCTGCCGATCTTCCTGCTGATCGTCATCGGTCTGGGCTTCCTTGCCCTGGTCCTGCTCTTCCACTCGCTCGTGGTGCCGCTGACCGCGGCGATCACCAGCCTGCTGTCCTTCGCAGCGGCGATGGGCATCACCGTGGCGGTCTTCCAGTGGGGCTGGCTCGCCGGTCCGCTGGGTGTCGTGAGCACCGGTCCGATCTTCCCGTTCCTGCCGATCATGGTGTTCGCGATCCTGTTCGGCCTGTCGATGGACTACCAGGTGTTCCTCGTCTCGCGCATGCAGGAGGAGTGGGCCCACACCGGAGACAACAAGGCCGCCGTACGTCGTGGCCTGGCTGGTTCGGGACGTGTTGTCGTCATCGCGGCGGCCATCATGTCCAGCGTCTTCCTCGCCTTTGTGCCAAGCACGAACTCCACGATCAAGCTCTTCGGCCTGGCGCTGGCGTCGGCGGTGCTCATCGATGCCTTCATCGTGCGTCTGGTCCTGGTGCCGTCCCTGATGACGCTGCTCGGCAAGGTCAACTGGTGGCTGCCGGGCTGGCTCGACAAGATCCTGCCGACGATCAACGTCGAAGGCGGCGAAGACGAGATCGGCGACGACGAGCCCGATGCCGTTGACGAGCGCGAGCCCGTCAAGGTCTAGCCGCTCTTCCAGGGTCCTTGTGCCTGCGTTTGTAGGCCCCTGGGCCGTAGCCCGCTGACTTCAGCGCGGCCTACCGTCGAAATGACGCGTAGGCGGTGATCACCATGGAGGCAGCGAGCACGCGCCGTTGGTTCGGCGCTGGGGTGGCGGCGGCGGTGGTGCTGCTGACGATGTCCGCTGGTGCATCGCAGGCCGACCCGATCGGCGCTGACCGCCGTTCCACAGCGGAAGTGTCGACGTCGACGATGTACGCCTGCGTGAAGAACTCCAACGGGCGCATGCGATTGCTGACTGCGGGTACATGCGACAAAGGCGAGACGCTCGTGGCGTGGAATGTCGTCGGGCCACCGGGGAAGAAGGGCAACCGCGGCCGGACCGGCAAGGTCGGCCCGGAAGGCCCCGTGGGACCCGAAGGCCCCGCCGGGCCGGTGGGGCCACCGGACGGCGCCACAGTCCTCAGTGGTGATGGCGCTCCGACCATGTCCGTTGGCAAGGCCGGCGACTTCTACATCGACCTGAGTGACTGGACGATGTGGGGCCCCCGCACCGACGACACATGGCCGTCCGGCACCAGCCTGGTCGGGCCGGTGGGTGACACCGGTCCACGCGGTGCGACCGGAGCCACGGGTGCGACCGGGCCGATGGGGCC
>CAYGMM010000328.1:0-1617 GCA_964351035.1 uncultured Actinomyces sp.
CTGCTACCGCAGGCCGACGAACTCATTGACGAGATTGACAGTGATCTCGTCGCGGCATTTCGCGGTCAGACCGACAGCGAGCGCTACTTCGGCTTGTTTGCGACCGAGCTGCGCCGCGAATCCGGTGACGTGGTCTCATCCTTGCGTCGAACCGCCAAGCGCCTCAGCGACCACGCCTACACCTCCTTGAACGCGATGATCCTGACTCCACAAACCTTGGCGGTCGTGTGTCTGTTCAAGGAAGAGAATCGACCACTTGACGAGGACGAGGACTACTTCGACCTCACCTGGGGAGAACGGGATGGTGTCATTAGTGCGTGGTCGACGGGTGTGCGCACGGTGGATGATTCACACCATCCGCTGGAGAACGGGACCGTGCTGCTGATCGATACCCGGTCTGGTGCCCATGAGATCCTGTCGATCGCCTAGGAAGTGACCATGTCGGATTCCCCCATTGCCTTCGTCGCGACCAACGATCTGGTCGCGCACACTCGCGGACGCTCGCTGCCGTTGGCCGAACTGTCCGAGGTCTCCGGGGTTGGGTGGGTTCCCGCCGACCTTGCCATTGACTCCTTCGGTCACCTGATCGAGCCCAACCCCTTTGGGGCGCTTGGCGACTTGCGACTCGTGCCGGACATGGCGAGTCGGGCTCCTCTGCCAATGCCGTCGGGGTCGTGCGAAATCTTCCTGGCGGACCAAACGTTGCCGGACGGAACGCCGTGGGAATGCTGTCCGCGATCAAATCTGAAGGCAGCGCTCCGGCGACTGCAGGAGAGCCATGGCCTGAGCGTCATGGCCGCCTTTGAACACGAATTCGCCCTGCTGGATGGTGAAGGTGAGCCCGCGGGGCCCGGAGCCTTCACACTTGCCGGTCTCATTGAGGGTGAGCCCTTTGGTGCGGATGCTCGTGCGGCCCTCGAAGCCGCCGGTATCCGCTGGGAGAACTGGCTCCCCGAATACGGCCCGGGGCAGTTCGAAGTCACCGTGGCTCCTGAACCAGCGTTGCGAGCTGCCGATGTCGCGGTCCTGACCCGGGAGATCGTCCGAACGGTGGCGACGATGCACGGTCGGCGGGCGACTTTCGCTCCCTTGCTGCACCCGGATTCCGTGGGCAATGGCGTACACGTGCATCTGTCGCTCTGGCGAGATGGTAAGCCGGTGACCCACGACCCCGACGGACTGGCCGGGCTGTCCACCCTGGCGAACGCGGCTTCGGCCGGGATCCTCGCCCACGCCGGCGCCATGCTGATGTTCACGGCGCCGAGTCATGTGTCGGCGCTACGGCTGACACCGCATCGTTGGAGTGCTGCCGGCGCCTTCGTCGGCCTCCACAATCGAGAGGCGCTCGTCAGGGTGTCGTCGATCCCACCGGGCAGCGACCACCATCATGCCTACAACCTTGAGTTTCGTGCTGCCGATGCGACCGCCAATCCGTATCTCGTTTTGAGTGTGCTGATCCATGCCATGTGCGATGGGTTGGATCGTGAACTCAGCTTGGAGGGCGTGTTGTCGACTCACATCGATGATGCGGAGTTCACTCCGCTGCCGGTGGATCTCGCTGGCGCGATCGAGGCCTTCGACCGTGATGAGATCGCGCAGACGTGGTTCGCCGATGAT
>CAYGMM010000329.1:0-1022 GCA_964351035.1 uncultured Actinomyces sp.
GAGCAGCACCTTCTCCGGCCACTGACCCTCGAGCTGCTCCATGTCGTCGAGCAGCCGGTCGGCGTAGTCGGTGATCCGCAGGTACCACTGCGTCAGCTTCTTCTTGGTGACCGCTGTGTCACATCGCTCGCACAGGCCGGCGACGACCTGCTCGTTGGCGAGGACCGTCTGACAGTTGGGGCACCAGTTGACGTTGCTGTCCTTGCGATAGGCCAGCCCTCGCCGGTACATCTCCAGGAAGAACCACTGGTTCCAGTGGTAGTACTCCGGGTCGCAGGTGTTGAGGACGCGATCCCAGTCGAAGGAGCAGGCGTAGCGACGCATGGACGCCTTCTGCTGGGCGATGTTCTCGTAGGTCCACAGACCCGGGTCTTCACCGCGCCGGATGGCGGCGTTCTCGGCGGGCAGGCCGAAGGCGTCCCAGCCGATGGGGTGCATGACATTGAAGCCGCGCTGTACCCAGTAGCGCGCGATGACATCGCCGAGGGCGTAGGCCTCCGCGTGGCCCATGTGGAGGTCGCCGGAGGGATAGGGGAACATGTCGAGGACGTACTTCGTGGGGCGCGGATCGCCCTCCTTGCCCGAGCGGAACGGCTGGAGGTCGTCCCAGACCGGCAGCCAACGGGCCTGAATGGCCTCGAGGTCATACGTCTCGGTGTCGGCGGGGTTCGCCGCGTTGTTCGCCTCGTTCATAAGGGTCTGAGCCTATCTGCCGGACTGCCCCGCCACGGTGGGCGGGCAGTCTCTCACTTTCCCGGAGAGTCCGACGGTTTGGTGGACTATCACCCCTCGCTTAGTCCACCAAACCGTCGATCTCTCGGGTCGTGGAATCCGACGAGGAGCCGGGGAAGTCGGGATTGCGGGCTCAGGCGGCCGACTGCAGCCGGGCAAAGAGCGCCGCCAGCAGTGGGTCGCCGGTCCGAAAGGCATGCTCCCAACCCCAGCGAAACATGGAGCGCCCCGGCCCTTCGAGGTCCAGCTGCCGCGCCTTCTCCTCGGCGAGGTCACGGGGGGAGCGATAT
>CAYGMM010000329.1:1032-1613 GCA_964351035.1 uncultured Actinomyces sp.
CTTCTCCCACCCAAAGTCAACGCAGTACCAGCGTCCACTCGCCCCTTGCAGCCACACCTGCGGTGTGGGCATGGGAATATTCGCGCCCACAAAGCGACCCCACGAAGTTGCCTCCAATGCGTTCTCCAGCCGGGGATCAACGAACGCGAGGCACTCCTCGACGGATGCCATGCCCCAGCGAGGAACTTCCCGTGCCATCTCACCGAGGGCATCGGCCAGGACCAGGCGTGACTCCGGGTCTTGCATCATTCTGGTGATACTCCGAGCGTCGGAACTTCTCACGCCAGAGGCTCGTGCCGCCTCAATCCGAAGTGCGCCACACAGCGTTGCCAGCGCGAGATGGCGAGGGAGACGATCGAGGCGCACGACATCGATCGCTGTTCGCAAGGGTGTCGTGATGAGCAGCCCGTCGCCCAGAGTCATGACATGTTCGGGCGGGATGTCCATCTCCACATAGCGCACGCCATGCCTCAGCCCGGGCCTCAGGGTGCGAGGTGCAACGCCGAAGGTTGGCGGTGGCGGCTGCAGGGGACCGTCCCTGCCGAGCACCGGGACCGTCAACACTTCGGCGGCGCTGTGCA
>CAYGMM010000330.1:0-1000 GCA_964351035.1 uncultured Actinomyces sp.
ACACAGCAGACACCGGAGTGGGCACCCTGCACTGGAACAATGGCATCGACTGTTCCGGGGACTACCCCTTCACGATGGTGCTGGTCACCCCTGCCGCCGGAACTCCGCCACCATCGTCGTTGATCGTGCCCGGCCAGTGGAACGTGCAGGTAGACAGCCCGTTGACGAGTGACTGCGGCGACGTCGTTGTCCTCGACGACTTCGGTGGCTTCTGGGATCTCCCACTGAACGAACCCGTCACGCTCGAGGAAGGAACCCCAGGTCCGGACGGGTCGACGTCCTTCGTCTTCGTTCCGCCCGGAGACATCGTTATGGCTTCGAGCACCGGTGACGCGACCTTCGTTCAGGTGGGTGGACCGGTGTCCGTAGGTGAGCCCATCACCATGAGCGGAGGAGACATCAATCTGGATTTCAGCGGGAGCGACTTTGCTGTCCAGTGGGAACTCACGGCGGAGACACCCGAATCCATGACCGGGACGGTCTTCTTCACCGACGGCGTTTGCGCAGGCTACGCCGAGGTGAGCATGTCGCACACGTGAGGGCCGCCAACTCCAGCGATCAGTGAACCTGGCCGCCGACAAGAGGCGAAACCACCACGGCGACGATCCCAGGACCGGTATGCGCGCCGACGACGGCGCCGAGCGGAGACTCAACGATGCGCGCGTCTGGCAGGTAGTCGATCAGCGTCTCGGTGAGATCGCGGGCACGTTCGCCGCCATCGAGATGTTGCACGGCGATCTCAACAGACCGACCGAGCGTGGCGGCCAGGGCGAGTTCTGTCAGCCGGGCTATCGCTTTGGAGGCCGTGCGCACCCGCTCCAGGGGAACCACTTCACCATCGAGGATCTGCAGGATGGGCTTGACCTGCAGGGCCTGTCCCACCGCCGCGCGGGCGGCCCCAATCCGTCCCCCGCGCCGCAGATACTCAAGGGTATCCACGTAGAACAGCGAGGTTGACTCGCGCGCCTTGCGCTCGACGAGGTCAGCCACGTCCTCGGCC
>CAYGMM010000330.1:1010-1599 GCA_964351035.1 uncultured Actinomyces sp.
ACGCTCCCGCCGCCGCGGCCTCGGCTCCGGCAAGGACCGCAAAACCAAGTCCCATCCCGACCGTGCGGCTATCCACGAGGTGAACCGGGATGTCCATCTCCTTGGCCGCGAGTTCGGCGGACTCGAACGTCCCTGACATTCGGGAGGACAGCGTCGCGCACACGATGGCGTCCGCTCCGCGCGCAGCGGCCGCGGCAAAGGCCTGCCGGAAGCGCTCCGGTGCGGGTCGCGACGTGGTGACCGGTTGCCACGCGCGAAGTGCATCCGCAACGCGCCGGACCCCCGCCTCGTCGGCGGTCTCGTCGTACGCCCGACCACCGACGATCACCTGGACCGGGACGACCGTGATGCCGGCATCGCGCAGCAACTCACTCGACAAGTACGCCGTGGAGTCGGTGACGAGAGCGACGGGCATCGGACCAGGTTAGTCGGCCACGGCAGCACGTAGCGAGGCCGCTGCCGATTGCGGCCGGACGTCATCCACACGGACCGTATGGGACCCCACCCAGGCCGCCGCCTCTCGCAGAGCCCGTCCGGTGCCCTCGACGGCACCCCCCACAGGTCGGCCCGAAGGGCCGCATTCCAAAGT
>CAYGMM010000331.1:0-1597 GCA_964351035.1 uncultured Actinomyces sp.
CCGTGGCCCACACCGACAGCGCGAATCCCCACGAGGCCGCAAGCCCGGGCGACACGATGAGCAGGGCGACGACGGCGAATGCCAGCCCGGCGAGCGCATTGCGCCGACCGCCCGCGAGCAGCGCAAGGAGGGCGACGAAGCCCATGACCGCGGCCCGCAGGACGCTCGGTTGAGGACCAACCACGACCACGAAGAGGCCGAGGGCGACCACGGCGGCACTCACGCGAGCGACGAGCCCGGCACCGAGCAACGCACCGACCGCGATGACCGCCCCCACAACCAACGCGGTGTTGCCCCCGGACACCGCGGTCAGATGCGACAGCCCCGAGACCCGCATCTGATCGGCCAACTCCGGAGGTTGCCCTGTCTCATCCCCCACGGCTAGCCCGGCCACGAGGGCCGACGCACGCGGCTCACCACCGGCAAGGGCTGTGGTGAGTGAACGTCGTACGCCGCCGGCGATGCGACCGAGCAATCCCGGAGGAGCGATCTGTGTCACCGACGTCGGCGCGATCGTCGCGGCGAATCCGCGCAGGGCGTCTCCTTCGCGCAGTGTGCCGGTGACGCGCAGTAGCGCCCCTACCCGGGGAGCGGTCTCCGGCGGCAAACGCAGGAGGACCGGAGCCCCCACCTCCCATTCCTGCCCGGTCACCTCCAGACGTGACAGATGTGCGCGGGCGTCGAGTACCGGCTCGGCCTGCCACGGGGTGCCGCCCGGCCGCAGCCGCAGGTCACCGACCACGGAGACATCAGCCACCACTCGGCGCCCGATGCTTTCCGCCACCGGACCGGTGGTCAGATCAGCGACGTACGCCGCGGTTGACGCCAGTGCCGCGGCAAGGATGAGCAGGGTTGCGGCTACCGCACGGCGGACCTCCCCGGACCGCGTCGCGTCGGCCCTCGACCGAATGAGACCGCCGAGGGAGAACAGAACCGCGACCAGCAGCGCCAGAACGGCCGCACCGGCTACGCCGGTCGGCGAGACATGCTCAATCTGCAGCAGGACGACCCACACGACGAGCCAGCTCAGCATGGCTCCGGGGACGAGCCGCCATGACAGATTCGTCGTTCCGCTGCTCAGGTAATCGCTCATACGCGCACAAGCGGCCGCAACTGTTCGAGTAGAGCATCGCCGATCCCCGAGACCTCACCGAGCACGTCGACAGCGGTAAACGGGCCGTTGTCGGTCCGCCACTGGACGATTCGCCCAGCCAGCACTGGTCCGATGCCCGGCAACGCCTCCAATTCGGCCGCCGTCGCTGCATTGATGTCCACCAGGGTCGACGTCGCCGCACCCCCGCCTGCTGCACCCTCGGCGCTCGCACCTTCCGCCTCGCTTCGGACACGTCGGCCAACGACGACCTGCTCACCATCGGTGAGGACACGGGCGAGGTTGATGTCTCCGGCGTGGGCACCTTCGCGCACCCCGCCGGCCGCCTCGACGGCATCGATGACGCGCGATCCGGCAGGGAGTCGCACGACACCGGGCCGGCGCACCTTGCCAGCGACATGGACCACGACCTGAGCCGACAGGGCGGTGTCGTCAACCGGACCCGCGGCGGATTCGGCAAGTGGGGTGATCGAGCGCGCGCGCCCC
>CAYGMM010000332.1:0-1596 GCA_964351035.1 uncultured Actinomyces sp.
GAGGACATCAAGCACCTCGAGGAGTTCACCAAGACCCGCACCGGAGTCGAGGCCTATCTCGAACCCGTGACGATGGCCACCGAAACCACCGTCGTCCTCGTCGCCCACGACGGGGAGTGGACTCGGCGTCGCGTCGAAACACCTGACGAGGCTCGTGACCTCGCCAAGAAGTGGAAGATCCCGCTGTACGACACCCAACTGGTCGGCTACCCACCGCGCATGCGCGAGTGGACGCAGCGACACAAGGGCGAGCGCGGCACCCTCTAGCGCTAGCGCCACTCACGACACTAGAAGGCTAGATCTCCCCAGCCAGGCGCAGCAGGAAGAGCGTCTCGGCGACGATCATGGATTCGAGTTCGGCAATGTCGACCGACTCGTTCGGCGCATGGATGGCGGCGCCAGGATCCTCTGCTCCCATCAGCAGAATCTCCGTCTGCGGCGCGACTTCCATGATGGCCGCGACCAGCGGAATGCTCCCACCTTCTCCCGCCTCACTTGACGCACGCCCATAGGCCTCGCCGAGCGCCCACCGTGCGGCGGCATACGACGGACCCAGGGTCGGCAGGGCACAGCCGCGCCCCTCCTCGCCCGGTGTCACCACGACGTCAACACCCCACGGCGCGGCTTGACGCAGGTGCTCGCACAGCACGTCCATCGCCGCGCCAGGATCGGTGGCCGGCGGAATCCGCAGGGACACCTTCGCCCGTGCCACCGGAATCACCGCATTGATCGCGCCATGGACCGGCGGTGCGTCGAGCCCGATGACATTGACCGCGGGCTTGGTCACCAGTCGATCAGCCAGTGGCCCGGTGCCGAGCAGTTGTGCATCCGGTGCAATCCCGAGGTCGGCTCGGTACTGCTCCTCGTCCACCGGTGCACCCTCCCAGGGATAACCGGGCAGCACCGTGGTGTCACCCGCTTCATCACGAAGGGTGTCCAGGATGCGGATGAGCGCGAGGAGCGCATCGGGTGCGGGGCCGCCGAACATGCCCGAGTGTGCCGGCTGCGGCAGCGTGCGAACCTCCACCGTGGCATCCACGACGCCACGCAGGGCGGTCACCAGAGTGGGCTCTCCCAGAGCTCGATTGCCAACGTCCGCAACGACCACCGCATCGGCCTCCACCAACTCTGGGTTGGCAAGCACATAGTCCGGCAGCGGTCCACCGCACTCTTCCTCGCCCTCGATGAGCGCGGTGACACGAAGCGGTACGTCGCCGACCAGTTGCACAAGGGCGCGTAGCGCCCCCAGATGCATCACGATGCCGCTCTTATCGTCGGCCGCGCCCCGGCCATACAGGCGCCCATCGCGAATCGTCGGCTCAAAGGGGCTCGTCGTCCAAGCGTCGAGATCGCCCGCGGGCTGTACGTCGTAGTGCGAGTAAAGAATGACTTGGCGCTCGCCTTGGCCGATTTCGGCCACGACGGCCGGTTCGCCACCGTCGATGGGCAGTAGCCGGGACTGCGCCCCCAGGGCAGCGAACAGTGCGCGGGCCTTCTCTGCCGCCTCGCGGACCGGCTCACGCGGGAATCCGGAGAAGGCGCAGGACGGAATACGCACGAGGGCGGACAGGTCCTCGACGAGATCTGGCATGAGGT
>CAYGMM010000333.1:0-1064 GCA_964351035.1 uncultured Actinomyces sp.
AGCAGCTCGGTAGCTCGCTGGGCTCATAACCCAGAGGTCGCAGGTTCAAATCCTGCCCCCGCTACCACGTGAAAGGACCCAGGGTTCATTCCCTGGGTCCTTTCACGTGGTAGACCGGTTCTTTCGTCACATGACGGGCCTAAGCCCGGCGATCTGACGAAAGAACGGGCAGGCGCTCACTGCCGCAGGACCTTCTCCATGGGCCGACCCTTGGCTAGTTCATCGACGAGCTTGTCGAGGTAGCGGATCTGCCGCATGAGCGGGTCCTCGACTTCCTGGACCTTCACGCCGCACACCGATCCGGTGATCATCGAGACATTCGGGTTCAGGTCTGCCGCCTCGAAGAACTCCTCAAACGTGGCGCCCGAATCCAGCTGCCTGCGGAGTTCAGCCTCATCGAACCCGGTCAGCCAACAGATGACCTCGTCGAGTTCCGCAACCGTACGGCCCTTCTTCTCAACCTTGTTGACGTATGCCGGATAGACATCGGCAACCGCCATAGTGAAGATCCGGCTCATAGCCGCAAATGCTACGCCCGTCACCTAGGAGGCGAGACTCAACGCCGTCACACCCACGACGAGCACGATCACGCCGGCGATCTGCAGGCGCCCCAGTTTCTCCTTGAACAGCACGTAGGCCATCACGGCGGCGATCGGCGCAAACTGTGAGGCCAGTACCGACGTCACGGCGATCTGGTACTGCGCACCGATGGCAAAACTGACAAAGCCCAGGACCTCGGTGAATCCCATCGCGATGACGAGCGGTGCGGTGGTCCGCGTGATGCGCAGTCGGCGTACGACGATGAGCGGGATCAGGATGATGAGCACGCCGGCCAGCCGCGGCGGAAGCAGCACCCACGCGATCGGCAACTCGTCGCTGAGATTGCCGATGGCGAAGAGGGAGACACCGAAGCATGCTGCGGCCGACGTCGCGAGTCCGACGGCGAGCACCGGCCGCTCATGCACCAGTGGCTCCGGATCCGGGGCGATCGCCGAGATCACGATGCCACCCACGATGACAAGGAGCAGGAACGCGATGAGTGGCGCGATGCTTTCGCCGAGGAT
>CAYGMM010000333.1:1074-1589 GCA_964351035.1 uncultured Actinomyces sp.
AGCGAGGGGCGTGGTCGTGACGTCCGCGGCCTTGGCGATGCTCTCGCCGAGGATGGAGGCGATCACCGCCGAGATCGCACCCTCCGTCGCCAGGATCGGCGCCACGACCCCGACCTTGCCGATCCGGAAGGCGAATCCCGCAACCAGGATGCCGATCACGTTGCCCAGGCCTGCGACCACCATCCAGGGGGTGCTCGCGCCGAGATTGGCCGGTACGCCGGACATGGCCATAAATGGCAGGGTGATGACGAGGCCGATCAGCATCGTCCAGGCAACCGACGAAGCCGGCCCGATGATCTTGACGGTCCTCGAGGAGATCAGGCTGCTGCTCGCGAAGAAGGCCGCCGTGAGCAGGCCCCCCACGATGCTCACCACGGAGCGGACGATATCCCCCCATAGACACCGTTGTGGGTTGTGGTCGTTAACTCGCCCAGTGAGCGACCACAACCCACAAGGGTGCGGGTTTCAGGGGGATGTAACCGTGTTCACATCCCGGCAACATGCCCCCGGTACGG
>CAYGMM010000334.1:0-1576 GCA_964351035.1 uncultured Actinomyces sp.
TGTGCTCATGGCCGTGGGATCGCTGCCGAACACCGAGGACATGGGGCTCGCCGACGCGGGCGTAGCGGTCGATGACCGCGGCTTCATCGTGGTCGATCGCGTCTCGCGGACGACCGCGCGAGGTGTGTACGCCGCTGGCGATTGCACGGGAGTGCTCATGCTCGCGTCGGTGGCGGCGATGCAGGGGCGCATCGCCATGTGGCACGCCCTCGGTGACGCGGTGGGGCCGCTGAACAAGGGCCATGTCGCCAACACCGTCTTCACGACTCCCGAGATCGCCACGGTGGGCGTCACCCAACGCGAGGTCGACGCCGGTGAAGTGATGGCTGATGTCGTGATGCTGCCCCTCGCCACCAACGCGCGGGCCAAGATGCAGGAGATCCGTCATGGGTTCGTCAAACTCTTCTGCCGACCGAGTTCGCGCATCGTCATCGGTGGCGTCGTCGTTGGCCCCCGGGCGAGCGAACTCATCCACGCCGTCGCCCTTGCGGTGGATGCCCGCCTGACGGTGGATCAGCTCGCGTCGACGTTCACCGTCTACCCCAGCCTCAGCGGCTCGGTCGCTGAGGCGGCCAGGCGTCTGCGCCGCGCGGGGGAGGAGTAGCCGCCCGGACCCGGGCGACCCCGCGCACCCCGGCCGGACTAGCCTCGGACGTAGATCCAGTGACGACGAACTCGCCTGTCTCTGGATGGCCGCCCGTCAAAGGAAGGTGCCCATGTCCACGACCCCCGTCAACGTCGCCGTCACCGGAGCCGCCGGTCAGATCGGCTACGCGCTGCTCTTCCGCATCGCCTCGGGCCAACTCCTCGGCCCCGATGTGCCCGTGCGGCTGCGCATGCTGGAGATCACCCCGGCGCTCGGCGCAGCGGAGGGCACCGCGATGGAACTCGACGACTGCGCCTTCCCATTGCTCGCGGGGATCGACATCACCGACGATCCGCGTGTCGCCTTCGACGGTGTGAACGTCGCGCTGCTCGTGGGGGCCCGTCCCCGCGGTCCGGGCATGGAGCGTCGCGATCTGCTCGAGGCCAATGGCGGGATCTTCAAGCCGCAGGGCGAGGCGCTGAACGCCGGAGCGGCTGACGACGTACGCATCCTGGTCGTGGGCAACCCGGCCAACACCAATGCGCTCATCGCACGCTCGCACGCACCCGACATCCCCGCCGAGCGCTTCACCGCGATGATGCGGCTCGACCACAACCGCGCCCTGACGCAGCTCGCCCAGCGCACCGGCGTCGGAGTGAGCGATGTCCATCGGGTCACGGTGTGGGGCAATCACTCCGCCTCGCAGTACCCGGACATCACCCACGCGCTGGTCGACGGCCGATCGGCGCCGGCCGTCGTCGACGATCAAGCCTGGGTCGAGGACGTCTTCATCCCGACCGTCGCCAAGCGCGGCGCGGCCATCATCGAGGCCCGCGGTGCTTCATCAGCCGCGTCCGCTGCGAACGCCGCGATCGACCATGTGCACGACACTCTTCCTCAACCCGGGGCCCTGCATGTCGCTGCGGTGGTAGAGGTCCTCGCGCAGCGCGGGGACGATGTCCGCGCGGTACTTGAGCTTCAGGCGGGGCT
>CAYGMM010000335.1:0-1564 GCA_964351035.1 uncultured Actinomyces sp.
CTCGATGTGGTGCCCGATATCCCCACAGCGCCGTCGAACACGATCAGTCAACTGGTCGACGAGGCCGTGGCGAACGCCGTACGGCACGGCCGGGCGCGACACGTTGACGTCATGGTGCGCGTCGCTGGCGATGCCGTTGAGGTAGTGGTGGCCGACGACGGAGTCGGGGTCGCGGACGACGCCCAGCCGGGCCTGGGATCGTCTTGGCGTGATCAGGTATCGACCTGGGAGTTGGTCAACGCCGACAGAGGCGCTCGATTGACAGCACGCATCCCTCTATCGGCGGCATGATCCCGGCCGAGGCAACGTACGCCTGAGCCGCACCCTCTGAGTCCGCGCGGAATCTCGGCTCCTCGGCGAGCGTCCCCTGCCCGGGCGAGGGAAACTTGTGTTGATGCTAAAGCGGACATTCGGGACTATGTCCGCTCTGGCCCTCGTGGTTGGAGCGAGTGTGGGCCTTGCGCTGCCCTCCCAAGCGGCGCAGCCCGTTGGCGATCCCGCAGACTCCCGTGCCGCCGCCACCGATCGCATCATCGTGGGGACCGTCCCAGTCCGATCCGCACGTGCCGCCGCCCTCACCACGGCTGTCGCGCGCACCGCCGAAACCGCGGCCTCGGAACTCGGCATCGACACCCCGGCGACCGTGGTCTCGCAGGTCACGCGCAATGTCACGGTGCTAGCTGTCGATCCCGCCCTTACCCAGGCCGAGTACGACGCCCTGCTGGCCGAGATCGCCGCTGACCCCAAAGTGGCCTACGTCGAGCCAGACACCAAGGTCTATCCGACCGCTGTCACGCTGCCCAACGATCCCTACCTGAACAGCCCCTATAACCAGTGGGGCTTCTGGCAGGGGGCGGACTCCGGAGATGGCGGCTTCAGTTCACGAGCACCAGCAGCCTGGACCGTCTCGACCGGCTCCGGCGTCGTCGTTGGCGTGATCGACACCGGCATCACCGCGCACCCAGACCTCGATGCCAACGTGGTCGCCGGGTACGACTGCATCGGTGACGTCGACGTGGCCAACGACGGTGACGGGCGGGACTCAGATCCTTCAGACCCGGGCGACTGGATTACATACTCAGAGTCTGTCGGCTACACCTTTTACGGTTGCCGCGTACAAAGTTCCTCCTGGCACGGGACCCATGTGGCCGGGACCATCGGCGCTCTCACCGACAACGCCACCGGCGTGGCTGCCGTTGCGCCCGACGTCAAGATCCAGCCCCTGCGTACCCTCGGTAAGTGCGGTGGCTACACCTCCGACATCGCGGCTGCCGTGAGGTGGGGATCCGGAGCATCGGTGAGCGGCGTTCCGGCGAATGCGACCCCCGCCGACGTCCTCAATCTGTCACTCGGGGGCAGCGGTTCCTGCGGTCCCACGATGCAAAGTGCCATTGACGTCGCGGTAGCCAACGGCACGACCGTGGTCGTGGCCGCGGGCAACAGCAACACAGACGCGTCCAACGCCACCCCCGCGAGCTGCAACAACGTCATCACGGTCGCCTCGCACACGTCGCTAGGTCAGCGCTCGTCGTTCTCGAACTACGGCTCGCTCGTGGAGATCTCC
>CAYGMM010000336.1:0-1561 GCA_964351035.1 uncultured Actinomyces sp.
CACGCCTTCATTGAGGAAGGTCAAGCGCGGCCAGCGCTGGAAGGCACAGTCCCCCACGACGGTGGCGGTGAATCGTTTGGGAGTCGGCTACTTCGAGTCTGACCTCAAGGCGAACGCGAAGTTCAAGTACAAGGCCTACGTCACGATTGACGGTGTGAAGTCCAATCAGGTGACCATCGCCAAGGGGCGGTGAGTCGGCCGCTTGGGATCAGACGAGCAGAGAACGACCGCAAAGCCCCACAAGCACCCCTCGCTACGGGGCTTTGCGGTCGTTCTTTACGTGGTGTCTGACACCGGTCGGTCTCGTCATTCGGCCACGGTCGTCAATGCCTGGTCGATGGCCTTGACGAAAACCTCCACCGGCTGAGCCCCCGAGACCCCTACCGCCCGATCGAAAACGAAGAACGGGACACCGTTAGCGCCAAAAGTGCGAGCGAGCACCTGATCCTGCACTACCTGCTCCTGGTACGCGGTGCTGCCCAACACATCGCGAGCAACTGCTGGGTCGAGCCCCACGAGCGCGGCCAGTGCCACGAGATCGTCGGCGCTGAAGACGCCCCGACCCTGCTCAAAGTAGGCCGAGTACATCGCCTCAAGTAGCCGCTGGGCGGACGAAGGATCTTGGTCCTGCGCCCACAGGACGAGTCGGTGGGCGTCCCGCGTATTGCCTGTCATTGTGCGATCCAAGTGGTACTCCAGGCCCTCCCGCGCTGCCACCTCGGTGACGTCGGACATCATGTCCAGCGCCTGTTCGCGCGTCACGCCGTACTTCGCCGCGAGATGGTCGACGGTGAGTGACGGCGTCGTGCTCGCCTCGGGGTCGAGTTGGAAGGCACGGTGCACGATCTCAACCTTGTCGGCGATTCCCCGCTCCGTGAGCGCTCTCTGTAGGCGGCGCTTGCCGATGTAGCACCAGGGACATACGACGTCCGCCCAGACTTCGATCTGCATAGGGGAAGTCAAGCATGCGGTGTCACGGGCCACCCACCGCGCAAGGGCTTCGTCGCCAGAAGGCGGACGCTATGCCGAGTTGAGCCAATCAGTGAACGCCGTCCAGTTCAGCCAGTAGATGACACTCATGACGATGCCAATGCCCATGCCCATCAATCCCATGACGACGCCCGGGCGCACCGCCGGACTAGGGGCCACGCCGGCCTCACTCGCCAGTCGGCGATTCTTCTTGGCGGCGTACAGCGCAAACGGGCCGCAGACAAAGACCGCCAACCAACTCGCGATCGGCAGAACTGAGCACACCACCGCGAACGCACCCCAGAGAAAGGCCGACCACGCATATCGTGTTTCGCTGGTGTCGAAGAAGGCCGCGTCCGTGGTGCGGTCCGTCCACATCGCGCCATCCCACGCACGGTACTGGCGAGGATTTGTTGGATCCGGATACCAGCCTGATGCTCCATCGCCCTCGGGCTTTGGTTCGCGTGCTCCAACAATCGCTTGGGACATGGCGCCTCACGGTACTCGCCCGGTGGCCGATTTAGGCGCAACTTGGTTTCATCCGACGTCGATACGGGGACGAGAAGGGCACCGGTGCACTCGCTACGGGACT
>CAYGMM010000337.1:0-1533 GCA_964351035.1 uncultured Actinomyces sp.
TCGAGGACGAACTCGCCGAGGCACAGGTAGCCGGCGCCGCCCTTGGGGAGCGGCTGCGCGTCGAAACTGAGGCCCGTTCGGAAGCGTGGGAGGCCCGCGAGCGTGCCATCGCTCTCGAAGTAAGCCTGGCGACCCGCGTCTCGACCCGCACCGCGGGGCGACGCGTCGAGAGCAGTCGCTTCCTCGCCGAAGAGATCCCCGAGGCACTGGGCGCCGCCTGGGCGGGGCATTGGGGCTATGGCCACCTGCGCGTGGCCGAGAAGGAACTCGCCGAGGTTCCCCGCGATATCCGATCCGCCGTGTTGGGTGATGTGCTGCCGTATGCGGCGACCGACCATCCCCGACGCCTCACCGACCGGCTACGCAAGTCCATCGCGCGGCGAGACGCCGAGGGCGTCACCGAGCGCACCCGGGAGCAGTCGGCGCAGCGTGACGTCGGGATGTGGACCCTGACGGACGGCCAATCCCGCCTGGCCATCACCGGCCCGCACGATGTCATCTCCCGCATCCATCGCGACGTGCTCGAGGTTGCCCGAGTCCGCAAGGCAGTCATGGACGCAGCGCCGGAGGCCTTCGCCGATGACGATCGACGCGTCGGGGCCGTGCGCGTAGACACCGTTCGCGAGGCGATGGCGCGGCTGAGCGCCTTGGCCCGCGGTGAGGTGCCCATCCACAGCGACCTGGGGATTCGTGCTGGCAACCTTGCCGGGACTGTCCACAGCGACGTGGGGATTCGTGCTGGCAACCTTGCCGGCACTGTCCACAGCGACCCGTGGCTCGCACCGGACGGCGCCATTCCGGACGCATCAGCACCTGGATCACGGCCGAGAGCCGATGCCGCGGTCGTGATCGACATGGCGACCGCCCTCGGCATGTCCGACGAGCCGGGGTTCGTCCCCGGCTACGGCTGGGTCCCGGCCAGCCTCGGTCGCGAAATCCTGGCCGACGCTCCACGGTGGCGGCGGTGGCTGATCGACGATAGGTCACGTCGTCTGATCGAAGTAGGCACGACTCAATACCGGCCCAGTCAGGCTTTGCGTGACCTAGTGGCAGCACGTGATCTGACCTGCACGGCGGATACCTGCAATCGGCCGGCCACGCAGGCGCAACTCGATCACGCCATCGACTTCGATGGAGCCAACACGACACCGGACAACGTGCATGCCGCCTGCGGACCGGACCATCTCGCTGTTACGGCCGGCTACTTCGTCATCAGCGAAGACGACCAGGGCCGCGTCACCTGGACATCCACCCAGAGCGGCACCACCTACCCCAGCCACCTACACCCGCTGTACGACCTACCGGTCACTAAATCGGCCTAGAGACAAGAGATCTGCCTAGCGACGACTTCGCCCTAGAGACGACATCGGCCCAGCACACTAATTCGGCGTACCGCGTGAATTCCTGACAGACTCACCATCATGGGCCTGTTCAACCGACGCAAGCGGCACGCTGCCTGGGACCGGGGCTCCACACGCGAGGACATCAAGCACCTCGAGGAGTTCACCAAGACCCGCACCGGAGTCGAGGCCT
>CAYGMM010000338.1:0-1523 GCA_964351035.1 uncultured Actinomyces sp.
GTCCCGATCAGCTAGAGGTGGTTGACCTCAACGGAAACCCCGGGGGCAATCCGGTAGGGGTTGCTCTGGATGATGGCGCCGAGCACTCGGCGCAGAAGTCCGTGTGTTCCCGACTCCAGACATCGGGGGGCCAGTCAGCGCTCGAACACGACCTCGCCGCCGACGATCGTCACGGCGGTCTGAATCGAGGCCAACATCTCGGGCAGCAGGCTGTAGGGATCGCCGGTGGCCACGGCGATGTCGGCACGTTCGCCGACGCGAATGCGACCGGGTCGGCCCAGGACCAACTCAGTCGATCCGTTCGTGTAGGCGCTTAGCGCTTGCGTAACCGTAAGGGACTGCCGTTCTGCGTCGAGTGTCGGCGGCGTCGTTCCCTCAGACATCGTTGGTTCGTCCGCGCCGAGGGGCGGCGGTGCCCAGCGGTTGACGACGACGTGGATTGCGAGCCACGGGTCGGCAGGCGATACCGGCCAGTCGGAGCCCATTGCCAGATCGGCGCCACCATCGGCAATGGTGCGGAATGGATATCCGCGTAGCATCCGCTCCTCTCCGATGAGGTCAATGACGAAGGGGTCGGGTGCACCCCACAGACCCTGGATGTTCGCGGTGACGCCAAGCGGGCCGAACCGCAGGGCATCTTCGGGTTGCACCATCGACAGATGTGCGATGTGGTGACGCTGGCCGGGTCCGTTCACCGCGCGCGCCGTTTCGATCGCATCCAGAGCGACGCGGATGCCGCGATCGCCCATGACGTGCAGGTGCAGCGCGAATCCTGCTGAGTCGAGACGACACACGAACTCGCGAATCGTGGCCTCGTCGAAGTGGAGTTCGCCGCTGAATCCATCGTGATCGTGGTTGCAGTACGGTTCGAGGAGCGCCGCTGTCTCGCCGTGCGGGACGCCGTCGATCATCGCCTTGGCCGTGCTCGTGTCGAATCCGGCCACGGAGTTGAGCTCCTGCAACTCAACAAACCGGGCCACGAGGGCCGATACATCCTCGCGACGCAGGCCCGGTGCGATCCATAGGGCTCCGGATGTCTGGTCCCTCAGCGTTCCCTCAGCAATCGCTCGGCGGTATGCGGGCGTGCAGTCCGCCTTGCCGTTGTACTTGCCGAGGATCGCCTCGTGCCACCCGGTGATGCCGAGCGTCCAAAGGTACTCCTGCGCAGTGAGGAGACCGCGGTACATCTCGTCGTCTGTCGCCGGCGGCACCATCCTGCCCACGAGTTCGGCGGCAGCCTCGTTGAGGTAGCCGCCGTCCCCGTCGAGGTAGATGAAGCCGTTGTGCGGCTGAGGGGTGTCACGGTCGATGCCGGCGAGTTCCAGTGCCTTCGAGTTGACCCACAGCGTGTGGTGCCCGGTGTCGCTCAGCGCGACCGCGCGATCGGGAACGATCTCGTCCAACTGATGTCGGGTAGGCATCGGGAACAGTTCGTGGCTCCAACCACCGCCCGTAAGCCACTCGGCGTTGCTGCGCTCGGCACCGTCGCGAATGAGTGTCAGCGTCTCTTCGACCGTCGTCGC
>CAYGMM010000339.1:0-655 GCA_964351035.1 uncultured Actinomyces sp.
GCCCTCGCCGCCGAGTTGAACCGCAAGCTCACCGACTTCTCGCTCACCTTCTCGCGCGGCATCGTGGAGTACGACCCCGGGCCAATCGCGGCATTGCCCCGCACCTACATCGAGCACACCAGCCCGCCACTGCCCCCACTTGCCCGGTCCATCGAGCGCGCCCGCACCGACGGCTGGACGATGCGCACAATTGATACCGGCCACGACATGATGCTGACCGACCCGCGAGGAACGACCGAATTGCTTCTCGCCGCGATCCCCTAACTCCGACATCGAGCCCACTAGCAAAGGAACCGACATGGCTGAATCTCATCCCACCGAACTCAATGAGGCAGCGGTTGCGCACGCCCGGCAACTCATCGCTGATGGCAACGTGAGTGACGCAACCCCGTGGCATGCCCCGGACGCCGCGCTCGGCGATGAGGTCATCGCGCGAGATGGCATCGAGGCGTACGGCATCTGGTTCCTTGGCATCCATCCCGGCACCGATCCGGGCACCAAGGAGCACTACGGATTCCCCATCTCCAACGACTTCGCGACGGTGAGCCTCGAAGGACTCCGCGCCGCTGACAGTCGTGCCGGCGAATGGCATCACGCCGAGATCGAGCAGGCCGCCCGGGCCCTGTACGACGCGGCGAAGGATGCCTGAGCGATC
>CAYGMM010000339.1:665-1505 GCA_964351035.1 uncultured Actinomyces sp.
GATCACCTCAGACTTGTCCGCACCGTCCGGCCAAGAGTCCGAGGTGAACGCCGTACCGCGGATCGGCTTGGCCGGATGGAGTGAGGCCGTCAGCCGCTACCGCACTCGCTTCGGCCAAACGACCGGGACCGGACTCGCGCGGTACGCCACCACACTGAACTGCGTCGAGGTCAACGTCTCCTTCTACCGACAGGCGCGCCGCAGCACCTACGAGGGCTGGGCGGAGCAGACTCCCGACGACTTCGCGTTCAGCGTCAAGATGGCGCGCGCCGTCACTCACTTCGCCAAGTTGTCCGAGAATGCGCCCCTCGCACCTTTCTGGGATTCGGTGGCCGGGCTCGGTGACAAGCTCAAGGCCGTGCTGGTCCAGTTGCCGCCGTCCCTGACGTACGACGATGCCCGCGCCGCAGCCTTCTTCGCCCGGCTACGAGCGACCTACGACGGGACCATTGCTGTGGAGGCCCGGCATGCGTCGTGGTTCGAGGAGCCGCCCCGGGCGCGCTACCGCGAGTTCGACCTGACCGAGGTGCGCACCAGCATTCCGGCGGAGCCAGATAGTTCTGGGACGGCGTACTACAGGCTCCACGGGGAGCCCCGGCGCTATCGCAGCCCCTACTCGGCCGAGCAACTCGCTGCCCTAGCCGCCGATCTCCACGCCCGGACGGCCGACTCCTTCGTGATTTTCGACAACACCGCCTCATCAGCGGGTGTGGACAACGCCCTCACCCTGCGTGACCTGCTCGATCCGGGCGCCGAAACGGCCAAGAACGGCTAAATTCCGTCAAATGACCTGGGTCAAGAGCCTCGGGATCGTGGTGGCCATGATTGCGGCCTTCACGA
>CAYGMM010000340.1:0-1503 GCA_964351035.1 uncultured Actinomyces sp.
GACCCGGCGACGCTCCAGGCGGCACCGAGGACACCGGCCTGGGCGGCGGTGTCGGTCGACCAGCGGGTCAGCCAGGCGGGACGGGGCAGGGCCATGGACCGAGACTAACCGCTGGAACCCTCAGGGGAGGCCCCTTGCGTGCGGCGAAGTTCTCCCACGTTTGTCACCTGGAAACGGTGTTTTGGGGTCGGATTTCGCGCCGGAACCCCGCTTCTAGGTGACAAACGTGTGGGAGTGGGTCATGCGGGAGTCGGTCACGTGAGGAGGGGGCATAAGGGCAGGCCGGGGCTATCGACGGGGGGGACGACAGCACTCCGGCCTGCGGCGCACATACTACGACTCCGATTGTCCGGTTCGCTCCCCG
Source organism: uncultured Actinomyces sp. (assembly GCA_964351035.1). Lineage (GTDB taxonomy): Bacteria > Actinomycetota > Actinomycetes > S36-B12 > S36-B12 > Mxb001. The sequence continues at coordinate 365 of CAYGMM010000340.1, forward strand.
GGGGGTGGCCTGATGAGGGATACCCCTCAGGTGAATCCAGTGGCCTCGAAATCCCGAGTTGATCGACCCCTCGGCCGGCGTGGCACTTTCCCGCTCGTTGTTGGGGTTTCGCCGCAGTCAAGACCCCAACGACGAGCGGGAAATGAGGAGTCAGGTCAGCCCGCGGCCTTCCAACTGAAGCCGGGCGGCTTGGGGTTGCAGGCTTTCTGGGTGGCCTTGCGCTGGGTGCGCACGGTCTTGGCTCGGGACTTCTCGCCGGCCAGGTTGGCGAGCAGGCCGGGATCGGTCCGTACGTCGTACAACTCCTCGAAGCCGGTGGCGTAGCGGACGTAGAGCCAGTTCGACGTTCGGCGGGCGCAGTACGGCGGCATCGCGGCGTCACCCTCGTCCGCTGAGCGATTCGCCGCCGCGGACAAGATGAGTGACGATCGCTTGGTCTTCGCCGACATCAGCGATAGTCCGTCCATTGACTCCGGTGAGTCGAGCCCCGCTGCGTCGAGCGCGGTGGCCGCGATGTCGGGCAGGCCAACCAGGCGCGAGTCTTGTGTGCCTGCCTGGGCGAACATGCTGTCGGCGGGTGCGTCATCCCAGCGCATCGTCAGGGGGATCGGTGATGCGTAGGGGAAGTTCTTCATCCCGAGCAGGTTGAACTGACCAACGGTCAGGCCGTTGTCGGACGCGAAGACGATGAGCGTGTTGGAAAGGCGACCGGTGCGTTCGAGCGCGTCGAGCAGGTCGGCAATCCCTTCATCGGCAGAAAGAAGCGTGAGGGACTGCTGCTTGATCAAGTACTTGGCGTCCGCCGGTCCGATCTTCTTGCGGTCCTGCACCCATGACGGCTTGCCGGTGGTGTCACCGATGCCCTCGGGCAGCGTGATCTTCACCCGGTTCCAGGTGTTGGAGTGCCGCAACGGCACGGTGTAGGGCTTGTGCGGCGCGTAGACGGTGCTGATCATGAAGAGCGGAGTATCCGCAGGCATCGACTCGACGACATCGACTGCGCGCGCGGAGAGCACGTCGGTGGAGTAGTCCGCTGAGTCCTTGCCGAAGTAGGAGTACGTCGGCGCCGTGCCCTGACCCTCCCGGTCCATGAGCCAGTAGTCGTAGTAGCCCTGGTGCCGGCCGTCGACATCAGGTGA